>JAALLA010000018.1 GCA_011087765.1 Pirellulaceae bacterium
TGCGTCTCTTACTCGGGGCAATGCTTCAGTAGCGAGGCCTGGGGGGGGAGAAGCGCCAATCGCGGCAAGTGCGCCCAGGCGTGCCGATTTTCTTATGATCTTATCGTTGACGGTGAAGAACGGGACCTTGGAGCTTTTCGCTACCTACTCTCTCCCGGTGATTTGTTCGCCCTGGATCAAATTCCAGAACTACTTGCAGTGGGAATCGCATGCGTGAAAATCGAGGGGCGTTATAAAGATTCGGAATACGTTGGATTAACCACCCGGGCCTACCGCGAAGCCATCGATCTTGCGATCCATCAACTACCGGTATCCATCGACGAAGACCAAAGACTGGAAATCGAGCAAATTTACTCTCGGGGTTTAGGACCACACTTTATCTCTGGAACCAATCACCAAACCGTCGTTAATGGTCGCGCACCGAGACATCGTGGTATTCATCTCGGCGAAGTCACTTCGGTTTCAAACTCCCATGTCGAAATTCGCACCCAACACCACGTAAAACGCGGCGACGGACTCGTTTTTGATGCGGCAGACTGGCGGAGCCCGGACGAACCTGAAGAAGGGGGACATGTCTACGAGGTACGACTCAGAGATGACTCCATTGTTGAATTGGAGTTTGGTCACCATGACATTGATTTCTCTAGAATTCGGGTGGGAGACCTTGTTTGGCGAACCCGTGATCCGCAACTCGTCAAAAGCCTCAAGCCGTTGACTCGCACCGAAGTTCCTGTTTTCACACGGGAAATTTCCTTTGAGGTCACGGCAAAAGTTGGCGATCCAATTTCAATCACCGCCTTCAACGAAACCGGGCGAAGCGCCCAATACGTTGGTGACAGCCCCCTTCAACCAGCCAAGAAAAGGGCTTTGGATTTGGAAATCCTCCACGAAAAACTCGGCCGACTCGGAGGCACTCCATTTCACCTCAAAGACATTAAGTTGCTAACAGAGGAAGATGTTTTTGTGCCAACCAGCGAACTCAATCTGGCTCGTCGCCAAATGGTTGACCAGCTTTTTGAAGAGAGTGGCAAGATTGTACCAATCCCTGCAACTCCAATGGTCGCTTCCACAATGGCTGAAATGCATGAAGCGCGTTCTAAAGTAATCGACGACGCTCGTCCTCAACCAACCACTTTGCATGTACTAGTGCGCTCGCCTCTTCAATTAGACGCTGCGATTGACTCCCTACTGCAGCTAAAGAATTCCACACCCGACTTGGCCAGTTCAATTACGCTGGATTACCTTGAACTTTACGGTCTTCGACCGTCTGTTGAAAAAATCAAGGAAGCAGGAATTCAGCCGCGCGTTGCCAGCCCGCGGATTCTCAAACCAAGTGAGCAGAAGATCATTCGTTTTCTGTTATCGCTGAACTGTGACATCCTGGTTCGCTCGGGTGGGTTGCTCTACGATCTCATTCAAACGACCGGCAAAGACCAAACCGCTCGCCCGCAGTTGATCGGCGATTTCAGCCTTAACGCTGCAAACTCGATCACCGCCTGGACGTTACTTAACCTGGGAGTTTCTCGGATTACCCCTGGATACGATTTAAATTCTGAGCAAATTAAAGAGTTAACCGAAAGAGTTCCACCCTCGAAAATCGAAGCCATTGCCTATTCTCATTTGCCCGTTTTTCATATGGAGCACTGTGTTTTTTGCCGATTCCTTTCCGAAGGCACGGACAATACAAACTGTGGCCATCCTTGTGAAAAACATCAAATTGCCGTACGCGATTCACAAGGACGCGCACACCCGGTGATGGCCGACGTTGGCTGTCGAAACACTATCTTTGGCGCAGAAGCTCAGACAAATCCACATGCGATTATTGCCTGGCGAGCCGCTGGAATCGCAGACTTCCGGCTTGAATTCGTTCACCAAACTCCGGAGCAAGTTTCCAAAATCACCACTGCCTTCGGTCAATTTTTAAGTTCTGAAGCAACCCCGGAAACAGCCGCACAACTCGCCCGGACAATTGAAAAAAACTCCCCACAGTCAACGACGGAAGGGAGTTTATTCGTGGCAGAAGATTACAAAAACTTAGTTCAGCTAAGTTAAGAAATCACCAAATCAAATGATAGTTAACAAAAACGCCACCCAACCATGATTACTCACGCAACAGCCGAGTAAGCCCTAATATCTTACTCTGCTGCAACTCGATTTCATTCAGGTCTTTTCCCGCAGCCAGTTTCTCCATTCTGCGATTGATCTCCTGCAAAATGCCAAGGGTATTGAGAACACTTTCTTTCATCTCCGGAGCGTAGGCTTCTTCGATCAATGGCATCACCTTTTCGGTAAATCCTGAACTGTCCCCCTCCGCAACCATCATGTTAATCGCATCAGCAAAATCAGCTTGATGCTTATCCATCATGTCCTCAAAACCTTCACTTGTTAGCTTTTGAGTTTCTGCAAGCTGTTCATCAATGTAAGACATTAAGGCCACTTCAGCCTGTTCGCGAACCGTCGGCATACTGGCAATGAATTCCTGGCTCGCCTGATCTGCCCACACTGGCGCTGAATTCCTAACTTCTGTTGCAGCAATTTCCATCGCCCGCGGGGAATTATCCTCGAGGTAGGCTTTGGCCGAACCCACCACGGTTTCCGGTCGTGTTAACTCATCAAGCATGAAATAGCCATATCCAAAGTACACGCAAAGCAAGGCGAGCGATATCAACCCGACTAACAAGGAAAGGTTAGTACCCAGTGATGTAATCCGACGCTTACCAGCAAGCTCTTTGACTAGATGATCAATTCTCTCTTCTACATGGGAAGTATTTGTCATTTTAACTCTCGTCTGTAATGTAAGTTTTAAATTCCTAACAGCGGCCTTGGACTCAGATCAATTATCTTTTTCCGGTGTCTCATCAACTTCACCGTCTGAATCATCGGCTGTCGGCTCGGGCTTGGAAGGCAACTTTTTCGGTTTGCCAGCCTCGGAGGCCTTGGCTTCTGGAGTCGCTTGAGATGCCCCGGTCGCTGTCGAGACATTCTCTTTGACCGGCATCTGATAGTTTTCCGAATGGATCAACATCAGGCGCACTAACTCGAGCATCTCTGCAAGAATTTGTTCACTGACAGGGATGTTTCCTTGCTCAGATTCTGCAATTGGAAAACTCTCCAATCGATCAGCCAGGATTTCGATTTGCTCTTGAAGAAAATTCAAATAATAACGATCACCAATATTTTCGTAAATCTTTTCTACGTTGCCCCGAACTTGCTTAAGCTTCTCCGGGTCCTCAAGAACTGGATACTGTTTCACCAACAGTGTCTCTTGCTTAGAAAGCAACTCTTCATAGGAGGCGGCCAATTTGACCTTGAGCTTTTCTTCAACGTTCGCAATTAACTGCTCACGCTCCACATCAAACGCGTCCATGTAGGCGTTAGAGTCTTTTTCAGCTTGCTCACGGAATACTTCCATGACGTACGGCCCCTGCTCTTCCATCAACTGAACGAGCTGTTTCGTCAAAGGCTCAGCAAATTTCTCCGGCTCTTCTTGAATGATTCGTTGCACCTCAACGATCCGCTGATTTTTGATCTCGTTATACAATCCGGTGAATTTGAACACGGCACCGACCGCAAACACTAACAAGCCCGCAAACAGAATCATGCGAACTTTTGTGGCCCACCTCAGCGCGTTTAGAATTCGCCTACTTTCGTTTTCGAGCTCGCTGAGCTTTTTGGTTAATATTTCAATTTGTTCCTCGTGGGTTGCCATACTGTACCTTTCTCAAGTATCAGAAATCAGATTTGGAAGTGATTGATCAAACGCGGCTTGAACGATCCCGATTACGTTTCTAGCGAAGCCAATTACAATTTGGTAGGAAATTGCGATAAAATTCACCCATAAATCTGCCAATTTCCGCTGCTAGGGAGGAACTTTCTGTTTTCAGGTTTTATTAACAGTCGCCTTTATCCCCTTAGCCTCGACAATCGCCTCCACGACATCGAAACCATTTCAATTTCTGTGCCGATTCCGAGTCACAACTTGACCTCCCTCCTCAGCCTGAGCTGTCGTATAATTCGAGTCCTTCGAAGTCCAAACCAATCAACCTAGGAATACTAATGTCAGCTGAGACCGTCATCCGATTACCTGAACGAAGCGAAGTCAAAGAATCGGACACCTGGGATCTAACTCGGTTATTTGCCGACGATGCCCAATGGCAAACTGCCTTCGAAGAAATTGAAATACAAATACAAGGCTACGAAAAATTTCGAGGAACTCTCGGCAGCAGCGCTGAATCTCTTGCAGCCTGCCTGGAATTTGACAGTCTTGTCGAACGCGCTGCCGAACGATTGGGAAACTATGCGTACCTCAAGACAGTTGAGAACCAAACCGACAGCACTTACCAGCGAATGATGGGCCAGTTTCAAAATATTGCTACTCGGGCAGGTGAAGCAGCAAGTTTCATTCGCCCTGAAATTCTGGCAATCCCCGATGAGCAACTAATCCAGTTCATCGAATCACCCTCGCTCCAACTTTTTGGATTGGCACTGGAAAGACTAACACGATACAAAAAATTTACTCTCGGAGAAAAGGAAGAGCAGCTCTTAGCAATGCAGGGAGAGATGGCGGGGGCAACTTCCAAAATCTTCGGCCAGCTTCACGATGCAGATCTCAAGTTTGGCAATGTAACCAACGAGAAAGGTGAATCGATTGAACTGTCTCCGAGCACATTTTCTCAGTTCTTAATTTCGCCAGACCGGGAAGTTCGAAAAACCGCTTTCCATCAATTTTACGAACAATTTACTGCCCACGAAAATACATTAGCGGCAACGCTCTCAGGTTCCATCCAGAAAGATATTTACTACGCGCGCGCGCGGGGTTATCCCAGCGCACTGGATCAAGCACTCTACGCTGATAACATTCCAGCAACCGTCTACGACAGTCTGATCGCGTCGGTGCACAATCATCTACCGTCGCTCCATAAATATTATGACCTTCGCAAACGGAAAATGGGACTCAACGAAATCCATCATTACGACACATACGTCCCAATTCTGAGCGACATCGAAGTTCACCACACTTGGGATCAAGCTGTTGATGTTGTCTGCGATTCGCTCGCCCCACTCGGATCCGAATATTGCTCGACGCTCCGCGCCGGCCTCTCGGGGCGTTGGTGCGATCGATACCCCAATGCAGGAAAACAATCCGGAGCATTTAGCTACGGGACTTATGATGGCATCCCGTACATCATGATGAATTACAAACCAGTGGTACTCAACGATGTATTTACACTGACGCATGAAGCGGGGCATTCCATGCACTCGCATTATTCCATCAAAAACCAGCCTTATGAATATTACAATTACACAATTTTTGTAGCAGAGGTTGCCAGTACATTTAACGAACAGTTGCTTACCAAACATATGCTCGACAACGCGGGCGACGATCGACTACGTGCCTATTTAATTAATAACGAAATCGACGGAATTCGGGGAACAATTATTCGTCAAACCATGTTTGCCGAATTTGAAAAAATTACTCACGCGATGGCAGAGGCAGGAGAACCACTCACTGTCGAGTCTCTCAAGACAACCTACGGGAAACTACTAGCTGATTACTTTGGACCGGATTTTTCTATCGATCCCGAACTGCCGTTGGAATGCATGAGAATTCCGCACTTCTACCGCGCATTTTATGTTTACAAGTATGCGACCGGTCTGTCGGCAGCCATCGCCCTTAGTCAGCGCGTACTCAACGGTGGTGAATCTGAGCTGAATGATTACTTGAGCTTCCTCAAAGGTGGTTGTTCCAAATATCCACTGGATCTGCTTCGTGACGCAGGCGTCGATCTGGAGAGTCCGGAACCGGTTGATACTGCATTACAACGTTTTGGCACTCTCGTTGATGAGCTTGATGAACTTCTTTAGTTGCAAATCCGAAAGTAAACATTACTCCGACATAATGACGTTACTGAATTTCAAGAGGGATGACATTGATGCCCGCGAATAAAAGAATACCTCTAAAATGGTCCCGGACAATTTGGCTTCGGTTGATCTCAGGTATTCTCATTTGCTTACTTGGCATCTCGGGAGAGACCTTGGCGCAGTCTACATCAAAGGATGGTGCAGCGACCGACTGGCGGGGTGAACGTATTGCACTGGAGAATGAGTTCTTAAACGATCTCAAGCGGATCTCGCAATGGTGCGATGCCAACGGCCAACCGAAACTCGCGCAGACTACTCTGTCGTTGTTCACCGATCGCGACCCTCGTCGTCAGTATATCTTCCTCCCTTCTAAGCAATCGATGCCAATTCTCTCAACCGGAGGCCCTCCAGAATGGCTTGATCAAATCAATCGAGCGTCGGTCGATCACGGCAGTCGCATTTTCGCCCTGGCAAAAATTGCGGGGGACCAAGGCGCGGGCAGTTATGCCTATCAGTTACTGAATGAAGTTTTATTTTACGATCGTGACCATGTAGTCACTCGGAAAATCCTCGGGCATAAGCGACAAAAAGAAGGCTGGAATGTCGCGCCTGATTCTCTACGTGCCAAACCTGCAACTCGCCCCCATGACTTTGTACAATGGCCTGCCAGAAGTTACGTCCGAGTTCTGACTCCTCATTTTGAAATCGAATCCAACGCTGAAGAGGCTCGAATCGCCTACCTAGCCAAGGAACTTGAACAAACCTATTTGATTTGGCGACAAGTTTTTTACGGCTACTGGGGGAGTTCAGATGCCGTAAAACGCTGGATTGACGGCAGGGGTACCGCATCTCGCTCACGCCGGAGATATCGCATTCTATTTTTCAAAGATCGCAACTCCTACTTGCAACAACTCAGCCCCTTGGTGCCAGGCGTTGAGGTCTCCACTGGCTACTACGACAGCAAAGCGGAAATTTCGTTTTTCTATGACGGTGATAAAACGTCGGAGGACACCTGGCGACATGAATTGACACACCAACTATTCCGAGAATCAGGCCGCGCCACCAATCAAAAAGCGTTTGAGAACCAATTTATCTGGCTCGACGAAGGAATCGCAACCTACGCCGAATCAACCACAAAAAACCAACATCTCTTTGGAGAGTTCTATACGCTCGGGGGCTTTGACTCCCGGCGAATGCAATACGCTCGGCTTCGTCGTTTTTTAGAAAATTACTTTATCCCTTCAAAAGAGCTCTCTGATCTGGGACGCGTGCAACTGCAGCAACGAAACGATTTGGTGAAAATCTATTCTGAATCAGCAGGACTCGCAGAATTCCTGATGAATAGTGAACGCGGAACACTCCAACCAAAACTCAATCAATTTTTAAAAATCATGTACCAAGGGAAAGTCAAACCAGGACGCTTTCAATCTGAAATTGGAAAGACTTTTTTAGAACTCGATGAACAGTACGTAGATTTTCTAAAAATTCAACCCTCTGAGATTACCCGGTTTTTAATTCGCCCCGATTTAAAAACAGAACTCTCGCTGCCAGGCGTCAATTTAAATCTCGATGACTTTGAGGCGATTGGTAAATGTACCAAACTTAGCTGGCTTGACCTTTCGGGAAGCAGGTTACCCGGCGGTTGCTTTTCAAAACTAAAACAATGCGGTCAATTGAGTCAACTTTTTCTCAATGGCTGCCAACTAGAGGAGGGAGCATTGACCGGCATTTCCTCGCTACCGAACCTTAGCGAAGTTGATTTGAGTGGCTCGTCTGTCAGCAATCGCGATTTACCTGACCTCACCAAAGCCAGGCAACTGAAGTCACTTAACCTGACCCGCACACGGATCACTGAAGACGGTATTAAGCTTCTGAAAAAAGAACTGCCCAATCTAAACATCATTCAGTAACGCCCTGCCCTTCCGTAAAAGATCAAGTTTCCATTTTACATTTTTGATACATACTCTCTTCAAACAGGACTTCACCGATGAAACCTTGGAAGCTTGCTGACAACAACTATGGTCATGTCAAAAACCAAAAATATGAAGTTGCAGTACTTCCGTTGGGTGCTACCGAACCCCATAACCTTCACCTTCCGTATGGCACCGATCTATTCGAAGCATCAATCGTCGGAGATAAAATCTGCGAAGCGGCTCACCTCGCCGGTGCCAAAGTTGTTTTATTACCCACCATTCCCTTCGGAACCGAAACGAATCTCCGTGAGTTTCCTCTCGCGATCAATCTCAATCCATCAACCCTCCACATGGTTATTCGAGACATTGTTGACTCTCTGTTAAACGATGGCATTAAAAAAATTGTCTTGCTTAATAGTCACGGAGGAAACGGTTTTAAACCGCTCCTGAGAGAGTTGTCTGGAAAAAATGAAGCTCACGTTTTTTTATGCAATTGGTACCAAGCATTAGAGGATGTCTATTTCGACATTTTTGAGAAACCGGAAGACCATGCAGGTGAAATGGAAACGTCATTTGGGCTCGCATTTTTTCCCGAATTAGTCGCGAAAAATCCAGATGGTACTTTAAATGCGGACGATGGATCGACGAGGGATGCAAAACTCGAAGCCCTGAATCGTGGCTGGGTTTCCATTACCAGGCCCTGGCATCTTCTCACGCAAAACTCCGGAGCCGCCGACCCACATGCGGCTACGGAGGAAAAGGGACAAAAAATGATGGATGTATTGGTCGAAAGGCTTGGGAAGTTTCTCGTCGAATTATCAGACGAACAAATTACCGATCAATTCCCGTACTAACCTTAAAATCGGCGTTGAGGCGAAAAAACGCGTTGACCATCGAACGACCTCAGCTTAAAATTTCGCCTCTGTGATCGCGTGCAGCGAATCGCAGCATCCATGGTGGGTATAGCTCAATTGGTTAGAGCGCTGGATTGTGATTCCAGAGGCTGGGGGTTCAAGTCCCCTTACTCACCCCTCGTTTAAGCCCGTAAAACTTTGGTTTTGCGGGCTTTTTTCGTATTCGTTAGATAGCTTCTCGACTACTAGCACGCCAATGTCTTCCAGTTTGGGCTAAAACAATTTGCCTTTTCCATGGAGGCCCCTAATATTTCACCGAATCAGTTTGGGGCAACATGCTGATGGGATTCGAAGATGTCAATTAAATCGCGCGGTAATTTATTGCGAGGCGTTCTATTCGGTTTGGTTCTAATCTCGCAAACCGCTACTACAGAAGGTCGAATTTTTCAGGACGAAGAACACAACCGCCCCGGTGAAGATCTGTTTAAAAAAGTCTGGAAACCCAATCAGACCGATAAATCTAATAGCGCGGATGGCCTCGGGCCGATGTTCAATGGAATTTCCTGCGTCGCTTGTCACAATCAAGGTGGAATTGGTGGCAGCGGAGATAATATCGCGAACGTGCAAATCCTGACCGTTCTTCCACGGCAGGATAGCCGAAGAAATTTCCGGCTCGATCAAATCGCACTTGAAATGCTATTCAAACAGGCAGTGAAACTTCATCCGGATTTTGAATTTCAGAACTCCGTTATCCTACACAGGTCGAGCGTTCAAAATGAAGCCTACGGCCGCTGGCTTAAGGACATTTTCGAATTCAAAAGCGTCACCAAAGCCACTGGCTTTGAAAGCAACAGAAAACTAGTAGAAGAGCGGGGACGATTACTTTTTGAGACACCAATCCACCGGGTCAAAAAAGGGTCGGCCAAAGATCGCTACACCATCCAAATCTCCCGCCGCAATACGCCGTCGTTATTCGGAGTCGGCATTATTGACATGATTTCAGACCAAGACATTCTAGCGCTAGAATCTGCTCAAAAGAAAACAGACGGTCCCGTCAAAGGCGTAGCATCCATTTCTGCCGATGGAGAAATTGGAAAATTTGGCTGGCGAGGAGAACAATCTTCTGTTGCGAAATTCACCGCTCAAGCATGCGCAATCGAACTTGGACTGTCTAATGTTGACCACCCACAAGCCAGATTGCCATTTTCCAAATCTCGCTACTCGATTCAAAAAAGCCATGACATCTCAAAATCTCAAATAAAAGAACTGGTTGAGTTTGTTAACTCATTAGACCCCAAGCCCATCAGACGTTCTAAGACCCATAGCGAATTACAGTTACTCCAAAAAGGACAGGAACAATTTCACACGATTGGCTGCGCGAACTGCCACGTCCAAACCGTCGGTATCGCGAAAAATGTATTTAGTGACTTCCTACTTCACGACATGGGACCTGAATTAGCAGATGCATCACATTCGATCAGAAAAAAAACACATTCTCCTGCACATTCTCCTGTTTACGGTCGCAGCAAAGCCGAGTTCGAGATACAAAACCCTCAGCGTTGGCAAACACCACCACTCTGGGGCGCGGCGCTTTCCGCTCCTTACATGCATGACGGTCGAGCTGATTCCTTTCATGATGCAATTCTTGTCCATGGCGGAGAGGCCGCAAGTTCAGTCGACAAATATCAAAGACTGACACCATTCGACCGAAAGCTGGTATTAGAGTTCTTGCAGTCTCTCGGGGACGACTCAACTGGCGGAAACGAAGAACTTCCGCCCGAAACCCACGGCTGGGGAACGCCTCCTCCAAGATCTCGCCAAGGTCGTCTTGTGCGAAAACAACCCTAGCACGAGCGGACTCTGATCGGTTCTCGCTTCTTGGGCTAGGCTATTGGCTTGCTTTTGCAGATTTAGAAAGTAGGAATACCCAGTTTTCGGCATCTTCAAACCTCCATTTTCGATTGGATTGGATGGTCGATTTCCGATCACCCTCCTCACCGGACAATTACAGCGAGTTATTACACAGAACCGACATCAAAACATGAACATTTAGTTCATTTTCCCTCAGGGCGCGACTAAACTTGTCTCTCTGGCTACGTGCCTGATTGATTCTTTCAAATTGCAAATTGATACCAAATTTACGCCTTGTTCTGCTTCGGAGTTTACCATGTCTCGACGGTGCTTTGCCCTTCCTCTTACACTCGTGTTGTTTTTTACCATCGGAATTAATTCTGTCTTACTCGGCCAAGATTCCGACCAACCGAAAGACGAGTCGCCGGCAATCAACTCCAGTTTATTCTCTTCCCTCAGATTCCGGGGCATTGGCCCGGCTCTCATGTCAGGGCGAATCGGAGACATCGTTGTTGACCCGGTAAAGCGGAGCACCTGGTATGTGGCCGCGTGCAGTGGTGGCGTCTGGAAAACCACAAACGCTGGAGTCACGTGGAAACCAATTTTTGATGGCCAAGGAAGTTATTCGATCGGATGCCTCGCGTTAGATCCAAATGATCGCTTTACGTTGTGGGTCGGTACCGGAGAGAACAATTCTCAAAGAAGTGTCGGCTATGGCGATGGGCTTTATAAATCAACCGATGGCGGTGCAAGCTTCAAAAAAGTTGGATTGGAAACTAGTGAACACATCGGAAAGATAATCGTCCATCCTGAAGATTCGAAGGTTGTGTTTGTCGCTGCCCAGGGTCCTCTCTGGAAAGAAGGAGGTGATCGAGGACTCTACAAAACGACTGATGGAGGTAAGACTTGGAACAAAGTTCTCGAAATCAGTGAAAACACAGGTGTCAACGAAGTCCATATGGATCCCAACAATCCAGACATTATGTATGCATCTGCTTACCAACGGCGACGTCACACTTGGGTTCTAATCGACGGGGGCCCCGAGTCGGGAGTTTATAAATCAACCGACGGCGGCGAAACTTGGAAGTCCATCAATCGTGGACTGCCAGGCGGTGACAAAGGACGAATTGGCCTGGCCGTTTCACCAATTAATTCAGAAATCTTATATGCCATTGTCGAGGCGGCCGATGGCGGCGGTTTCTACCGCAGCAGCAACAAGGGGGAGTCGTGGTCAAAAATGAGCAGCTACCTTTCCTCAAGCCCACAATATTATCAGGAGATCGTTGCTTGCCCGCACCAGTTCGACCGGGTCTATTCACTCGATACTTACAATATGGTTTCAGAAGACGGTGGAAAGACATTTAACCGTTTAGGTGAAGCAGACAAACATGTTGACAACCATGCATTGGTCATCGACCCCGCCGACCCTGATCACTTGATTCTTGGCTGCGACGGTGGTGTTTACGAAACCTGGGATCGCGGTAAGACCTACGATTTCAAATCCAATTTACCGATCACTCAATTTTATAAAGTCGCTGTCTCCAATGAAAAACCGTTTTATTACATTTACGGTGGAACCCAGGACAACGCTACCCAAGGTGGACCGTCGCGAACCAACAACTCACACGGCATTAGAAACAGTGATTGGTTCATTACTGTTTTCGGGGATGGATTTGATCCAGCGGTCGATCCGGAAGACCCCGACACAATTTACTCACAATGGCAATACGGTGGACTGGTCCGCTTCAACCGCAAGACCGGTGAACGCGTTGATATCAAACCTCAACCCGAAATTGAAACTCCCCCACTCCGTTGGAACTGGGATTCAGCTTTATTGATCTCGCCGCACAACCACGAACGCATCTATTACGGATCACAAATCCTCTTCGCCAGCAACAATCGGGGAGATAGTTGGGAGGCGATCAGTCCAGATCTATCGCGAAACCTCGACCGCAATCAACTCAAGGTCATGGGTCGTGTCTGGGGACCAGATGCAGTCGCCAAAAATGCGTCTACCTCTCAGTACGGAACAATCGTAAGCGTTAGTGAATCCCCTCTTGCTGAAGGCCTGATTTATGTCGGCACCGATGACGGAATGGTTCAAATTACAGAAGACGGAGGTAAAAATTGGCGGGGCGTCAGTACATTTGGATCATTAGCGATTCCGGAATTTGGTTATATCAACGATATCGAAGCTGACTTGCACGACGCAGATACAGTTTACGTCGCGATCAACAATCACAAACGCGGAGACTTCCAACCGTATGTTGTAAAATCGACAGATCGTGGGAACACCTGGGAAAATATCACCAGCAATCTCCCCGAGCGAGGGAGCGTCTATACGCTTAAACAAGATCACGAAAAAGCAGAGCTTCTTTTTTGCGGCACTGAATTTGGTTGCTTCACCACCATCGACGGAGGAAAAAAGTGGTTAAAACTTGGATCAGGGCTTCCGACAGTCGCGATCCGAGATATTGAAATCCAACGTGATGAAAACGACTTAGTTCTGGCATCATTCGGTCGTGGGTTTTATGTTCTCGATGACTATTCACCGATGCGGCATATCGACGCTGAGTTAGCCAAGAAGAACGCGGTTATGCCAATCCGCAAGGGTTTGATTTATGGAGTGTCGTCACCTCTAGCCGGTGGCAGACGCGCTTTCCAGGGTTCTAATTTCTTCACTGCCCCTAACCCTGCTTACGGCGTAGCCATCACCTATCATCTAAAAGATTCCCTGAAGACCAAAAAGTCAGAACGCACCTCAAAGGACCGCAAACTGGCAGCCGCCGGCAAAGACACTCCCTATCCAAGTTGGGAGCGGTTCAAAGAGGAAGACCGAGAAACCGCGCCGCGGGTAGAGCTAAACATTCGCGACAATAAAGGTACCTTAGTTCGTCGTCTTAGAGGTAGCACTTCTAGCGGTACGCATCGTACCAATTGGGATCTTCGTTACGGTGGCGATAGCCGCGGGATGCTGGCAATTCCTGGGCAATACACGGTAGATATTACCCAAACGGTCAACGGTAAAACGACTGAATTAGTCGCTGCGACGGAATTTGAAATTGAACCACTTCTCTACGGCCAAACCAGTGGCCCCGATCGCGAAGCAATCCTCAAATTTGTAAAGAAAGCACAATCTCTTTCCAAATCCCTTCAAGGTGCAAGCCAAATTGCAGCTAACGCACAAGAAACGCTCGATGCGATTGAACGCGTCATTTCCAGTTCCCTCGAACTCGATGCAGCACTTTTAAATGATGTGCGCGAGGTTAAATTACAGCTGATGGATGTAATGGAGCAGTTCGAGGGCGACCCCACGAAGCCACAACGGAACGAACCTGCCGCACCGGGGATTAGCCGTCGGGTCAGGACGATGATGTTTGGCGCCATGGGGAGTACAGAAGGGCCTACCGGAACCCACAAACGCCAATACGAAATCGCTTTAAAACAATTCCAAAAAGCTTCCAAAGCGCTTGAAAAAATTGTGAATATTGAAATCCCCAAGCTCAACAAACAGCTTGATGCAGCGAATGCGTCGTGGACTCCCGGAAGAAAAATTCCACGAGTGAAATAAACAGAGCTCACAGAAAAGGAAATTACTTGGAACTCGCCTAAAAGTCCGCGCCTCGTGCGCCGGCCTCGCCAATCGAACCAAGCCAAGACGATCCACGGGTTTACCCCGTGTGGTCGCGGGCGGGGCTTCATTTTAGAATAGTGCCTAAATCATTCGGTTTTTTAGGCGCTCCCATGGCACAATCCTCTTCTCCCAATTCACCCACCTCGAGCCTCGTCTTAGAGATAGAATCTTCGGTTAAGAATCGTCTCGACTTCCGCTCGCGTTGGCCGGAGTTACTGAAACAAGCTCGCCGGATCCAACCTCCCGTCGCGCCCGATACATACATTGATCTTTGGGAAAGATGCCGAGATCAATTTCAACCTGATGACCCATTAACGCCCATCTGGTTTCCCAACAATAAGGATCTTGAAAAGTCCAACCTTCACCAATGGATGCGCGAACTGGGAATGGCAGAATTTGCTGAATTCCATCAATGGACCGCTTCTTCTCGAGTTGCCTTCTGGACCGGCGCCATCGAAAAAGTGGGAGTGAAATTTAACCAGGAACCTGAAAACGTCCTCAACGACGAAAAAGGAACTGCCAACGCGATTTGGCTTGATCAGGCCAGGCTCAACATTGTTGAAAGTTGTTTTTTAGCACCGCCCACAGATGTTGCTATCCTCTTTCAAAAACCAGGGCATCCGATTCAGCGTCAAACCTATCAAGAGCTAAGAGCAAGAGCCAATCGTGTCGCCAACAGCCTGGTCAAAGCTGGCTGTGAACCCGGAGAAGCCATCGCAGTTGTGATGCCGATGACGGCGTGGTCGGTTGCTATTTACCTCGGGATTATTCTCGCTGGATGCTCAGTCGTCTCCATTGCTGACAGCTTCGCCGCTCCGGAAATTTCGACTCGTTTGACAATTTCTAATGCAAAATTTGTATTCACCTATGACCATCAAAAACGCGCCGGAAAAAAACTACCGCTTTATTCAAAAGTTGCCACCTCCACCGATATCCCAGCCATTGTGCTAAACGCTGAGGTAAATCTCGATTGCAAACTTCGCTCGCAAGATATTTCGTGGATAGATTTTCTCGCCGCGGAATCCGAATTCGATTCGGTGGACTGTGCCAGCGGTGACACGATAAATATTCTCTTCTCCAGTGGAACCACCGGAGAACCCAAGGCGATCCCCTGGAATCATACGACTCCGATCAAATGCGCTGTCGATGGTTTCTGCCACCAAAACATTCAACCCGGAGACGTGTGTGCCTGGCCCACAAATCTTGGCTGGATGATGGGGCCCTGGTTGATTTTCGCCAGCCTTATGAACAAAGCCACCATTGCCCTCTTCGAAGATGCCCCTACCGGCAGCGAGTTTGGAACGTTTATTCAAGAAACTGAAGTCACCATGTTGGGAGTCGTACCGACAATTGTTAAAGCATGGGAAGCCAGCGGATGCATGAACGACCTCGATTGGTCGAACATCAAGTGCTTTAGTTCTACCGGAGAGAGCTCTCAGGCAAACACCATGGTTTTTCTATCGGCGCTAGCTAATATCAAGCCGGTGATTGAGTACTGTGGAGGCACGGAAATTGGCGGCGGCTATGTTTCTTCCGTTAACATCCTGCCAAACATCCCCGCAGCCTTCAATTCGCCTGCGGTTGGTCTAAATTTCCTGCTACTTGATCCAATCGACCATCAAGTCAGTGAACAGGGCGAGGTTTTTCTGATACCGCCCTCGATTGGCTTAAGTGATCGTTTGATCAACCGGGACCACTTTGAAACTTACTACGCCCAAACTCCAAAACTGAAGGACATTCCGCAACTGCGACGTCACGGAGACTATTTTCGAAAATTCCCAACGGCCAACGGCCCAGTATTCGAAGCGGGCGGGCGGGCGGACGACACCATGAATCTTGGAGGAATCAAGATAAGTTCCGCGGAAATAGAACGGGTTCTCAATCAAGTCGAACCTGTCATCGAATCAGCAGCCGTCTCTTACTCTCCTTTAGAGGGACCTGATCAATTAATTATATTTGCAGTCCTCGGCCGCGAAACAGACGCGAGCCAACTCCAGAAGACGATGAACCAGGCGTTAAAAACTGAGCTCAATCCGCTATTCAAAGTCCACTCTGTCGAACCGGTCTCGGCAATGCCAAGAACTGCATCTGGCAAAGTCATGCGAAGAAAACTCCGTGATCAGATCGCTCCCGAAACCAACTAACCCCTCGCGGCTATCCTTCAAATCGATGCTTCGAGCCTGCTGGTCAAATCCATGATCCGCACCTTCACATCCGCCTCTGATTCGAACACCCGTTCCTCAATCAGAATCCAGTTCAACCAATTTAAAGCTCCGAGAAAGGCTGAGGGTTGATCGAGAATATAGATTAGATCGATTTCCTGCTGGGTTAACGGACGGGATTGAGAGTAAACATTGATTGCGTATTCCCAACGTGATTTATCTTCCTTAACAATGCTTCCCAGTGCCCGTGAAAGATCGCAAGCGACACTGTCCATTTGCATTGCGCCAAAATCTACCAACCCTGATAATTCATCCCCGCGAAAAATCAGATGGTCATGCCAAATATCGCGAACCACTGGCTGGACGGGAAAAACAATTTCCCGCATTGGTTCCAGATTCGCGCGGATTCGCTGGATGTACGAACTCCCCAACCCTAATACCAACGCCCGCAATCGATAAATATAATCTGGCAAACCGGATTTCGAGCAACGACTAAGCGCGTCAAGCAACGAAGCCGAAGAGGCCATTGCCTCGTGCCGTGCTTGTAGATTCTTCGACCTTTCGAAGCCTAAATTCACCTGAGCGGAAGCCAGATGAAACTTAGCAAGGCTTGCGGCCACTTGGCTTAGCCGAGCTTCATTTGGGTCATCATTGAAGCAGGCAGTTCCCTCCATCCACTTCGTCACTTCCCAGAAAAATCCACCCGCCGAAATAAAACGCCCACTGGATTTGGTCTCCAATGGGGCTGGGATAAATTCACATCCCATCCCGGCGGTGTGAACCAACACTAAATTGATCCATTCGAGACGCTCGCGCGTGGGGTGAGACAGCGGCCAACGACGAAGGCAATAACTTCCGTCAGCCGTTCCAAGTTTCCATAGCTGAGCACCGCTGAAACCACCATTGCCGCCAAGGTAGTCAACGCTCTGTACTTCGGGAAGCACATAATGCTGCAGAATAGAGTGTACGATCGACAGAGCAGCTACCCCTTGTTTATCAGTCCCGCAACTGAGAGACAGCCACCGAGATGTTTTGGCCACCAAAACCAAAACTGTTGGTCAAGGCCATGTTGCACTCCGCCTCTCGGGCTGCATTGGGTATATAATCAAGGTCACACAACGGATCCGGGTTCTCGTAATTGATCGTCGGCGGCAGCACGTTGTCTCGCATTGCCATTAAACAGACAATTAGCTCCGTCGCTCCTGCCGCGGCAATCAAGTGACCCATCATGCTCTTAGTACTGGAAATGGGTGTGTTCATGGCATTTTCGCCAAACACTTCACGACAGGCCTTCGTCTCCACCTTATCGTTGACCGTCGTACTTGTGCCGTGAGCATTAACATAATCAATTTGCTCAGGTGCGATTCCGGCATCTTCTAGGGCCATCCGCATGCAGCCGATTGCACCGCGACCGTCAGGATGAATATCGGTTACCCGAAATGCATCGGCAGTCGAACCGTAACCCACGATCTCGCCCCAAATATGTGCACCACGGGCTTTGGCACGTTCATATTCCTCCAGCACAACCATCGCGGAACCCTCACCTAAAACAAAACCATCTCGCAGGCGATCGAAAGGCCGCGAAGCCCCCTGAGGGTTGTCATTATTGGTTGACAGGGCCGTCAACAAATTAAATCCGGTGACACCAAAGGGATGAATCATGCTGTGTGTTCCACCCGAGAGCATCACGTCCGCTTCGCCTCGACGAATGATCTCCGTCGCTTCGCCAACTGCCTGATTACTCGCAGCACAGGCGGTCAAGCAATTCGCATTCGGCCCCTGAGCATTGAACAAACTTGCAATATGCCCCACCGGCATATTAGGCTCCTGCTCCAATTCCTCCACTGGGTTGAGCCGATCCAGTCCCGTGCGGGTAAATTCTGCGAGATCGAGGCTGCCATCATCATTCAGCGATGACGCCATCATCGACGCAAAAGATAGAAAATCCTGATTCCCCTCACCACTTCCCATGTAGACGCCAAATCGTCGAGGATCCATTATTGAATCACCGACCCCCGATGCCCGAAAGGCCTGGATCGCCGCACCGGCCGCAAACTTGGAATGACGCCCACGCAATTCCCATAATTTCGGGTCGTCGACGACACTAGAGATATCCCAGTCCTTAATTTCAGCTGCAATGCGCGTGGGAAAATTACCAGCGTCAAAAATAGTCGTATAGTCAACGCCGGACTTACCTTCTTTAATCGCTGACCAAACGGTCTCAATATCATTTCCCAATGGATTAATGACCCCGACGCCAGTAACCACGACGCGGCGACGATTTCCAGATGCGATCATTTTCAACTCCGTTACTTGCTAAAAAGTAAAACCCAACTCGCAGCCATTGCACAAACAACAGGTCAACCGCTCAAAAACGTCTGTTGCTCAACGACGTCGGTCAACTCAAATCCGCTGGTGCTAATTAAACCGCAGGATTCCTAAGTGAGAAATTTGTTTAACCTAATTTCAACAGTGCTTTTTCCGCGGCAACCATATGTGCCGGGACCTTTACAGGATTCCCGTCACGATCAACCCCCACCTCAAATAGTCTCAAAGTACGGATCATACGGCAAAACTGAGCCGGTTCAAACAACTCAACATTTTCAAACCGCTCATCATCAAGGCTGGCAAACATCAATTCAATTTCGCACTGCAATTCATCGCCAATGTGAGAAGTTCCCCGGACCATCGCCCCCATCCCTTCTTGATTGTCAATTTTCACGCGATAGGTCAAGGTATCACCAGGATAGGCTTCACGATGAAACTTACACTTTGAAATTTTAGCCAGCACGACTCGATCATTAAAATCGCTCATCTGCCCAACGAGTAGACCACCCGTTTGGGCAAGTCCCTCGACTATGAGTGAAGGCGGAAAGAATGTCCGACCCGGTGCATAATCGTCGACGACTTCTTCGCTAAGCGACACATTTTTTACGGCCACCGCCGACTTCCCGCTTACCAATTCAGTAAATCGATCTATCCAGAACCATCGCATCGAATCACACTCGAAAGAAAAATGACAGGTTTTAATGAACGAAGGCCCAACGAGCGTTTACCCGTGGACCTTTTGAATTACTCATCGAGCCAATTAGCTAATTTTTAATTCGACATATTTGCAAAGGTCTTTGACCGTAAGCAAATTACCAAAATCTTGGATAAGCGGATTGGTTTCGAATTTGGTAAAATCCGCAAATGGCATCCGCTCTTTTAGTTTCTCAAGTCCCTCAGGAGTGACTTTGCCGTCACTGATGTATTCAGCGTTGGTCAAGATATCATCGGGGAAAAGTTCATCTCGTGGAATCGAAATTTCAAATGCTTTCTCAAGCTTGAAAACGATGTCCAAAAAATCGATGGACTCCGCACCAAGGTCGCCCACCATCGTGGCTTCGTCGGTAACTTCGTCATCTTCAACGCCTAAAGCGTCAATCAAGGCTTCTTTAACCTTACCAAATACCTCTTCGTTTACGGGCATTCGAAACTCTCTCTCCGTTTGGAACTGCTGTGTGAATATGATTTGTAGCACCGCCCCAAATGGGCGACCCTACGAACGTTCGGTTTAACTGGTCGCCAAAGTCGCTCCCGCGTCGGGACTCGTACTTTCGTTTCCAAGTTGATTAAATAACCATTTAAAATTCATTCGAAACTTGTGTTTCATATAGTTGTCAATGGCAGGATCCACATCGCCTCGATCCGCCAAATTAAAAGCATCAAGCACTAACCTGCCACTTGTCGCCGGGGTTCCGTTAACCGAGCCCACAACTTTCAAACTGGTTAATGATCCATCCACTTTCTTAATTTCAGCATTCACTTTTAGTGAATCGCCAGGTTGTACAAATCCTTGGAACTTCAGGCTCTTCGTTTCCCGCAGAACAACGCTGGAATATTGAAAGTCATGGGACGAGCGAACTAACCACATGCTCGTCTGAAACATGGACTCCAACATCATCACACCCGGCATCACAGGAAACCGTGGAAAATGGTCCTGAAGGTAATCTTCGGACAATGTAAGGCACTTAACCGCCGTAATCGACGAACCTTTTTCCAGCGCAAGTATTCGGTCGAGCTGGGAAAATCGCATTCTCAATGAACCCGCTGTGAATTTGGGATGACCCCGAAACATCCCGTCGATGCTTTCTCTGGTCGACCCAAATGTAGCAAAATGAATGTTTTACCTCAACAACAGATAGCCTCCGGAACTACCGATTTCAACAGTTAAATTAACTCAGAAATCGGACTTCCAGCCCTTTTCCCTTCTCTCACTGAGCCCATCTCGAGCCTCGCCTAAACAGAACCCCCCAGATGCCCCTAAACCCCATTAGAATGGTCGTTTTATCCACTCCATATCACTCGCTACAAAAACCTGATAGACTGTGGAAATGCGACGAGGAATAGCAGTCTCACCCGGAGTTGCGATAGGCACTGCCTATGTGATTCACGAAATTTTCGTAAATCCAGATACGAAGCGCCTCGAAGACTCCCAAATTACCGCCGAACTGGCCAACTACGAGACCGCTCGCGATAAAGCCGGTGCGGATCTTCGTGCACTGGAGCGCAAGGTTGAAGCCCAAGTCGGGCGCGAAGAAGCCTCCATCTTTGCCGTCCATCAGGCGATCCTTCGGGATGCAGCTTTCACCAACAAGATTCGCAGTTGGATTGTCGACGACAAAATGAATTCGTCCGCCGCACTTCATCGACTGCTTGGAGAATACACGACCCTTTTCGCACGAACCAATGACGAATACCTCCAGGAAAGATTAAATGACGTTCGCGACGTGATTATAAGATTGGGAAGCCATCTCAATGACGCCGCTAAACCAGAGACCGGATCGATCGTAGGGCCACTGATCGTTGTGGCAGACGAACTCTTACCCTCCCAAGTCGTCGCTCTGGGTGACATGGACGTCAATGGAATCGTCACGCAAAAAGGAAGCCAAACCAGCCATGCGGCGATTGTGGCTCGATCGCGAGGTATCCCGGCAGTATCTGGCGTCAGTGGAATCGCGCGAAAAGTCAAAACCGGAGACACAATCGTTGTCGACGGCCGCGACGGTCATATCGAAATCAACCCTAATTCTGAAACACTCAAAGCGTTCAAAAAACTCGAGCGTGAATTTTTTGACTTAAAAGATAAACTCGCAACCAATCGCGACCAACCATCTTTAACTGCCGATGGTTGCGAACTTCGATTACAAGGAAATATTAACGGTGTCGCTGACGCCAATGCAGCCTGTGCGATGGGCGCTTCCGGGGTCGGGCTTTATCGAACGGAATATCTGTACCTTACTCACCCCAGTGTCCCCGACGAAGACGAACAATACGAGGCCTACCGAGCAATCGTTGCTGCCAGTCCCAACCACAACGTTACCATTCGAACGCTCGACATTGGCGGAGACAAGACGGTCGCCTACCTTGGCCACGACCATAAAGAAGCCAATCCCTTTATGGGCTGGCGGAGCATCCGACTCTCTTTCGAACATCCTGAATTCTTCAACACTCAGATTCGAGCGATTGTGCGGGCTGCAAGTGAATTCCCTGAAGGAACGGTGCGCTTAATGTTCCCGATGGTCACGACCGTCGAAGAAATTCGAAAACTGCGAAGTATGGTTCGCCGAGCTTACAAGACTCTCAACTCAAGGGGCATTAAGACAAAAGAAGTCCCGATTGGAATGATGCTCGAAGTTCCTGCAGCTGCGGTATCGATTAGTACGATGATCGATTTAGTCGATTTCGTCTCAGTCGGTTCAAACGACCTTGTGCAATACTTGATGGCTGCCGACCGCGACAACCCCAAAGTCGCACACCTTTGCCAACCTCTCGCACCCCCGGTCCTAATCGTACTTAAAAACGTGATCGATGTCTGTAATCGAGCCAACGTCCCAATTACGGTATGTGGTGAAATGGCTGGAACACCACGCGCTTTCGTACTCTTGCTTGGAATGGGACTGCGACGGTTCAGCATGAGCCCCGCATTCATCCCTTCGATCAAGCGATTGGCAAGTCAAATCACTGTTGAAGAGTCTGAACGAATTGTCGCCGCAGTAATGAAATTCAAAACGACTGCACAAGTTAAAAAATTCGTCGCCCGTCTGATTGAGCGAATCGCTCCAGACTTGAAAATGCTTTCGACCGAGTAACCTCGAAATTCACACTGCTCTCAGTGGGCGAGAATTAATTCAGTCACTGGAGACTTTTTCGGCTTGGTTGAAAGCTCCCCGATCGGCGAGGTTGACTCCGCCTAAAAGTAACAACAGCGCGATCAATAAGACAGCGCTGGGTTGAACGTGAGTGAATCTGGCAATTGTCGGAAATGCACCTGACATACTGAAACAAGCGAGCACTAAAATCACAATGCCGCGTTCACTTCGCACGTTACGCCAGCGATCAAGATTAGTTGTCGAAAGAATCAACAAAAACGGGAGCAATAGAATCGTCAGATCATAGCCATAGAAATGCGGGCTCAGGAGCACCGTCGCAACAATCATGGCTGAAAATTGCCGAGCAAACGCTTCTGATTTTAAAGTAACTGATTCACCAACCGCCCGCCATAACAGAAAAACGACAACCAATGACAACAAGGCAGTACTTACTTTTGACAACCACGGGGACTGAGAGTGACAGGCCAACGTGACAGCGCCCCACAAACTGTGTGCGTCCTCAAGCTGGTAACCTTGCGTTTGCAAATAATCATTCATTCCTAAAACGACGTTAAGGTAATTCCCAAAGAGCTCCCCCTGATAAAACCAGGAATAGGCCACCAATGAGAAAACCACCAAGACCGCTCCCGCAGCAAATGCCCACTGCCGTTTCGCTAACATCGTTAGCCCAATCACCAGCCCCAGATGAGGTTTGAACACAATCAATCCAAAAACGATCCCGGCTCCAAAAGGGCGTTGATAGCGAAGCAATAAGAATGCTCCCAACAGAATCAACAACAGGAAAACGGACTTCTGCCCCATCACGAGCGCATTCAAAAACGGTACGAAAAGAACCGCTGCCAATACATAAGCGAAAATATAATCTCGGCTTGCTGGGTAAAACTGAAACACCAGCCAGCCAATCATCGAAAACGCTAACGCACTCAGGCCCAGCCACAACTTGGACGCGGTCGCATAATCAAACGCCGCCAGCGGTCGCAAAAGCGAATAATAAAATGGCGGGTAGACCATTGGAAAATAACTCGATGCCGACCACTCAAAACCGACGACCTGGGGATCGTGCTGCAGTGCCTCCACATATTGCGCATCGTATAATTGCGACGCCTGTTCCCCCGAAAGAACCGTCGCCCCAATCCACTCTTGAAGAAAATCGCCGCCAAGTGGAGCGATTCGCAACTCTTCATTGGCTCGAAAATTTGGGGAAACGAAAAAGATCAGCCCGGCAATCAGCATTGGAAGGCCGAGAGTTAGCCAGGGTACGCCAGGGGGTGGCAATTTGCTTGTTCCAGTATTCGAATTTTGCTCGCACTCCAAGGGAGTCATACCATTATCGCACTCATGAAAGGGCTGAACATTTACTCGTTAAAGAATAGCCGACACCCGAGACAAACCGAATGCCGATCTCATGCTGCTGTCAATCTCTACTGTTTGCCACGCTTTCGATCCAGGCACAAAAAAACCTTTGCCCTCAGGCAAAGGTTTCTGATTAATAGCAAATTGCATAGCAAGTTTTAACTACTGTGATTATCCAGGACTGCCTGTAAATCGCTTTTATCCCGATATCCGGCGATTCGCTCTACGACTTCGCCACCCTTAAATACCAAAATCGTGGGAACAGCGGAAATTCCAAATTGCACCGCTAATTCCATGTGATCGCCTACGTTCACTTTGCCGACAACCGATTTTCCATCGTTCTCTGCTGCAAGTTCGTCAATGACTGGACCCAGTCGTTTGCAGGGAGGTCAGCCCTGCGACCAAAAATCAACCAAAACGGGTTTTTCGGAGCCGATAACATCCGCTTCGAATGAGTCCTTTGTAAATTCTGCCGCCATATTTTCTCCAATTTAAAAATCTTCGCCACGCTCGGGATTCCCCCGAATAACGAATACACAAATCCAGATAATCTCGACCGTTTTCCGATTCTAGCCGGTTGCCGTTGCAGGTCAACAAGCCACCGAATCGAGAATCAGGCGATCGACACCACCAAACTTCCTACGTTAATGATCGACATCAACGACAGAAGAAACTTACACTCGCCTTAGAAATTTCATGAAAAAAAGTTTACAAGGCAAATGATTGAGCAACATCCGCGGGAGCAGGAGCATACTCAAGAGGTTCCATTGAACTCCCTGCCCTGCCCTGTGAAAGTGAACGCATCGCACTGGAATAACCGAACAGCTCAGCTAGAGGTGCATTGGCAATGATCGTTGTCGTTTCCAAATGAGTATCCGTACTGACGATCTGAGCCCGTCGCTGGGCCAAGTCACCAACAAATTCACCGTAATAATCTTCGGGAGTTGTGATCGTCAGTTTCATAATCGGCTCTAACAGCAATGGAGACGCTTTCCTCAAAGCCTCTTCGAACGCTTCTCCGGCAGCAATTGAAAATGCCATGGGAGTCGATTCTTCAGTCGTCTCAGCATCCAACAGCGTCACCCGAATTTTTGCCAGTGGGAAACTACCGATCGAACCGCCTCCTTCGCCGCGTGCCTTGATTTCATCTTTTACCGACTGCACCATTTCCGGCGGCATCGCGTCGATGGGCAACCGACTTCGAATCGCCACACCCGTTTCAATTTTTTCATCGGGCTCCATTCGCAATTTGACCTTGGCAAACAACTGCTGGCCATTGACTAAGCGGTGACACTCTCCGGTAACTTCGACACCCTGCCCAACCGTTTCCCGATACGAGACCCGGGGTTTGTGAACTTTCACATTTAGATTGAAATCTCGAAGCAGCCGATTCTTGATCACTTCGAGGTGTAGTTCACCCATTCCCGCAATCAATGTCTGACCGGTATCTTCATTTTCATTTGCCTTGAATGTTGGATCCTGTTTTTTCAATAGATCAAGAACATCACCAAGTTTATTTCGATCCGCTGTCGACTCCGGTTCGATCGCCATCTCAATCACGGTTTCAGGAAATTCAATGGGCTCGAGAAGGATAGGATCACCCTGCTCACAAAGCGTATCTCCAGTGACCGCAAATCGAGGGCCAATGACGCCGACGATTTCACCACAGGTAATTTCATCTAATTGGCCATCGCGCTCTTTTTTAGTCGCATGAATCTGCCACAGCTGGGCGGCATTTTCTTTTTTATCTTTGGAAGGACAGTAAACTCGCGAATTCCCTTTCAGCACTCCCGAGTAAACCCGGATCCAGTACAGGTCACCCGTCTTGGCTGGCAAAATCTTAAATACCAATCCGCAAAACGGCTCTTTCGGATCAGGCTTGCGGGACAACTCCTGCTCGGGCTTTCGCGGATTCGTTCCCACCACAGGTGGACGCTCCAGCGGATTGGGGAGATAGTGCTTCACACCGTCAAGCACACCCTGCACACCAATTCCGTGCAGGGCTGAACCACATACAACCGGATGAATCTTTCCTTTCAAGGTCGCTTCACGAACCGTCTTACGAATCAACTCATTCGAAATCGACTTCCCCTCAAACGCCAATTCAGCCATCTCATCACTAAAGTCGTAAAGCGTCTCGAGTAATTGCTCGCGTGCAAACTCAGCTTCATCCAGCATGTCCTCTGGAATCGGAGCCTCTTTTTGTTTTCTCCCTTCATCCTCAAAGGTCACATAACGCATTTTTATCAAGTCGATTAGTCCCCGAAATGGATTGTCGACGTGTGACGGACCGAGGCCAACAGGAATCTGCAACGCAACCGGATTGGCTCCCAACCGATTCTTAATCTCATTGAAAACCCGCTCAAATCCAGCGCCCTCACGATCGAGCTTATTGATGAACGCCATTCTCGGAACGCCATATTTATTGGCCTGCCGCCAGACGGTTTCACTTTGAGCCTCCACCCCTTCCCGCGCACTGAACACCACAACCGCACCATCAAGAACCCGCAGACTCCGCTCAACTTCCGCGGTAAAATCAACGTGTCCCGGTGTATCTAGCAGATTGACGTGAATGTCTTTCCAGTCAAACGTCACACAGGCAGAATAAATTGTGATGCCACGTTCCTGCTCTTCTTGATCGTCGTCGGTTGTCGTCGTTCCACTGTCAACTTTTCCAACCCGATGCTTGGCTCCGCTTAGAAACAGCATCCGCTCGGTCACCGTCGTTTTCCCGGCATCGATGTGCGCGATGATGCCGATGTTTCTCAGATTTTGGAGTTTGCGAGCCATAATAAATCAGCAACTAAAAGCGTGATCGCCTGGAAATTAAATCTTGCACTCGGAAATTTCAATCATCCAATTTCAATCATCCAATAAGCGCATAAAAAAACCGCTCCGTGTTCGACGAAGCGGTTTGGATTCTGTTTTGTGTTACCAAGCGAAGTGAGCAAACGCTTTGTTCGCTTCAGCCATTCGATGGGTATTCTCGCGTTTCGTCATCGCTGCACCTTCTCGGTTGTAAGCGGCAACTAATTCATCGGCAAGACGCAAATGAGTCGGACGACCCTTCTTGTCTCGGATCGCCGTTAAGAGCCAACGAATCGCGAGCGATTGCTGGCGACTTCGACTAACCTGCATCGGCACCTGATAAGACGCACCACCAACTCGCTTTGAGCGAACTTCAATGTGCGGCTTCACGTTCTCGACGGCCGTTGTGAAAACGTCAATCGATTCAGCCTCCGGAACTCGCTTCTTGATTTCATCCAGGGCGTTGTAGAAAACAGCCTGTGCTGTGGTTTTCTTCCCATCCCACATTAAGCAATTGATGAACTTACTAGCCAAAATGGAATCAAACTTTGGATCCGGTTTTAGCTGCGTTCGGCTGGCGGTAATTCTTCCCATGGTACTCTGTATTTTTATAAGTAATGTTTGCTATTGATATTTAGAGGTGCGAACAACGCAACGAACTACTTCTTCGCGCCGTAACGACTTCGCGACTGCTTTCGGTTTTCAACACCCAATGTGTCTTGAGCACCGCGGACAACTTGATACCGAACACCCGGAAGATCGCGGACTCGCCCGCCTCGTACCAATACGATCGAGTGCTCCTGCAAGTTGTGGCCTTCTCCAGGAATGTAAACCGTGACTTCTTTTCCGTTGGATAGTCGCACACGTGTGATCTTCCGCAACGCCGAATTCGGCTTCTTCGGAGTCATTGTCCGAACCTGCAGACACACACCCTGCTTTTGAGGGCAACGCTCCAAAACAGGAGCTTTGGTAAATTTGCGCTTCTTCTTGCGTTTTTTGCGGAGAAGTTGATTAATCGTAGGCATTCGTTCTTCTATCTATCCACGCGTCGATTTCGTCGACGCTACTAATTCCAGGTGAATTTTCAACCGGCCCACCTGCGCAAATCGCACAAGTGGAAGCCCGTAAAAATAATAGTTTTATGCGAAATGTCAACCTCAAATCGACATTTCAATATGTCATTTCGGGGAGGATGGGGGAAATAGCATCACCAATAGATGTCTATCGGCTCAGATGCTTCATAATTGCCCATTTTCCAAGGAAAAAACCGATTTAGCGGCAACTTTCGCCACTTCGGTCAATTTCCCCTTACCCTTGGCTAAGCCCCTCCATCTAATACGTCTTGCCACTCCTTGAGCTTGTCCCACTCACCAGCAGCTGCCAACTGGGCCTGATCAGGCCATGTCGACGGATTCATGGTCGCCATGATTCCACCCGCGTGATTAAGAACTTCCTTAATCTGATCCGGCGTCGTTTGAGCTAACTGCTGAAAACTCATCAACCCAACGCTGTTTAACAACCCAGCGACTTGAGGCCCAATTCCTTCGATTTTGGTCAAGTCATCCGAGACTACAACCCTTCCTCCATTGAGCTGATCCTGCCACTGACTCAGTTTGTCCCACTCACCAACAGCTGCCAGTTGAGCTTGATCTGCCCAAGTTGTCGGATCCTGAGAATCAAATCCACCAGCAACTAAAAAGTCTTTCAACTCTGCAGCGGATGCCTGTGTCAGTTGTGTAAAGGTTGTAATTCCCGCCGTCGCAAGATGCTCAGCAATCTTAGGGCCAATACCCTCAATTTTTGTCAAGTCATCCGCCCCGGCGGCCACGGGGGCCGGTGCCGATTCCGCAGGACGACCGCCATTCAAACGATCTTGCCAATCTTGCAATTGCGTCCAAGCTCCAACCGCAGCCAATTGAGCCTGATCGCACCAAGTGGTTGCGTCATGAGCTCCATAACCCCCGACTGCATCCAGTATTTCTCGAATCTGTACCGATCCAGCCGAAGCCAATTGGGAGTAGGACATAATACCGGCCGCATTCAAGTGACCCGCAATCGCCGGCCCGATCCCTTCGATCCGAGTCAAATCATCAACTTCGACCGGTGTCGACGGAACCGCCGCCGGTGCCTCTGTAGGAGTCACACGACCGCCATCGAGACGCGTTTGCCATTCTTTCAATTGATCCCACTCACCTCGAGCAGCCATCTGCGATTGGTCGGGCCAAGTGGTTGTGTCATGCGCCCCATAGCCACCGATATTATCCAAGATCGACCGGATTCTCGCTGGATCCGTTCCCGCAAGTTCCGCAAAAGTGAAAATACCAGCGTCATTAAGATGCCTTGCAATCGCAGGACCAATTCCCTCGATACGAGTCAAATCATCACCGGTTGCGGGCATCGGCTCGGGTGCAGTAAAGCCGCCGAGCAAAGCGTCCAGACCAGCGTCATGAACCGCTCCAGCCATTGGCACAACTTCTTGAGTCGCCATCGCGTTGGAGAAATCATCGCCACCAATTACCGCTCCGGTATCCGCTGACGCACCACCGTCACCACCGAAAATTTTCCATGGATCGTCGACTTGTTCGGGTGCCTGAGTTTCCGCCTGCAACTTCATCGCTTCCAAGTTGTACTGAACATCGGAATCCTGGAATGTTCGGAATCCTGTTCCTGCCGGAATCAGATGGCCAAGAATAACGTTTTCTTTCAAACCAACGAGGTTGTCGACTTTCCCAGCCAATGCCGCTTCGGTAAGAACCTTGGTTGTTTCCTGGAAACTCGCCGCCGAGATGAAACTCGAACTCTGGACAGCCGCCTTGGTGATACCCAATAGCTGAGTACTGTAAGTCGCCGACTTCGGCTTGGTGCACTTAGCTGGCTTTCCGCCGAGTGTCTCCACTTGAGCGTTCGTGTCTTCGAAAACGACCTTGGGAACGATTTGACCTTTTGAGAAATCGCTATCCGCTTTGTCGGTCACTTTCACGCATTTTGCCAACTGGTCATTGACCTGCTGGAAATCAAATCGATCGCAAATCAAACCCGGTAACATGTTAGTGTCACCTGCAGACTCGATTTTCACTTTTCTAAGCATCCGGGCGATAATGATCTCAACGTGCTTATCGTTAATTTCCACACGCTGACTTCGGTAGACCTGCTGAATCTCATGACCGAGGTATTGCTGGACGG
Organism: Pirellulaceae bacterium; assembly: GCA_011087765.1. Lineage (GTDB taxonomy): Bacteria > Planctomycetota > Planctomycetia > Pirellulales > Pirellulaceae > Mariniblastus. The sequence goes on from JAALLA010000018.1 coordinate 29,776, forward strand.
CCTCTTCACCGGACACCCGCAGAATATCGTGAGGAACCAGCGGACCGTCAACCAATTGCTGACCCGCTTTAACGATGTCGCCAGTGTGAACCCGGAACCGCTTTCCAGGTGGAACCAGGTGCTCTGCTTCAATTCCACTTTCACTCTTAACAACAATCGATCGCTTTCCACGCTTCTTCTCAGATAGAATTTCAACGACACCGTCGATTTCGGCGAGAACCGCCGGGTCTTTCGGTTTTCGTGCTTCGAAAATCTCGGTGACTCGTGGCAGACCTCCAGTAATATCAGAAATACCGGACGCTTCCCGCGGAGTTTCCGCAACCGTCGATCCTGCAGAAATCATATCCCCTTCGTCGACCGTAATGTTCGCTCGCTCAGGCAGATAGTAAACATCCGCAACATTTCCATCGCTGTCTTCAATCACGATTTGAGGATGCATGTCACCTTTGAAATCAATGATGGTCTTTCGAATCGTTCCACTGGCTTCCGTTTCGATCTGCATCGTCTCGCCATCGATAATGTCTTCGAAGCGAACTTTACCAGCAACTTCCGAAAGTACTGGAACCGCAAACGGGTTCCATTCGCAGAGGACAACATCACTTTCAACCTCTTGGTCGTCCGCAACGCGGAGTATCGAACCTTGAGGAATCTTATGACTTTCCAATTCGCGGCCACGTGGATCCAGAATCGAAATTTCTCCATTTCGATTCAACACCACTGTGTCGCCTTTGTCGTTCGTCGCGTAACGCATACGTGTGATCTTAACGACACCCGCACGGGTACATTTCTTCTGGTTCTCTTCGGTAACCGTACTGGCAACACCACCGATGTGGAATGTCCGCATCGTCAACTGGGTTCCGGGTTCACCGATACTCTGGGCGGCGATGATACCAACCGCCATGCCCTCTTCGACCATATCTCCGGTCGACATGTCCATTCCATAACAACAGCGACAAACACCCAGAGGCGCATCGCAGGTCATTGGACTGCGAACCTGAATCTTCTCTAATCCCATCTCTTCGATTTTACGCGCGATCTCCGGCGTAATCATCTGGCTCTCGCGAACCACGACTTCATCGGTGACAGGGTTAACGATGTTCTGTCGAGATACACGACCATTGATCGCCGTCGCCAACCGAACTTCAACTTGCTCACCTCGATAAATCACACCTTTGGTAATCCCCAGCGTGGTTCCACAATCTTCCATTGTGATCACAACGTTTTGGGCAACGTCAGCGAGCTTACGTGTCAGGTAACCGGAGTCTGCCGTCTTCAAGGCGGTATCAGCCAAACCCTTTCGAGCACCGTGAGTCGAAGAGAAGTATTCCAAAACCGACAGGCCTTCGCGGAAGTTCGCCTTAATCGGCGTCTCGATAATCTCACCGGACGGCTTGGCCATCAAACCACGCATGCCAGCTAACTGTCGAATCTGCTCAACACCACCACGAGCACCCGAATGCGCCATCAGGAACACGGGATTAACGTAGCCCATACCGCCACGATAATCGGTCTCCATCGCCGCCATCATTTCCTTTGTGATACTTTCACGAGCATGCGTCCAGGTATCAAGCACCTTGTTATATCGCTCTTGCTCAGTAATCACTCCACGCTCGTAATGCTTACGAAACTTGAGGACTTCTTTCTCAGCCGCAGCAACGATTTTCTCTTTGGAATCCGGTGTCACCAAGTCGTCCGTCGCAAACGACAGACCACTTCGCGTACTTTCCCGGAAACCGAGTTGGTTCATATCGTCCAAGAGATCGATCGTTTCGCGACGACCCAAACTCTGATAACAATCTGAAATCACAACCGCGAGATCGCCACTCTTGAGTGGGTAATTATAAAAATCAAGTCCGTCCGGAAGCATCATGTTAAACATGATCCGGCCATAACTGGTCTCAATAATCTGACTCGGCAATCGCTCTTCTTCGTTGACACGCACAAACCGTCCTTCAGGCAGACGAACTTTAATACGTGCATGAAGCTTAATGACGCCCTGTGCAAACGCTGTATCGGCCTCATCGAGAGACGAAAATACCATTCCGTCTCCTTCCTGATTAGGAAGCACCAATGAAACGTAATAGCAACCCATCACAGTATCCTGAGACGGACTCATAATCGGCCGGCCATTGGACGGGGCAAAAATATTGTTGGTTGAAAGCATCAGCGTGTGCGCTTCGACCTGAGCCTCAATTGAAAGCGGCAAGTGAACCGCCATCTGGTCACCGTCGAAGTCAGCATTAAATCCTTTACACACCAAGGGGTGTAAGTGGATCGCGTTGCCTTCCACAAGAATCGGCTCGAATGCCTGAATTCCCATTCGGTGAAGAGTCGGAGCACGATTCAACATAACCGGATGGTTACGAATCACCTGCTCAAGAATATCCCAGACTTCTTCATCCTTCCGCTCGAGCATCTTCTTGGCGCTCTTAATCGTATCGGCATGCCCTAATTCCTTGAGCTTGCGAATGATAAACGGTTGATAAAGCTCCAACGCAATCTTCTTAGGAAGACCACATTGATGGAGTTTCAATCGAGCGCCCACCACGATCACGGAACGAGCAGAATAGTCAACACGCTTACCAAGAAGGTTCTCGCGGAATCGACCCTGCTTACCCTTGATCATGTCAGTCAATGATTTCAACGGTCGGTTGCTACTGCCGAGAACCGGTCGCTTACAACGGTTGTTGTCAAACAACGCGTCAACCGATTGCTGCAACATCCGCTTTTCGTTGCGAATGATGACCTCGGGCGCGTTCAGGTCGACTAGTTTTCGAAGTCGGTTGTTCCGGTTGATAATCCGGCGATAGAGATCGTTGAGATCCGATGTCGCAAAGTTACCCGAATCCAACAACACGAGCGGACGAAGATCCGGAGGAATCACCGGGATTACATCGAGCACCATCCACTCGGGCTTGTTATCGCTATCTCGAATTGACTCCACGATCTTCAACCGGTTGGTCAAGTCTTTTCGCTTTTGCTTCGAACCGGTCTCAGCAAGTTCAATTCGCAAGTCGTCCGACAATCTGACCAAATCAAGCTCCGCCAGAAGCTCCCGGACAGCATCGGCTCCCATGTTCGCAGTGAAACTTCCCTCGCCAAACTCTGCGCGTGCAGCGCGGTACTCTTCTTCGGTCAGCAACTGCTGCCGCTCAAGGTCAGTATCTTTGGGGTCGGTCACCACATAATCCTGGAAGTAAATCACCTTCTCAAGACTACTCGTCTTCATGTTTAGCAAATTACCCAATCGACTGGGCATTGCTTTGAAAAACCAGATGTGCACGACGGGTGCGGCCAATTCAATATGACCCATTCGTTTACGACGAACACGCGAGTGCGTTACCTTAACGCCACAGCGATCACAAATCATGCCCTTGTACTTCATGCCGCGGTATTTACCACAGGCACATTCCCAGTCCTTCTCAGGCCCGAAAATTCGCTCGCAGAACAAACCATCTTTTTCCGGACGGTAAGTACGATAGTTAATCGTTTCAGGTTTTTTCACTTCGCCCATGGACCATGAGCGAATATCGTGAGGACGAGCCAAAGAGATTTTGACTGAAGCATAATCGTTGATGCGATCGTAGGTGGTGTCGGCAGTCGCCATAAATTCACCTGCTCCTTTTAAGTATTTTAAATCGTTTGTTTTAAGGGAGAGCGTTTTCAAGCCGGTCAGGGCTTCTGCAACGCAAACAGTCGTTTGGCATTCACGCGGGCAGGGTCAAACCGCTGCCCCGCTGTGCCACGGACTTAGCCGCGTCTTTTTTCCAGTTGCATGTTCAATGCAAGTCCACGAATTTCGTTTGTCAAAACATCGAAACTAGCAGGCGTTCCTGCTTCCAACGTGTTCTCACCCTTGACCATCGATTCGTAAATCTTGGTCCGGCCTTCCACATCATCACTCTTGACCGTCAGCAATTCCTGAAGGATGTAAGCAGCTCCGTACGCCTCGAGAGCCCAAACTTCCATCTCTCCAAATCGCTGACCACCAAACCTAGCCTTACCACCCAGAGGTTGCTGAGTGATCAAGGAATACGGCCCGGTACTTCGAGCGTGAACCTTATCGTCCACCAAGTGGTGAAGTTTCAACATGTAGATGTAGCCGACCGTTGTTTCCTGCGTGCAGGCAACTCCAGTCCGCCCGTCATACAAAGTGTGCTTTCCATGACTTGGCAATCCGGCTTCGGCCAGACAATCGTTGATTTCGGACTCCGACGCACCGTCAAAGACTGGCGTGATTGCCTGAAAACCAAGTTTCGAACCAGCCCAACCCAGGTGGGTTTCGAGAATCTGTCCAACATTCATACGCGAGGGAACACCGAGCGGATTGAGCATAATCTGAATCGGCGTGCCATCTTCGAGGTACGGCATATCTTCAACCGGCAAGATCTTCGAGATCACACCTTTGTTTCCGTGCCGCCCCGCCATCTTGTCACCGACGGAAATCGTCCGCTTAGTTGCAATGTAAACTTTGACCATTTGCAACACGCCGCTTCTCAACTCGTCGCCCCGTTTCATGCTGTTGACGGTACGATCACGGACATCAATGGTTTTCTCGACAGCCGGCCACATCTCTTTGTAGATCGCTTCGATCTGGCTGATCTTGTCGTCGCTACGCATCGAGCCAATCACGCTGGAGAGCCGGAAATTAGCCGCTTTCTCAGCGACAAACTTCGGATCCTGATCGCGACAAAGCGGAGTATCGTCTTCGTCTGTGAGCGTCTTACCAACGACTTTTTCGATGGCTTCAACCATGCCGCCAAAGACGTTTGCAATTTCTTCATTGCCATCCGCCTCAGCCGCTTTCAAGTCTTTCTCAAAAACTTTCCGCTCTTCTTCAGACAGACTCATTCGCCTCGAGAATCGCTGGGTGTCAATCACGATACCTTCGATTCCAGACGACACTTCCAGTGAATCATTCTTGACGTCTTCACCGGCACGTCCGAAAATCGCATGCAGCAATTTTTCTTCCGGCGTCAACTCTGTTTTCGATTTAGGTGAAACCTTACCAACCAGGATATCCCCAGGCTTGACATAACTTCCGACCTGAATCACACCGTTCTCGTCGAGATTGCGAAGCGCTTTCTCGCTGACGTTGGGAATGTCGCGAGTGAATTCCTCACGCCCCAACTTCGTCTCGCGAACTTCAACGTCAAACTCTTCGATATGAATCGATGTATAAGTGTCGTTCTTGACGAGCTCTTCACTAATGATGATCGCATCTTCATAGTTACAACCGTCAAACGACATAAAGCCGACGAGCACGTTTCGCCCAAGAGCCAATTGACCTTTGTAGGTCGCCGCTCCGTCCGCCAACACATCGCCGCGATCGACCTTTTGCCCGGGAACCACAAGTGGTTTCTGATTTTGACAAGTCCGCTCATTAAGGCCGACGTACTTTTTCAATTCGTAAATATCGTTTCCAACTTCGATCCGAGTTGAATCGACGTAAGTCACTTTCCCGCCCCGCTTAGCCCGAACCAACATGCTGGAGTTTTCGGCAACCCGAACTTCCATTCCCGTTCCAACAATCGGCGGCTCAGCCACCAACAGAGGCACGGCCTGACGCTGCATGTTAGAACCCATTAAAGCGCGGTTCGCATCGTCATGCTCAAGGAACGGAATCAAACCGGCCGAAACGCCAACCATCTGCGAGGGTGCGATGTCCATATATCGCACGATCTCAGGATCAGCCAACTCAAAGTCAGCTTTGTATCTCGCAATAATCGCGCCGCCCAATTGCTTGCTACCCACAATCATACCGTCTTCGACGTAAGTATCCGCAGGGGCAATGTACTCTTCAGTCTCTTCGTCAGCTCGAAGCCAAGCAACTTCGTCGGTTACTTTTCCCTTTTTCACAACCGCGTAAGGGGAAACAAGGAATCCGTAGTCGTCGACACTTGCGTAAATCGCGAGACTGGAAATCAAACCAATGTTCGTGCCTTCCGGCGTCTCAATCGGACAAATACGACCGTAGTGAGAAATGTGAACGTCGCGAACTTCAAAACCGGCTCGCTTACGATTCAAACCGCCAGGACCCAGTGCTGACAAACGCCGTTCGTGTGTCAACTGAGACAATGGGTTGGTCTGGTCAACCACCTGAGACAATTCACCCCGACCAAAGAAGTACTCGATCGCTGCTGAAATGCTCTTGGGGTTCACGAGACTTCGAGGCGTCATGTCCTCTTGTTCTTTCAAGCTCATTCGCTCCTGAACCGTTCGGCGAAGCTTCAGGAATCCCTTGCGAAGCTCGTCGCAAGCCAACTCATCAATGGTTCGCAGGCGTCGGTTTCCAAGGTGATCGATGTCATCAACGTACGCCGATCCGCCCGGAGTCGAAAGCTCGAGAATATATTTCATCGATGCCAAAATATCGTCTGGACGCAGAGTCATCTCTTTTTCAGAAACGCCTAGATCCAATTTGCGATTGATTCTGAATCGACCTACTCGTCCCAATCGATAACGATTGGAATCGAAGAACTTCTCGTGGAACAACGTCCTCGCTTTTTCGAGTGCAGGGGGATTTCCCGGACGAAGCCGCTGATAAATTTTCAGCAACGCTTCTTCATGACTCGACGTCGAATCGTCGATCAAAGAGTTAAAGATCAGCGGAGACCTTGGAGCCGGCATGATTTCACAAACCTTAACGCCCGAAGAACAAATCGTTTCCGCAGCGTCTTTGGTAATCTTATGCCCGACTTCGACAATAATTTCACCCGCCCGCTCACTGTTAAGCGGGTACACGATATCATCGACCGCAACCTTGCCCTCCAGCTTGCCGGCGCTCCGACGATCCACAACTTTGACTTTCGCGGTGTCGTAAAACGCCTTCAAGATTGCAGAATCTTCGCCGTACTTGGGATCCATCGCTCGCAACAACGTTAACGCGGAAAACTTTCCGCTCTGGTCAATACGAACCGTCAGTAGATCCTTCTTGGTAGCGTTCACTTCAATCCAGCTACCACGCTCAGGAATCACCCGGCAGCTAGCCAGCTTCCTATCGGAAGTCGTATCGGTTTCCCGAACAAAATCAATTCCAGGGCTTCGATGCAACTGACTGACAACCACACGTTCAGCACCGTTGATGATAAACTCACCACCACCGAGCATGATTGGAATGTCACCCAGGAAAACCTCTTCCTCGACCGGTTGCTCTTTCTCAAGACGCAACCAAACGCGAAACGGTTGGCCGTAAGTCATTCTTAGCTGCCGACATTCATCCGGAGTGTATCGGGGTTTTCCCAGTTCGTAACGAACATAGCTGAGTTGCAGCTTTTTGTCGTAACTCTCAATCGGGAAAATCTCTTGAAGAACGCCCTCAATACCCTGCGCCTTACGCTTTTCCAGCGGAACACCCGACTGAAGAAACGCTTGATAGCTGTGGGTTTGAATTTTCGTAAGGTCCGGCGGGACTTGATAGTCCCTGCCACTACCAAACACACGAACTTTGTCTGGTGCTAATCGTCGCTCAACTGGGGTTGCCATAAGCGCAGAATCTCCGGTATCAGATTAGTCGAGTAAGTGATGGTTCAATCGCGATTCCAGTCGTTCGCGAAAACGCGAAATCCAACCGAACAAACGGCAATGCGCAGACAATCAAACCCAGGAAAACAACCGCAGGATTCCAATTTAATGAATCCGCGCACGCCGGTTTCGAACACAAGTCCTGGATTTTCAAAAAATCTCCAAGTGTGCGATTCCCGAGCATATCGTTCCCTGAATTGGCCGACCGCTTTCGCGCCTCATCAGAAGCGTTCCACCGTCGACTTTGGTGAATGAACAACACATCGCTTGAAATGGCTATTGTCGAAGACCTTGCTACTAACGATCTCCTAAAGACCCAGGGCACCGCGGAGCCGTTCCATTCCGCGATGCTTGGCCTACTTCATTCGGTTGCGAAATTCACAACCAAAGTGACCGCGCCAACCACTCTCATGGATTAACGCGGCCCGTACTCCGAGCTTTTGAGCCAGAGTCGGTCGCAACGAACTACTTGAGCTCAACGCTTCCGCCAGCACCTTCAACATCAGCTTTAATCTTGTCAGCGTCTTCCTTAGAAACCGCTTCCTTAAGTGTTGCCGGGCAGCCTTCGACCATCTTCTTGGCTTCCATCAAAGATGCGCCAGTGATTGTTTTTACAATCTTGACAACATCAAGCTTCTTATCGCCAAAACCAGTCAAGACCACGTCAAACTCAGTCTGAGCTTCAGCGGCTTCTTCACCACCGCCACCACCCGCTGCGGCGACCACTACACCACCACCAGCTGCGGCTTTGATACCGTGCTCGTTCTCGAGGTAATCGCTTAGCTCTTTGGCTTGCTTCAAAGTCATTCCGGCGATTTCGTCACCAAGCTTCTTAGCGTCATCAGAATATTCTACAGTTGCTGCTTCTTCGGACATTGGAGTCACCCTTTCGTATCGTCGAGAAAACAGGCTGCGGAACCCGTCTCTCAAAATTCATTATCAAACTGAACACTTTTATGAACAAGTTGACCAGTAAAAACCAACCAACCTCTATTCGACTTGCCGACTCCGCGATTGGGCAAACGAACTCTATATCCACGGCCAAGCCGTTTATTTCTAGCCCTCTTCTTCGCCAACCTGCTTGATCTGACTTACCAACTGACCACCTGGGCCAATTAGCTGTGCTGCCAAAGTCGAACCTGGACCAAGAATTTGACCCACCAACATGCTGAGTTGCTCAGCACGACTTGGCCACTTACTGATCTCCTTAACACGCTCGGGAGTCAACTGCTCCCCATCCATGACTCCGCCGCGAGCTTCGAACTTCTCGAACTCCTCAGCATCCTCGTTGAGCTCTGTCACCTCTTTAACCAACGAAACAAAATCCTCCGCCCCCCACAACACTGCATGAGATCCTTCAATCCCTTCAAATGCCGGGGCCAGCGAGGTACCTTCTGTCGCACGACGGGCGAGGCTGTTTTTCACAACCATCATCCCAATCCCTTTGTCACGAAGACGTTTCCGAAGACCGGTCGAGGTGATCGCATCCATTCCTACTACATCTGCCAGGACACAATCCGTCACGCCATCAAGTCGACCGGCGAGATCCTTAGACAACAAATCTTTTACGAACTTACTCATAACTTTTGCTTCACTTCATTACGTTTTTAAACTGTATGCTTAACCCGACAATCCAAAAGAACTCCAACGACTAAGCAGCCAACGGAATCCCAGGACCCATCGTCGAGGTCAGGGCAATGTTCTTGACATAAGTCCCCTTCACCGAACTCGGCTTCAACGACTCAATGTACTTCAAAAAGGCACTTACGTTTTCTT
>JAALLA010000190.1 GCA_011087765.1 Pirellulaceae bacterium
TGCTCGCTCTTGGTGCTCGCTCTTGGTGTTGCGAGTGGCTAGGGCTGCTCTTTTCTGATTCCAAATTTCTTGATTTTTCGATCGAGAGTCGAGCGTTCGATACCAAGAATTGCTGCAGCCTTACTTTTATTCCAATGGGTTGCTTGAAGCGTGGCGGCGATATGACGTTGTTCAATCATTTCCAGCGATTCGGGTTGGTATTCTTGAACGATGGTACCCACGTCAAATTGGGACTCGCTGGCAGTCGAAAGATTGGTCAGCAGTAATTCGTCGAGTTGAATGATATCCCCTCGAGCGAGAACCACGGCGCGTTCAATGACGTTTTTTAATTCACGGACATTTCCGGGCCAACGATAACGTTTCAGTTGATGCAGTGCCTGAGGAGAGAAGCCGTTTATTTTGCGTCCGGTTTCAAGGTTGTACTTTTGCAGGAAGTAATCTGATAACTCGATAATGTCCTCGGGGCGTCGGCGAAGTGGAGGAACGTCAATTTGAACCACGTGGAGTCGGAAGAAGAGGTCTTTTCGAAACTTCCCTCGTCGAACTTCTTCTTCAAGGTCGCGGTTGGTCGCTGCGATGACTCGCACATTCACTTTAATGGACTTGCTTCCCCCGACTCGCTCAAATGGGTGTCCTTCGAGGACTCGCAAAAACTTCGCCTGGATACTCGGGCTCATTTCGCCGATTTCATCGAGCATTAATGTTCCTTTGTCGGCGGCTTCAAATTTCCCGGCTTTACGATCAGTGGCGCCAGTGAAGGCACCTTTTTCGTGTCCAAAGAGTTCGCTTTCGAGTAGGGACTCAGAAAGGGCGGCGCAGTTCAGGCAAATGAATGGACTGTTGCGGCGGTCGCTGGAGAAATGGACGGCCCGGGCGACGAGTTCTTTTCCAACCCCACTCTCACCGCGAACGAGAACGGTGGCTTTGCTCGGTGCAGCCTTTCCAACTTGTTCATGCACACGGAACATTGCGTTACTGCCGCCGACAATTTCGCTTTCAACACCGAGTTGATTCCGGAGTTGGTCAATTTGATTGCGGGTTTTAGAGAGGTCTTCGACTAGCTTTTGTTCTCGGTAGCGAGTCCGCAGCGCCATGCCAACGGTTTCCGCAACTGCCAGGGTAAACTCAAGGTCATTGGGACGGAGCCCCTCCTGCATGTTGGTTGAATATAAGTGAATCAAACCGATCGTTCGGTTGTTCATCCTAATCGGAGCGGCGATGACGCTGGTGGCGTGGATAGTGCCCGCGCTGTCCCGGAGGCCGAGAGTACTGTCGTCCTGAATGTCGCGGGCAAGAATTGCCTCGCTGCCACGGAGGCACGTTTCTGCAAGGAACTGGGAGACGCGCTGATATTCCGGGCGGGTGTCGCTGCGCCAGGCAAGGATTTCGAGTTTGTTGGGGTCGACGGTGGTGCGTCTTGACTTGGGGACGAGTAATACCGCGCCGGCATCGAGTTTGGTTTCTTCGTGTAGGCAGTCCAAAGCCATTCTGGCGATCGCGCGAGGCGTCGTTTCGTTGGCGAGATCGAAGGCGAGTCGGCACAAGCGGGTGGCATTTCTCGACGCTTTAGATCTGGCATTTTCATTGGCCGGACCTTCTTCCAGAGCTTCCGGATCCTCCGCTTGGAGGTAGCGAGTTTTCTGTCTTCGGTGGGTGATTTGAGTCGGCTCGGAAAGCTGGAGTTCTGCCATGGTGGCCTGTTCGTCCGAGTCATGGATTTCGAGACCGGTAACTGTTTCGGAACCAATCTCGACACGAGAGAAAACCTTGCGGTTGTAGGCCGACGAGAGGTCGGTAACAAACGCCATTTGGGTACTGGCAATCCAGATGATTTCTTGAGGCTTGAGGACGTAGTCACCGGTGACCCGTTCATTGCCAACCGCCGTTCCGTTTCGACTGTTGAGATCTCGAACTGTCCACTTACCGTCGGAACTAAATATTTCCGCATGCTGACGACTTGCCTGGTCCTCTTTGATGACAATTTGGTTTGTCGGAGACCGACCGATTGTGACGGTTCTACCGGGCATTAATCGGAATACGTCCGACCATTTTTTTCCATCGCGTATCACGAGATAAGCGATATTTGATCCAGTTTTTGGTTTCTTAGGGCCAGCCATATTCAGAAATTGAGTTTAAACCATGGTTCTGGGGGATTTGGGGAGTGCAATCCGATATTTTGGGATATGATTGTGAGGGTAGATATTTGTTTTCCGTAGTATAATCAAGCCGAAAGACCGGTTTTTCTTGCCATCGGAGACTGCCCAAGTTAGTCTTAGAAGTAGTCTGAGTCTCACAACTGTTATCTTACTGCGATTCGACCACCATCCGCCAGTCTTTATTAGAAGTTCTCGGGTGCGAGGTAAGAATGCTGAGCTACAAGTACGATATAAACGAAATACCAAGGGGCAAGGCCTTTTTTCTCAGGAGCTAAATCATGTCGGCACGTTTCGCCAAAATCACCCTTTTCGTCATTGCTGCGTTGTTGGTCATTCCAGCAGCCGCCAATGCACAGAATGCGAACAATGGTGGTAACAATGGAAACAACAATGGAAACAACGGTGGTAATAACGGATTCGGCAACGGCACCATCTTTAGTGGAGTTGTTGGTGGTATCAAGATCGATACCCGCGGGGTTTTTACTGGCGAAAAGGCGAAGCTCGACAGAACTGCTCTCGCCCGCATCGAAGAAGGATTGAAAGCGACTGATTCAAAAATCGCTGAAGCGACGCCACTTCGAATGGTCTCACTTCGCGGTTTAGAGCAGGCCATTACCCGAGCGAAAGATGAAGGTCGCGCTTTAAGCAGTGAAATCAAATACATGGCTGGTTTGCAGCGTGTGGAATATGTGATCGCCTTAGAAGACAAGAGCGACATCATTATTGCCGGCCCAGGCGAAGGCTTCCGGTTAAATGAAGCTGGCGTGGTTGTCGGTGAAAAATCAGGAAACCCAGTGATTCATCTCGAGGATTTCCTCGTTGCGATGAGATCCGTTGAGAATGCACGTACGGGGCAGGGTGTTTCGGTTTCGATTGATCCAACAGAAAATGGTATCCAGCAGTTGCAAAACTTCTATGGCCAGTTGAAGCGATCGAACACGCCTTTCCGTCCAGAGATGCAACCATTGGTTGAAAAAGCGATGGGTGATCAAACAATTCGATTGACCGGAGTTCCGGCTGACAGTCGTTTCTCTCAGGTTCTTGTCGCCGCCGACTATAAGATGAAGCGTTTGGGAATGGGATTGGAAGCAGCACCGATTAGCAATTTCCCGAGTTTCATGGAAATGGCTCAAAAAGCGAAGGTCAGAAACATGACTGCGGCTCCACGATTCTGGATGGAGTGTAATTATGAGCCAATTGCAAAGAATGCGGATGGAAGCATCTGGCAAATTCGTGGCAAAGGCGTACGAACGCTGACCGAAGATTCTAAGTTTGATGGCGACGGCAAGCGTAGCGGGGCGAAAAAGCCGAACCGTTTCGCTGTTAAATGGGCCGAAATGATGACAGAGCGTTTTGATGAACTGTCATCTGCTGAGCCTGTTTTCCGTGACTTGCGAAATGTAATGGATCTCTCCATTGTGGCGGCAATCATCAGTCGTGAGCAATTGAGCGAAAAGGTTGGACTGAAGACACCAGCGATTCTCGGACTGACCAACGCTGCTGTCGTACCAAGCTACACAATTCCAAAAGTTGTTCCTGCTCAATGCAGTTTTGTTAGAATCGCACAAAGCTGGTTGGTATCGGCTTCAGGCGGAATTCAACTGGATTCGTGGGGCATTGCTGCTAACACTGAGGTATTGCCAAACATGGACAGTATCGAAGCGGCGACTGCGACTCAGGGTGGCTCATGGTGGTGGAACGCAGCTTCCAACTAAGCGCTGATGTCCGGGCAACCTTGAAATTGGATCAGCCAGACATTTACAAACAGTAAAAAAAAAGCCAGACTTTACGGTCTGGCTTTTTTTGTTGCATTCTATTTCCAGTTGCGGTCTAGCCGACTTCGACGTTTCAACTAAGTTCGTTAACCCGTGGGTCTCGATTGAGTTCTTTAAACTCTCATAGTTTTTACCAAACGGTTGGTCCGGCAGAATTTTTATCTCTTGCGGACGCAGCGGTAGTGTTTGATGTGCGTTCCCCCGGTGAGTTCGCTCAGGGGCATATTCCGGGAGCCATCAATCTGCCGCTGTTTAGTGATGGCGAAAGAGCTGAAGTCGGAACGATCTATAAAAACTCGGGGCAGGAATCGGCTGTTTTGCGGGGATTGAAGATTGCGGGCGGTAAGATGTCGGAGTTGGTCATTCAAGCGAAAAAGGCCGCGCCAAGTCAGGAAACTGTCCTCGTTCATTGCTGGCGCGGAGGTATGCGGAGTCAATCGATCGGATGGCTACTCAGCACTGCCGGGCTAAAACCAACGGTACTCGAGGGTGGTTACAAGGCGTATCGAAAGCATGCTCATGAGGCTCTCGAGGCCCCCTATCGCCTAAATATTGTTTCGGGGTTAACGGGTGCCGGGAAGACTCGGATTCTTGGAGCTCTTGCTGAGGCGGGTGAGCAAGTGGTCGATTTGGAAGGTTTGGCTCACCACCGTGGCTCCGCATTTGGGGGGATTGGGCAACGACAGCAACCGACCACGGAGCAGTTTGAGAATGGTTTGTTTAGGGAGCTGCAGAACCTTGCTGCGGACCGACCGATTTGGGTGGAAGATGAAGGGAATCGAATCGGGACGGTTGTGGTTCCCTCGGCGTTTTATCATTTAATGCGACACTCTCCGGCCGTTTTTATGGACTCGAGCCCGAGTCAACGCGTTAAGAATCTGATTGAGGATTACGGTGATCTTCCGTTGACCGAGCTCGCTGATTCGATCAACAACATTCGGAAGCGATTGGGCCCGCAAAATGCAGATGAAGCGCTGGTTTCGCTCGACCTGGGAAATGTCGCGAGAGCCATTGAAATTGTTTTGGCCTACTACGACAAAACCTACATGAAAGCTGCGAACGCGATGCCACGCAAAGTCATGCCGTCGTTAAAAATCGACGAACTCGACGATTCGGAGATCGCTGCATCAGCGATTGCCTTGTCAAATGACGCGACGTTTGTTTAAGTTGAAATTGGAATTTAGCCTCTCGCTATTCCTCTCCAAGTCGATTAGGCATGTCAGCGATCACGTAAGCGGCGACAGCCAGAGTGATGGCGCAATCGGTTAGCTCTTTTGAATTCACTTTGTCCACGGTGTCGGCGTTGGTATGGTGAGTGTTAAAGTAGAGTCTGCCATCGACGGTCAGTCCCATACACATTGTCCCGAGTGGTTTTAACTGTCCAACATCTGCCCCCGAATATCCTGGTTTGACACGTGTCGCTCCAATCGGTTCGAGAAGAGCGAGGATTTCAGTGAGCTGTTCCAGTGCGATCTGGGCCTTCGTTTCATCTGCAGCGTCGATCGTCAAACCTTGTGGCTTAAATCCTCCTGAATCGGATTCAATCCCGGCAACATGATCATCGTTCTGATGGCGTGCGGCGTAACTTCTTGCACCGGCAAGGCCGTTCTCTTCATTTGTCCAAAGTACAACGCGGATTGTACGCTTCGGTTTCAGATTTAATTTCCGGAGGATATTGATGGCTTCCATGGCAGCGACACAACCGGCCCCATCATCTTGAGCGCCCTGTCCAACATCCCATGAATCAATATGTCCGCCAATTAAAACGACCTCCTCCGGTTTCTCAGTCCCGACGATCTCTGCGATAACGTTGGCGGAGGGTGCTTCGCCCATATCCTTTGCATTCATGACCAACTTGACGACGCACTTTTTACCTCGTTTTTGCAGCCGGCTAATCATTGTGGCGGCTTCTACCGAAATTGCGGCTGCCGGAATCTTTTTAACTTCAGCGTCGTATCTCATCGCTCCTGTATGTGGGCTGTCCAGAGAATAGGCCGTAACAGAGCGGACTAGCGCAGCAACTCCGCCCCGCTCGGCTGCCCAAGAAGCCCCGTTGCTGCGGTATTGTACCGCATCGCCATAACCGGCTCCGTCTGTTTCGGAATACATTGCCATCGGGTGATCGAAAAGAACGATTTTCCCCTGAATTGCTTCGTCAGGGAGCTCGTCCAGTTCCGATTTGTTTTTTACAGAAATAACCTCGGCGGTAATTCCCTCCGCTGGAGTTCCAATGGACCATCCCAAACCGAGCATGTTTATTTTCATTGGTCGGGGCTCGATTAATTCGCAGCTTTCGTCGCCGCGAACCCATTTGCGAATCGTTACCGCTTCGGCTCGGACGTTTTCTTGCCCATCCTCTTTCATTGATTCCTGAGCCCATGCGATTGCTTCATCCAATGAGGCACTTCCACTTAAACGGTGGCCAATGTCGTCGCATAATTCCTGCAGCTTAAGGAATGAATCATTCTCTTTTTTTGCTGCTTTGATAATTTGGTTCGCAACCGTGCCGTAGCTTGAAATTTTACTTTGAGCATTTATCTGTGCGCGTACTGTACCGGGAACGCAGAAGTAGATTGCAAAGGCTAAAAACAGGAGAGCGGTTTTCATGGAATACTTTCGACAGTCTTGAGGCGACTCTAAAAAACAATAGGAATGTCCAGTCTCACCAGTGGATCAAGCGATCGCGGGCGGTGGCTCGGTTAGACAGTACGCATTATCCGCAATCATTGGCTCGGTTCAACGGTGGACAGTGTTAGATCGATCTAATCGGTCAAAACAAACGCGAGGGTGCCTTTATCGAGACATAAAAAAACAGGCAGTTCGTTTTCCGAACTGCCTGTAAATGCTCGAATTACCGAGAATTCGTGGAGCCAACCTGTGAGGTTTTGAACCCCGGCGGCAGCTAACTACCGAGAGTTGGTGCAGAAACCTCGGTTTTTTCTTTCTCGGATGTCTCTTTGACTTGTTTCATTGCGGCAACTGCATCTTTGTGAACGATGACCGCTACCGTTTTTAGACGGACGAAAGCTTCGGACAAGTGAATAAAGCCTTTGTGTTTACCAATTTCACCCCACGAGTTTTTCACAACGTAATACTTGTTGCCTTCAGTATCTCTCGAGATACCAACGAGGTGCATCAGGTGGTCATCCGTTGTCGCAAACGAAGAAAAAGCGTCTTGTCGCATTTCCTGAGTGACGACTTGTTCTTCCCCGGGGCGTGTGAATAGGTCACGGCGGTTAGCGTTCGTTGGCAATACCGCTATTCCACGGGTAGCCGAAAAACCCTTTTCGCTGACATCACCATCCCAAGCGACGCTAAACCCATTCTCAATCGCAAAATCAATTGTCTCCATCAGTTCGTCGATTGGAACATTATGGAATGAGCCATTGGAATAGTTGTCGGGGATTTCGAGGACGAATGATTCTCCGAATGGATGGTGGGTGAAAGAAGTAATGCTCTGGTAGTCTTTCCCATTAAATCCGAGGCTCTCAGAGAATTCCTTGGGCGAATAGCTTCGGTCACGATAAGTGAATCGGATCGGTGAATCGCCCAGATACGTATCTAGAATTTTATCAGACGCAACTTTCCATCGGGGAGAGAGTTTCTTTTGCTTGGCGACTGCTTCCAGAAATCCTTTCATGACTACTTCCATTTCAGCGTGGTCATGACGTTTTGAATTGTCTTCCCTGCCCGAGTAGATTTCTTCGGGTACTAATCCGAACTGATGAGCAGAATTAATGAAGTCGTGAGCGAGAGCGCCTTGGGAAAAGTTTGCCTTTCCCTGCCTCAGAACATAGTTTTGAGCTTTGTCTTTGTAGATGTTTTTAACGATAAACATCTCGGACAGATCGTGTTGCCCTTTTTCCTGTCGGATCAGTTCAGATTCGATGAAAGAAGCTGTCGCAAAACTCCAGCATGTTCCAGTTGAATCCTGTGATTTGACATTGGTGTATGGGATGCTTTGTTCAATTGTAAATTCATATTTTGGAACAGCCTTTTCAACTGTTTCCTGCTCGTCTTCTACCGCGGGTTTGGTTTCTTTGTCAGTCTCAGTTGCTTTTGGCAAAACGCCATCAGCAGTTTTGGCAACAACGTCTTCCTGCGCAAAAGAGTTGCTCATTGGTATGAGCGCGAGAGCAATTAGTAATGAAAGTTTTACGATAATGTTTTGATAAGTGTTTTGCATAAATTCACCTGTGAAGTTAACTCGACCGCCGTTCATTTTATGATACCCTAAATTTTACTCATCGGTGAAGCGGTTCAGTCGCATAAATTTGTTTTGCTTTGGCAAGAGAGGTCATGAAACTGGCAATCCACAGAGCCCCAAGTGCCCATTGAACCGTGCTGACCCACAGATAGATCCGGTGAATCTCGTAGAATCTTGCTTCGTCCGTGATTGTTTCACCGGCTAAACTGATTAATTCGTCCATTTTAGGATGAAGGTAGGCCAGTGTTGTGAGGCACAGTAAT
>JAALLA010000191.1:0-4420 GCA_011087765.1 Pirellulaceae bacterium
ATCCAAAACCGAAGCATCCTTCAGGTTGTATCTGGTAAAGTCGTCATACTCAGTACCAGACAAAGCACCCCAGGAATTACCTTCCTGTGAAGTTAGATCCGCAACGACCGTCGTCGACGTGGATGAGACATTTTTAAAGCCCCAGACGTGGATATAAAGATCGTCTTGTCCCGTCCCCGCGACGGCTCCCCAAGCGGAATAGTTGAAGGAAATGCTCAACGCATTTTCATTTGTCAAACCCGAGCCTGAAAGATCAAGAATTTTAAATAGTGGCGCCTCTGCGGCAGGGCCATCAGGTGGGTTGCCATCACCCGTCTGGGTATTAAAGACCCAGGTATTCCCTACACCGTGGGTCCACCCGCTACCACTGTAGGCCTGCCAAAGAGAATCGTCCCGCACGGCCTGGTTGTCACTTTTATCAAGCACATTTCCAGCGCCTTCACCAAAAGTAGTGTCAAAAAGAATAATGTCCGCGTTAGCCAACGGCGTCATGAATGCCATCCATAAAGCAACAGCGACTGCACTGCGGAGATCGTTCAATTTATTCATTGTCATTCGCTTTATTCAGAATGGTTTTGAGCGAGATATTCGCAAGCTCAGAAAGATGAATCAGTTGGGGACAGTAGTATGATTAAGCCAGGGACAGACGTCAAACAACTGACTCGTTCTTTTCAGCTTTATATCGATTTCGCGTACATCCGTAAGTTATGCAGAACTTCTCGAAAACGCAGTTCTAAAGGAACCATTCGCTAACTGAGCCAGTCTTTGGCTCACGATTTTGTTATCACTTTCCTCCAACTCGAAAAACTGTGAACCTATCTCTCACCAGAAAGACTTGGCAAACTAAAAAAGGCTGGATTCCTTGGCATCCGGCATGTTTTTTAAAACAAAGCTAAATCGCGAAGGTGGCAGGGAACCAACGTGCAGAGCAGTTCCAGATCAACCAACGCGGAGAGTCGGTCGCTGGTTTTAGCTGTTCTGGTGGTTTCTCTTTTCCGTCACTGATATTTCAACTGAAACTGCATCGACTCCGGTTGCCCTACGTCAACGTATCAAGAATCAGATTCGTCGATTCAATGATCCGCTGATCCCGTGGACGCAAATCCGGTTGGAAAGCTTTGCCCGTTAAGCGTTGCAGTCCGTCAATATAACGGACACCGATTTCATTGCTTTGCTCAGTTGAGAATTGCATGTTGGTATCTTTCACCATGCCACGGGCGAATTCCTTGGAAAAGGAAACAGGTTTGCCATCGCGCTCCATGACTGAACCGTCATCGGTCAGTTTCCAGAATCGGGACGAATCCATTGTGTAAAGTTCATCCGCCGCAACAATTTGATTCGCAGCGTTGATGCCATGCTCGGTCTTGGTGTCCACCAAGACCATACCTTTTTCACGAAGGTACTGTGTCACAATCCCAAATGCCATAATTGATGCATTGCGAATCTGCTGATACTGCCCTACGGTACAAACTTCATTCTCAAACAAGTAGGACGGATCGATCGTCCGATCAACTTTATCCTTGGTGGAAGGAGTGTCCATGAGGTAAGGAAGTTTACCGTTCGGGGTAAGTGAATTAACTTCAATTTCATGCCCGGCATATTCAAATTCAGACAGTCCCTCATCCTTTGCTTTCAGCCAATGCTGAAACAGCGAAGTGGACGTCGAACTTTCCGCCATGTACATACGCTGCACATTTTCAACCATAAGCAGAGTTAGGTTTTCAGCGGGAATGACTGTAGAAGATGGTAGTAGGCCCTCGACCTCGAATTGCGATGACCCCAAAGTATCTTTTACCAGGTCAAGCATATGGTCATGATTCTGAGCTAAAACTTGATCCTTAAAAGGAATCGCGCCACGGTTGACATCATGCGTAGAAATTCGGTTTCCGCGAAACATTAAGCGAATCGGAACTCCGTCCTTTGTTTTAAGGCTGTCACTAAAAACGGAATCCGAGACTTTCCCTTCTAGTACGGTGGCTCCTGAAAGCTTGGGAATTTCATTATCAGCAATGATTTGACCAATCGTCCTGCCCTCATTCACGCGCGGACCAAAATCATTCACAAGTTCTTTAATTTCAATATCACTAAGCACGTGATTCTCCCAATCGATCGCAAAATGTAGCCGTTTATGCCCTTTTCCCTGTCAAAGGGCGTATGAAATATAAAAGTGACTCGCGGAAGCGTCAACTACCGCTGTGGCTTTGTTTTAGAACGATGGAAAAATCGCACGTTCCACTACTTTTGAATCCCCTCCACGCTGCTTTGTCCAGTTCCAAAAAAATTAGACAGAAACCCGCACCCCAATACTGCGAAGTTCCAAGCTTGGTTCTTGAATTGGGCGAGGAAGGCCGTTAAGCCGCGACGCGGACAGCCAAATCGCTAGAACCTCGCGGAATTATTAACGACCTAGCTGACCGCAGCACAACTCGGATGTGCTTAAGATGTAAAATAGAATATCCTTAAACGAAGAAACTGCATCTTAACGTCAGACTTGGGTCTATTTAATTGTTCCGAACGATCACCCGAAAGATTAAACGAAACCCCCTGTGGTATCGCTATTTGGCAGATCGAGCCGACGTTAACTATCTCAACAATTCGCAACGGCAATCTGATGATTTCATTTGGCGACTTGGACCTCGTGCTGATTGCTGTCGCGTGGAACCAGGTACCGTGCAGATAGGGCACAAGCTTTATGTGTTTGGCGGATACGTAACTTTGGGGTCAGTGTCTCAACGAGTTGATGTGCTGGACTTGCAAACACAGCAATGGACTGAGACGTCACCCTTACCCAAAGGAGTTCCGCAAACCCATGCGGGCATAGCAACCGACGGACAACGTTTTATCTACACTGTTTCGGGACAGTTGGGCGCTAATTGCTCACCAGGCGTTAAGCACTGCTTTGCATTTGACACACACAGCCATACATGGACTTCCCTGCCCAATCTTCCAGAAGTACGCTACATGCCGTTAGTGCATATGTTAGGTAATCGTTTGCATTGTTTGGGCGGTACCCGGGCAGACCGACACTCCCCTTCAGCTGATCATTGGAGTCTTGAAATTCGCAATGGACAAGCGATTCAGGAGAGCTGGACACCGGAACTGCCGCTGCCGGAGGCTCGCAACCACACTGCCAGCTGTTTGGTGGGAAGCAATCTATTTGTTCTGGGTGGACAGCAAACGGACATTCCGCCAATTTCCGGCGACCCCGATTACACCTGCAACTTTGATACGCCAATGGACCAGGTGTTTGACAACGTGTTTTCTTTTGACCTTCAATCCGGTGACCATCAACCACTGACCTCAATGCCGATTGCGTTGTCGCACAGTGAACACGCTGTTCGTCAGCTCGGACAAAAACTTATTTTGTGCGGCGGCGTTCGAGATCGCATGACTCTTTCGGATGTCATCCTAGCTTATGACATGGATCACAATTGCTGGCAAAAAATAGGCACGCTTCCCTACCCGATGAAATCCAAAGCAGCCGCGTGGCACGATGGCATGCTGTTTATCGTCAATGGCCAACGGTCAACTAGCAAAGTGGATCTAACCCCCGGTGCAGTTTTGGACACTGTTTGGATTACTGAGTTAACTTAATGGAGAACAGATCGATTAAGAGTAAGTCAACGGTTGGCATTTTTGCCGATGACAATGTTGGCTGGACTGCCGGGGCTCTCTATTTAAAGGAAATGGCCCTGACCTTGGGGCAACTTCCAGAACCGGTTCGACCTAACCTGCGACTCCTGATTAGTCAAAAAGCAAATAGAAAAAAAGGAAACTCGTTAGATCGCACCTTCGAAAAGATCAAGCTGTTTGATCGCCAGCCAAGGAACCACTGGAAAGCACTCATAGCAGCCGTTTCACGAACCTTTGACGGATTTAGAAAACCCGTGTTTCTCGCTGACGTGGTTTTGCAAAACCACATCAGTTGCCTGCTTCCCTGTCAAACCTCACTTGGACAATCTTTTCCAGTGCCGTGGGTTGGCTGGATCCCGGATTTTCAACATACCCGCTGCCCCGAGTATTTTTCTAAACATGAAATCCGTGTCCGCAACAGGCGTTTCCAGACCTTAATTGACGACGCAACATTGACCCTCGTCAGTAGTCAGGACGCGAAAAAAGATTTACTGAGCTCCTTCCGTGCCGATCCGAAAAAAATCTGTGTTTATTCTTTTTCAACCCATGTGGAACCTGATTGGTTACTTTTGGATCCGGCTCAGATTACCGAACAATTAAAACTACCTGAGAAGTACCTGATGTTTCCCAGTCAATTTTGGAAACACAAAAATCACCTTAATTTATTGATGGCGATCAAACAGGTTAAACGTCAGCATTCCGACATTGCCTTGGTTTTAACGGGCCGTGAAAGCGAGTTTTGGCACCCCCACGACGCGGCCCACGCGAGGGGGGGGGGGGGGGGGGG
>JAALLA010000191.1:4430-8375 GCA_011087765.1 Pirellulaceae bacterium
CCAAATACGCGGCCCAAATTAAGGCGCAACTTACCTCACCTGAGTTACGCGATCAGGTGTTTTGGCTAGGGCTGTTGGGTCGCTACGAGCAAGTCCAAGTGATGCGTCGTGCAGCCGCCATTATCCAACCCTCATACTTTGAAGGCTGGTCAATGCTGGTGGAAGACTGCCGAGCATTGGGAAAGCAGATCATTTTGTCAGACATTCCCATCCATCGGGAGCAATCGCCACCCGATGCGACGTTCTTCAATCCCAACGACATCCAACAGCTCTCTACTATTTTGGCTGATCGTTGGCCTCAATTACGCCCTGGACCTGATCGGTTAAAAGAAAACTCCGCCCAACACTTCCTTGCCGAACGCCATATTGCAAATGCAGCAAGTTTGATCGAGATAATCGACAAAGCGATCCAATAGAGGCCGCCGTTGCAATCACAACTGCAGCAGTTAACGCAAGTCTCCAGTTTCCAATTGGAGAACGTGCTCGATGATTTAGAAACAGGGTGCAATGTCGAGGACCGAGTCTCTTTGCTAAATGCCCCGCTAGTGCTAATCAGGAAGCTTGCAATTGAGAAGTGCAACCTGAACTTCGTCAATCGGTTGTCTCGCTACCTTTGTTCAAAGGGGATCAACCCGATCAGTGTTCTGCAGGATCTGTCTGAGGAAACAAGTCACTCACTTCGATACCCTTGAGTTAGCGAGGCCCGTCAACCTCGTTTGAATTACGCCGGAACCGATTTCACGCTGCCCAGGGGTCATACTCAGGAAAAAGCTGGGGGTGAGGTATCTCGCAAACAATGATAAGATAAATCAAAGAAACCTTTTTAAGGATGGCTTGTTCTTTGTTAGATTTTGGTTTGAAAACGCCAATAAGGAGCTTCACGATATGTGCCAACTTATGGGAATGTCTGCAAATGTACCTACCGATGCTCTGTTTAGCTTTACCGGTCTTGTAGAACGAGCCGGACGTACCGATGTGCATCGTGATGGTTGGGGAATTAGCTTTTATCAAGGAAAAGGAAGCCAAGACTTTCGTGGACTCAACGCTGGCTCGGACTGTGAAGTCGCTCAGTTTCTCAAGACTCAGAAAATCAAGTCGGATATTGTGGTGGGCCATATTCGGCAGGCGAATGTCGGTGCCCTTACCTTAGAAAACACACACCCATTTCGCCGAGAGTTATGGGGGCGATATTTTACCTTTGCTCATAATGGACAAATTGAAGGAATCTTTGATCAATTAACTTTGGGTCGTTTCAAACCGGTTGGGAGCACTGATTCCGAACATATTTTTTGTTGGCTTCTGCATGAAATAGAACAGGCTTTTCCGGAACCACCGGTCGACCCAAAACCTTTATATGATTTAATCTACAGACATTTAGGAAAACTTCATGCACAAGGTGTCTGCAATGTTTTACTCACTGATGGGAGCGTCCTGATCGCCTACTGCTCCAACCGATTACAGTGGATCACCCGTCGAGCTCCCTTTGGCTCAGCACTTTTAAAAGATATCGAACTTGAAGTTGATTTTGCCACTGAAACCACTGTCAACGACGTAGTCACCGTCATTGCCACACAAGCCTTAACCACCAACGAGACCTGGCAATCTTTTGAACCCAACGAATTGATGGTGTTTGAGCAGGGTGAACTAAACTATCAAGTTAAAGCTACTGACTGATGGCTACCTGAGCCATCAGTGCCTAATTGCTTGTCCGTCCATTGAGCGCTCGTCAAACCTTCTGCCTCAGTTCATCCCTTCAATGTGCCCGTCGGCTCGAAATAATAGACACGGTTAACCGCACATCAACGATCAAGTTGAACTCGGGTCGCTTTGACGGTTTCGATTGCGGAGTTGGACTTGGTTCCATTTCTGGATTTTCCGTGGTCACCTAATTGAACCAGAACGTTACTCGAGTCGGGGAGGATGTCGATCGACGCACCTGAGGCGAGCAGGTTTTCGACTTCCATCACTTCCAATACGGTGTCGAGGACTTCCGCGTCCTGTCTGGCAATTTCGTTGAGTGCGTTACCGACGATGCTGGGACGCGCGGCAGCGGCCTCGGCCATCTTTTGGGAAACTCCGAAAGCCGTTTCCGACTTGATTAAGCCGACACGGTTGTCGCCGTCCTGTTTCATCGCACTGGTTACCTGAACCAGTCGTTTCACAACTTTTTCGGTGATATTTTGGACCATGTGGACGTCTGTGAACTCGACCTTCCGGATGTAAACACTTCCCAATTGATAGCCCCATTTTTCGGAAAGTGGCGACACGGCCCGGCGAACGGTACGGCTAAGGCTGTGTCTGTCTTCCAGCATCTTTTCCATTTCCAGATTGCTGAGGGTCGAGATGGTTGAACTGGTTACGTTCGCTTGCAACGATCCGTCAGGGTTAGCATTGATAAACAGATAAGAAACTGGGTCCTTAACTTGCATTTCGTACCAAATACCAACGCCCATGGGTGTCCCCTCTTCCGAATTGACCATTTGGCTGCGAAGGTAATGCTGCCGAAGGGCCGTATTGACGACATATTTTTTTCCGAAGAACGGAATCATCATCGCTCGGGGACCGAAGTGGTTAACCGGAAACTGTAAGCCGGGTTTGTCGATCGTACCGATGACTTTCCCGAACAACGTAAACACATGGGATTCGCATTCCTGCACGCAGCTGTAAAGTCCAAACAGGCGGCACATTCCCATTACGATGGGAAGAAAGAGAAATCCAGCAGCAGCTCCACCAATGAAAAATTCCATTAGACTGACCCTCCATTACGTTCGGATTGGTGGGCATTTTGGACGATTCGAGTGGCCCGTTCATATAGCGGGACTCGCAGGTTCCGCAGGTAGGACTTCAGGCAAGTCGAACCCCCTTCCGCCTTGATCGTGGTTAGCGTTTTCGCCAGCTCTCGAAGTGGTGCGACTTCAGCCTGGGCGTTGTTGGTCGCGATTTCGACGGCTCGTGCACTCATTGTGATTTGCTGTTCAGAATCGGCTCGGGCTGTACTGATGTCCGCCGCGACCTGGTTGCGAGTGCTGTTAATCGCCGACAATGCGCGGTCGACTTCCTTGGGCGGGTCAATTTCAGTAATCAAAGCGGCATCCAATTCGATTCCATAGCGACCCGTTGTCGATCGACATTGCTCTTCCATGTACTGGTTGAGAAGTGGCAAGTTTTTCCGCAAGTCGTTGATCGAAACGCCTTCGGAAAGTTCAACAGCACTCCCCTGGTCACCGTCCTCGCCTCCTTCGCCAATCTCCTCGTTGGCCAACAAGCTTTGTCCCTTTGGGTCGACAAAGTTGGCGATTCGCTCCCGCAAGACGGAAACGAAATAGCCCATCACGTGTTCCAGCGGACTGGAAACTCCGAACAGGTAAGGGTAAAGATTATTTTCGCTGATGCGGTATCGAATCTGTCCATTGACGCCGGTGGTCAAATTGTCTTTGGTCACCGCTTCGATTGTGTCCTGTTCTTTGGTTGGATCCCACGAAAGATCGACAGCCTGCGTCGCGACGCTGACTTTGTGAACCTTTTGCCAAGGGAATTTAAAGTAAGGACCACCCGGCCCGATGACCCGAACCTGCGGATAATGGTAACGTTCCATTTCGTCGTCGCTCAATTGCGGTTCCGCGGCGGTTGCATGCAACTTTTCAACCGCACCAAAACTGGTCACCACGGCACGTTGGTCGGGGCGAATTGTATACAAGCAGCCAATCAGTATTCGAATCGCAACAAAAGCCAAGATTCCTGCTGTGAAACCGAGAACGATATTCATATTGTCACTCCAATATCATGTGTTTGGCGATGGACATTGATCATCAGATCGATGGCGGGCGGTCGCAAGTAGCTAATCGATAATAGAATAAATAGATTGAACCGGCATAACATTGTGCTCGGCTTCAATCTCAACCGATCCAGACAATCATCGGCTGTGTGTTCAAACGTTCGTCGTAA
>JAALLA010000192.1 GCA_011087765.1 Pirellulaceae bacterium
CGCTTGATTTTCGACCAAGATAAATCTCCATTAAAAAACGCAACTTCGAAAGCAATGATCTTCATCCTCGCTTAACCAGTTCCAATCGAAAAGGCGGGCACCCTCTACCAGTACCCAAATAACTCCTGAAATGTGGACTGGCCGGACTAGCAAACCATCGAACTGCCAGTTCTTGTCTTGCGAATCCGGCGTCCCGCCAATTGTCCGGAAACCCGTATCTCAACTTAGCTTGAATGGGAAATAAAAATAATTCGTTCACCTCAGTGAGCTGAACTACCAACTGTCGACATTGGCAAATCAAAAATCTAAATTTCTGACCCTCAAAAAAACGGGCAAATCAAACCAATTTCCAATTCCCCTCTATTTATGGGTTTCCTGCGGCAAACTGCTGAAGGCCAAACTTTTCAACGCTTCGCATCCTCCGTGAAATTTGTTTTGTGTTTTTCTTGACACTCGAAAAATTAAAGCCAAATTCAATGAACCACTGGGGAAGGTCTTTACCTCGATACTTGAAACTTTGGAGCAGCAATCATGAAGCTAGGCAAGCGACTGAACCGACGTAGACAGGGCAATTCAAAACTATCAGTTGGTGATGCCTATGAAATTTTAGAACGAAGAAATTTACTGGCAACCTACACCGTTGATTTCAGCCAACTCGCGCCATCGGATTATTCCAGTAGCGAAATTCTTGTCCGCTTCCACGACGATGTCTCTGTCGACGATCTCAAAAAGATTAACCATGTCGAACTAATGAATCACAACGCCATTCTCTCGGCGTCCCTCGGAGAGGGATTCCGCGCTGACGGCCAACTGTTTGAGATCCCGGTCATCGCCGGCCAAAGCATTCCCGATCTCATTGATTATTACAACTCGCTTGACGCCGTTGAATTTGCCGAACCTAACTACCTGATGGAATCCACCGCAGTCCCCAATGATCAATATTACGGGTACCAGTGGGGACCACCGAACATCAATGCCGAATCTGCCTGGGACACACGAACCGACAGCTCTTCAATAATCGTCGGCGTCATCGACAGTGGCGTTCAGTATGATCACCCGGACCTGCAACCAAATATCTGGACCAACAGCGGTGAGATCGCCGGCAATGGCATTGACGACGATAACAATGGCTACGTCGACGATTTTTACGGCTACGATTTTGATAACGATGACAGCGACCCCATGGATGACAATGGGCATGGTACTCACGTCGCTGGAACTATCGGAGCTCAAGGCAACAATTCCTTTGGAGTCGCCGGCGTTGGCTGGGACGCCAGCTTGATGTCGCTAAAAGTAATCGGCGGCGGCAGTAACGCGGATGTTGCCCGGGCCATCGATTACGCAACGGACAACGGGGCGAAGATCACCAACAACAGCTACGGTTATGCCGGCACGAATGTCGGAGGCAGTAGCGTGATGTCCGCAGCGATCGGACGCGCCAAAGATGCGGGAGTCCTTTATGTTGTTGCCGCTGGCAACTCGCGGACTGGCATTCCAGCATCCGACATGGACGGGAGCTTCAATTCATGGCCAGCGGAATACAGTAAAATTCATGACAATGTGATCACGGTCGGTGCGATCGATGAAAGTGGAGCATTCGCTTCTTACTCTCACTGGGGAGACGAATCAGTTCAAATTGCAGCGCCGGGCACTACAATTGCCAGCACCTATACGAATAATGGTTATGTTTACCTATCGGGAACCTCGATGGCCTCGCCGCATGTGGCAGGGGCAGCTGCCCTTTTATGGGCTGAGCGACCTGAGATGTCTTATCTCGAAATCAAAGACGCAATTCTCAATAACACGCGGGCGGATCATCTCAATCTCGTGACCAACGGTGTACTTGATCTGGGACTCGCAATGACAGCGATCACCAGCTCTACCAATTCGCCTCCAGTCGCCGTCAACGATACCGCCACGGTCGATGAGGATTCATTTGTTGCGGTAAACGTCCTTCAGAACGATTCAGACCCAGACAATGACACCCTTTCAGTTCAATCGTTTACGAGTCCGTCCAATGGATCGGTTTCCGCAAGCAACGGAATTTTGACTTACACTCCCGATGCCAACTTCAATGGAAGCGATTCATTCAATTACACAATTAATGATGGAAACGGAAATACTGATACGGCCACAGTCTCAATCACGGTAGATGCGGTCAATGACAATCCAGTCGCTTCGGACGACAGCTCGGTCACGAATGAAGACACTGCAGTCCTAATCAACGTGATCTCCAATGACACCGACGTCGATGGCGATTCGTTGACCGTCGACTCGGTCAACCAACCCGCCAATGGTACCGTCGTTAACAATGGCGATGGAACAGTCACCTACACTCCAGCCAATGGTTTCTTTGGAGTCGATACCTTTAGCTACACCGTTTCCGACGGGAGTCTATCTGATTCGGCAAACGTTTCTGTAACGGTCAATGAAGTCGTCGAGGATGATCCACCGGTTGCCAACAATGACATTGCGATCGTCAATGAAGATTCACAAGTGGGTGTACCAGTGCTCGCCAACGACGACGATCCCAACGGGGATACGCTCGCAATCGACTCGTTTACCCAAGCCTCCAACGGTACCGTAACCCAAAACAATGACATTTTGGTTTACACGCCCGACGACGATTTCAATGGCTCCGATTCATTCAGCTATACAATCAACGACGGCAATGGCAACACCGATTCGGCAACCGTGTTTGTTACGATTAACGCGGTAAACGACAACCCCGTGGCGAATAACGATAGCGGGACCACCGACGAAAACGTTCCGGTCATTGTCGATCTCGTCGGCAATGACTCCGACATCGACGGAGATACACTTTCCATTGATTCGTTTACACAACCCGCCAACGGCATCGTTACGGACAATGGAGATGGGACCATCACCTACGCTCCCGACTCAGGGTTCTTTGGAAGTGACTCGTTTACCTACACGGTCACCGATGGAAACCTTACCGACTCGGCAACCGTTCAACTTACGGTTAATGAAGTCGGTGGGGGCACGTCTGAAATTGGATTCGCGGGCACTGCAATCGACGTGACCCATGTGTGGAAAACCATCAACCTACCCGTCAGCTTCACCAATCCAGTCGTCGTTGCGGGTGGCTCAACACGCGATGGCGGGCATCAGGGTATCGTTCGGGTGCGAAACGTCACCGCTAATAGTTTCCAGATTCGATTTCAAGAGTGGGATTATCGGGATGGTCGACACACCACTGAAAACATGGGTTACCTCGTTGTCGAAGCCGGCACCCATACGTTAACCGATGGAACCCAAATCGTCGCTGGAACCACAACGCTAACCAACGAATCGACCCGCACCATTTCATTTGGTGACAGTTTCTCGGGAACTCCGCTGGTTCTCGCCCAAACGATGACCAATAACGATGAAGCAGCGGTGGTCGAGAGAATCCGCGCCATCACCAACTCCAATTTCAAGATTCAATTTAACGAAGAAGAGATTGCAGATGGAGTCCACGCAACGGAGACGGTCGGATACATTGCAATAGATCAAGGAACTGCGGTTTCCGGTGACACGGCCTTGAACGCAGTCACCACCGGCAACACCGTGACTCATCAAAACTCGACTGTCAATTTTGGAGACATTGGAGGCGCTACCGCTCCTGTAATTTTGTCCGATATGCAAACGCGTGATGGCGGAGACGCTGCGTCACTGAGACACCGATCTCAAACAAGCACCAGCGTCACGGTGTGGGTTGAAGAAGAACAGTCCAAAGATTCTGAATTGAACCACACGACCGAAGTTGCAGGTGTCCTTGCAATGGAAGCAGGAGTCTTAGTCGCCAACACCCCCTCCTTTATGTCTGGCTCAGCAAACGGCTCGATGTCTGGACTGGGTAGTCCGACCTACGCCCAACAACTCGCTGGAGCAGGTCTCGATGCTTTGTACTTGAATCCACCGCAAATTGCAGTGAATTCAGGAAATTCAAATTCAGCCTTCCTGCGAGTTGAAGACACCATTACTCAAAAATGGAATTCCGCAAAGGCGACAGGTGACGCTGCTGAGAATACGACTTACGAATTCCTCATTGGCTCTGTAGATCCCGGGGAAATTTTAACCGCTGAGGAACACGATTCCGAAACCGAGAAACAACTCTCTGCTGCGGATCGGTTCTTTGCTGAACTTAGCAATTTAACGCCCGCGAGCAATTGGGGAATTTGAGTAAAACCAAAAATTGCTGACGCAACTCGTTTCTAATTCTGATAAAACCAACACCGGACAAATGCTGTCCGGTGTTTTTTTTAGGAATCTACGATGACGAACAACCATAGAAACTTCATCTCGACATACGAGGATGCGTTAAGCTCAGACTTTTGCGACCAAATCATCAACAAGTTTGAATCGTCTCCTCAGAGTCACGTGGCCGGCAAGATCGGAGCGGGAGTCAATGTTGAGAAAAAGGACAGTGTTGATTGCTGCATTTCCGAATATCAAGAATGGAATGAAGTCAATCAACAACTTTTTAATATCACCTTGAAACATCTGACCCAGTACGTCACGCAGTATCCACATCTAGTCTGCGGAGCACTCGCTCCAACCATCCGTTTAAAAAACGGAGACATTATTGAAGTTGCTCCCGATAACTTGGATCGCATCCCCGAAGAACAACTCGCTGGAATCGTATTGAATTTGTACCGCCCTGGATTTCTAAATCTGCAGAAATACCATCAGGGAAAAGGCGGCTATCACCATTGGCATTCCGAAATTTATCCGCGGGAAAGTAACTGCGAAACGCTCCACCGAGTTCTACTATTTATGTTCTTTCTGAACGATGTGGAGCGCGGTGGCGAAACAGAGTTCTATTATCAAGAAACGAAAATCAAGCCAAAAAAAGGGACAATGGTTATCGCACCAGCCGGATTTACACATACCCACAAAGGTTCCGTCCCGGAAACTGGTGACAAATATATCGTCACTTCATGGATTTTATTTCAACGGGCTGAACAAATCTTCGGCAAGCGTTAAACGCGATTTCGCACGGCCAATGTCGATTCAGTTCGCCTGGAATTACATTTTGCCGTTTAAGGGCTTAATCGCTTCAACACGACTGTTTTGGCGGTTCGCTTCGATGCTGGGGATTCTCTAAAACACGGTTTTTTAAGCCTAATAACCAGTTCGCCGCCGCCACTCACTAGTTTTCACGGCCATCATTTGAATTTATTGGCCTTTTACATTAGGCTACTTAGTCCCTCCAGTTAGCTAACCTCCTTAGCTACTATCCGAAATCAAATCCTACCAGTATCGGAACCGCAATGAAGAAAAAGCGCCCAGGCCAGAAGTCCCGAAAGAATATTTCAAAGCAGAAATTGATTCGTCGCCGGCAACGGAATCGCGACAACAACGACCTGAGTCTCGAGCGCCTCGAACCCCGCTACCTGTTGGCAGCATCACCAACTTTTGTTCCCAACGAACTATTGGTTCAATTTCTTCCCGACACGCCGATGGTCGAACGCGATGCTGTACGTGGTCTCGCAAATGCAACACTCACAAAAGAAATTCACACGCGAACCATGCGGGCGACGAATACCGGTGTGCTCGAGCGAATTCACCTGCCCGACAACATGCCGGTCCATGCGGCAATGAACATGCTGGCCGGCAATCCATTTGTAGTTGCCGCAGAGCCCAATTGGATCCACACTGCCGCGTCCGTCAGCAATGACCCATACTACACCAACGGTACGCTGTGGGGGATGAATTCAGACGATACTCCGACAGCGATTGGCCCGAGTGGAACAACCAATGTTTATGGAAGTCAAGCTGAGAAAGCTTGGAATGCCGGGATGACAGGATCATCATCGGTCGTCGTTGGAGTGATTGACGAGGGCTTTCAATACAACCATCCCGATCTCATCAACAACGTTTGGGTCAACCCGGGCGAAATCGCAGGTGACGGAATCGACAACGATGGCAATGGCTATGTCGATGACATTCATGGTTGGGATTTTTATAACGACGATAACACAGTCTACGACGGAACCGGTGATGATCATGGAACCCACGTAGCTGGAACTATCGGTGGCCAAGGTGGCAATGGGATCGGGGTCGCAGGCGTCAACTGGGACGTCACGATGATTTCGGCGAAATTCCTCGGCCCAACGTCCGGGTCAACCGCCGGTGCGATTGCGGCAGTGGATTACCTGACTGATCTAAAAGTTAACTACGGAGTAAACGTAGTTGCTTCCAATAACTCATGGGGCGGTGGTGGTTACTCCAGTCTGCTAGAGGCTGCGATTACACGCGGTGCCAATGCTGATATTTTATTTATCTCTGCTGCTGGCAACGCAAACGCGAATAATGACTCTGGTGGTTACTACCCCGCAAACTACAATACCACCGCAGGCGCTGGCTACGACGCCGTTGTTTCTGTTGCCTCGAT
This sequence comes from Pirellulaceae bacterium, assembly GCA_011087765.1. Classification (GTDB taxonomy): domain Bacteria; phylum Planctomycetota; class Planctomycetia; order Pirellulales; family Pirellulaceae; genus Mariniblastus. The sequence continues at coordinate 6,401 of JAALLA010000192.1, forward strand.
TACTAGTTCAGGCACTAGATCCAGTTTCTCAAGTTACGGCGCAACCACCGTCGATATTGGTGCTCCCGGTTCAAGTATCATGTCGACGCTGCCCTCTAACACTTACGGATCCTACAGCGGCACGTCCATGGCTACCCCGCACGTCGCGGGGGCAGTCGCCCTTTACGCCTCGCAATTCCCAAATGCGTCAGGACAGGATATTCGTGAAGCTATCCTGTCGACCGCCACTCCGACATCATCACTCGCCGGACTAACAGTCACGGGTGGCCGGCTCGATGTTTATGCCGCCTTGATGTCAGGTAACCCGCCCGGAGTTCAAGTAAACCTCGATGCCGTCGAATCCAATCTCTCCGAAGGCGATGCCGGAATTACTGATTTTACATTTGAGATCTCGTTGGACGAGCCTGCCGCTTCCGCTTCCCCGGTAAATGTGACCTGGGCAGTTGATCTGGCTAACAGCGATGTCGATGCCTCAGACTTCGCATCCGGATCAGCGCTTTCGGGAACCGTTACTTTTAACGATCCGCAGAATCCCAATGCATTGACCCAAACCTTGACCCTGAGTGTCCAGGGCGATCTAACCGTCGAAGCAACCGAGGCGTTTGAGGTTGCCATTCTTTCAACCTCTCTCGGTGAACTTGGACGTGACCGAGCAGGTGGCACGATTATCGGAGACGATGGACAAATTGACGGCACCGTTTGGAACGACCTCAATCAAAGCGGCTCTCAGGACTCTGGCGATACGCCTGCGACCGGTGTTTCGATCTACATCGATACCAATGACGATGGCCAATTTAATTCGGGAGAACCTCAACAGATCACCGACGGAAACGGCGGCTACTCATTCGCAGTTGACCCTGGTAGCTACGTTTTAAGATTAGATTTAACCGCCAATCAGGAGCAGACTTTCCCGACCATCGTTGCGGGCACCCTAGATCCGGATGACTATTCTCCTGGAACGGTACTAAATAATGTCCTCGCGCCCAACGTTGTTTTGAGCGGAGTAGGAGCCAGCGTAACCAACTCCGATGTCACCGCACTCTCCACCAGCTTCAATTCAACTGGTTCACTCAGCTTCGGTAGTTCCTGGGGTTCGGGCTACTGGAATACCGATGATGCCGATTTACGCGTAGACTTCGCTAACAATGCAAGTTCCGTCAGTATCGACTTTATCTCGGATGACAGTTCCGACTACGGACATCTCCGAGCCTATTCAAGCGCAGGGGTTTTGTTGGATGAATACGTCACTCAAAACCTTGGAACAGGTGTTGTCGAAACGATGACGATTTCAAGAGCGGAAAATGATATCGCTTTTGTTCTGGCATCGGGACAAAACGGACAATTTGGATATCTTGATAATCTTGCCTTTGCCTCCGTTGATGACGGCAATGCAGCACCGCTTAACGTCACCGTTGGCGCCGAAATTGCAACTCAAAACGATTTTGGTGTTTTCCAAACGATCCCCAATGACCCACCAATTGCCGACGACGACAGTCTGACGGTCGCAGAAGATTCTGTTAACACGACGATCGACGTACTGGCCGGAGATTTTGATCCGGATGGCGACGAACTGACCATTGTCGCTGTTTCAAATGCCTCCAATGGAACGGCAAACATCGCCAGTGACGGTTTATCGGTTAGCTACACACCCAATCCAAATTACAATGGAAGTGATTCCTTCACCTATACCGTCAGCGATGGTAATGGCGGGAGCGATACTGCGACCGTAAATATCATCATCACACCCGTCAACGACAATCCCGTGGCTGAGGATGACAACGAAACCGTTTTACAAGACTCATCCAATACAGTCTTTGACGTTCTTGGCAATGACTCAGACCTCGACGGCGATTCTTTGGTTATTTCCACCGTTCAGTACTCCGGGGCCGGCATCGTAGTCAACAATGGAAATTCCTTGAC
>JAALLA010000019.1 GCA_011087765.1 Pirellulaceae bacterium
TCCTGGCGGTTTGGGTTGGCTGCTGTGTTTGTGTTGGCTTGAGCGGTGCTCTGCAGGCTCAAGGCAAGACAGATTTGTCCCCTGATGACGCGCCGTGGTTGGATTCCAAAGCTGGAGAGGTTTTACCAATAGATTTTGGTGATCGCCAATCGGCACGGTCTGCGTCAAGAGCGGAGGTTCCAATGGCTACAGCGGTCACGCCTGTCCCGGCTCCGAGACCTGCGACGTTTTGGAATTGGAATGGGGATTGGGTTTGGAATTTCTTTAAATTTGTTTTTTACATCTTGCTGGTTTTGGCGATCGGCATAGGGGCGTACCTCGGTTATCGCTATTTCTATCGGTGGCGAAAGCTGAGTATAGAAGGAGGGGATGACGAGAGTCTGGCAAAGCGAACGGTCGAACAGAGCATGCGGGAATTGTCATTTGACGTAGACTTTTCTGGAGGAGATTTTTGTGCCGAGGCTGAGAAGGCCTATCGGAGTGGGGATTTAAGAAGTGCAATTATTTATTTGTTTAGCTACGTTTTGGTTTCCCTCGATCAAAAAGGGCATATTCGGTTGCGCAAGGGAAAGACCAACAGAGAGTACCTGCGGGAAATTCGAGGACAAACTGGGTTGGCAAAATTCTACCAACGAGTGATGGTGCCATTTGAGGAGACCTTCTTTGGAGATTATCAACTTGACCAGAAAGAGTTTGAAAGTTGTTGGAGCCAACTGGGGCAATTTCAAAAAGACGTCGTTCAAACTTCACGGGTGACGCATGGATGAATTTGTTAAAACGGTTCGGCCAGTAATCTTAATTGTCCTGATGTTTGCCATGATGTTTGTGTTGGGCTGCGAGCAAGCAAATTCCCTCAACACGGAATACGGAACGCTTTTTGGACCTCGTGGCTCTGACAGCCTAAACGGTACTAAATATTTTTCGGAGTTGTTTGAAGCTCAGGGCGCAACGGTTAATCGAAGTTCAGTTATCGACCCCAACCTTGATCAGTATGACACGCTGGTTTGGTTCCCTGACAATAATTCTCCACCCTCAGATAAAGCGGTTCGTCGCCTCAGCGATTGGCTTGGGAGTGGGTACAGGAGGACATTGATCTATGTTGCCGGGGGAAACAGAACGACGGAGGACTACCTGAGAGCAGCGATTGAAAAAGTCCCCATGGATCAAAAGGAAGAGTACTTGCGAAGAATTTCCGAAGAGATGATAAGTGATGAGAAAACCGATGCCGGAGGTAGGCAGATTTGGTTTCCGAGTGATTCAACTGAGTGCGAATGGTATGAGGTGACTGAGAGGCGGATAGGCACGCAGAAGGTTGTTTCCGGTAAGTTATTGCCAAGTGGCAAAACTTATCCAGATATGGAACTTGATTTTGCTTATGAAGTCCAGCCTCGCAAGAAATGGGAACCCGAGGTGCTTCTCCAGGCGGGTGATGAGGCACTGGTTTATAAATTGGGTAACCGAGCCACTCGCGATAATCAAAGTGAGTTGATTCTGGTAAGCCAGGGATCCATTTTGTTGAATTATTCTTTGGTCGATGAGGATAAACAAGCCTTGGCTGCGGCGCTGGTCAGGCGTTGTGAAACCCGCCGTGGAGTGTTGTTCTTGGAGAGTGGTTCTGACGGAATCGAGGTGCGAGAATCCGTAGTCTCAAACCACAGCAATTGGAGTTGGATAGCTCAACCCCCCTTGTGCTATATCGTGCCACACGTGTTGTTTCTTGGGGTCTTATTTTGTTTCGCTTATTTCCCAATTTTTGGAAGACCCAAACGAGTGAAGCCGCGAAATACCTCGACTTTCAGGAATCATATCAACGCGACGGCGGAGTTGTTGTCGCGAAGTAATCAGCCGAACCGAGCAGTTAATACTATTAGGGATTACCAACGGGCGGTTGCCAGCGATGCCAATCGAAATAAGACTGATTGAGCATCGTTTGTAAGCCGTGACCAAGTAAAGAAAAAATTATGAGTACATCAGATGAACCGGATGGGGGCCTCGTCAAATTCCGATGCGGAAAGTGCGATAAAGTCCTTAAAGTCAAGGTGGAGTCGAGCGGTGGTAAGGCCAAGTGCCCCAGTTGCGGCGAGATCGTTATTGTACCGGACAGTCCATCTTTGGACGCGGCGTCAGGCAACGTACAGGTGGTTGAGTCGGCGCCAGTTGTGTCACCGCCCGATCCAATGAAAAAGGGAGTCTCCCTAAAGAGCGAGGAGGGGGGGACTTCGGCTCAAGGTCTCTATCGTCGAATTACTACCGAAATTGAGAAGGTTTTTATCGGCCAGGACGAACTTGTGCAGGGCGCGTTAGTGGCCCTGTTCTCAAACGGTCACGTTTTGATTGAAAGTGTACCGGGGCTTGGCAAGACGTTGTTTGTACGAACGCTTGGTAAAGTGTTGGGGTGTGATTTTGGGCGCATTCAATTCACTGCTGATTTGATGCCCTCGGACATCACGGGCGCCCCTGTGTTTAATATGAAGTCACAGGAGTTCGAATTTCGACCCGGACCGGTTTTTACACAACTTCTTCTAGCGGATGAAATCAATCGCTCACCGGCCAAGACGCACGCCGCGCTTTTGGAAATTATGCAAGAGCGACGGGTGACAATTGATGGCAACACCTACTCGTTGGAGTTGCCGTTTCTCGTAGTTGCGACGCAGAATCCAATTGAATCTGAAGGAACTTACAATTTGCCTGAAGCGCAATTAGACCGTTTCATGTTTAAGCTATCCGCCAAGTATCCAAGCGAAGAGCAAGAGGCTGAAATCCTCATTCGGCATGGCGGGCAGGAAGACCTGACTCGGCAATTGGCTGATAATATTAACCAGGTGACGACCCCCGAAGAAATCTTAAGTTTGACCGCGGAAAGCGGAACTGTGCGGGTTGATGAACTGTTGGTGGATTATATCAATAAGATTGTGCGGTTGACGAGAACTTGGCCGCAGTTTTATTTGGGTGCCTCACCGAGAGCGGGGATCAGTTTGATGCAGGGAGCGCGAACCCTTGCCCTGTTTCACGGTCGCGACTATGCCGTGCCCGATGATGTGATCGAAATTGCATTACCGGTTCTCCGTCACCGAGTTCAATTGACGGCAGAGGCGGAAGTGGAAGGGCAGAGTGTTGATCAACTTCTGAGTGATTTGATCCGCACTATCGAAGTGCCCCGACTCAAATAGATCTATTAATGCTCGGCGATTGGGTCGCCTCCGAAGATAAGTAAAGCCTGTGTTAGAAACTCTCCAATTCGTGTGTGAATACCTGATTAACAGCCCAATTTTGCTGTTGTTAATCATGTCATTTCCATTGTGGTTGCTCGCGCGAAAATCGGGAGTTTTTCCCAGTAAACGGATGATGTGTCTGTTTTTAATCCCAGTCCTCATCTCGTTTTTCCTAATCACTGTGAACGACGGAGGTGGGCTGCGCCGGATATTGCTGTTTTCAATCCTGTTGATTGATATGGCGTTCTTAGCAATTTCCTTTGTTGACCTGATGATGATTGTTCCACCTTCTGTATTTTCTGGAACGCGAACGGTTCAGAGAATTGCGTCGCAGGGAAAAAGACAGAAAGTCGAGATCGAAATTATTAATCATTCAAGCAAGTCTTGTGTGGTTGCCCTGCGAGATGATCTGCCAGAGTCTTTTGTCGCGGAGCCAAATCGATTCGACGCATCAATTAGCGGTCGCAGTCGCCTGCAGTTTATTTATGAGCTGACTGGTCAGCGTCGCGGGCGAGTGGTGTTGGAGTGTATTCATTTAATGGTCGGCAGTCCTCTCAAGTTATGGCAGGGGTTCTACCGTTTACCCAGCGAATCCATTGTGGATGTTTATCCTGACATGAAGCAAATTGCTGAATATGACTTGCTGGCTCGAACGAATCGCTTGAATCTAATGGGGCTGCGTCGAACTCGAAAAATTGGACAGGATAATGAGTTCGAGCGATTGCGTGATTACACGCAGGACGACAACTACAAACACATCGATTGGCGGACAACCGCTCGACGGAATAAGTTGACGGTCCGCGATTTCCAGGCGAATCAAAGTCAACGAATTTTATTCATGGTTGACTGCGGGCGGATGATGACAGGAACGGCTGGAGAAATTAGTCTGCTGGATCATTCACTTAATGCTATGTTGATGCTCAGTTACATTGCATTGCGGCAAGGGGATTCAGTTGGCATGCTGAGTTTCAGTGACCGGATTCATAATTTTACGCCAGCAAAGAACGGCGTAAAACATATCAACCGCCTGCTGAATGCTTCGTACGACCAGCAGGCCAGATATGTCGAGTCGCGGTACGATGATGCGTTTCTTTATTTACGGTCGCACTGCTCGAAGCGATCACTGGTAATATTGGTGACCAATGTGATCGATGAAATAAATTCGCACCAGATAAACCAGTATTTGACTTCTTTGACAGGGCGGCATTTGCCTTTAGGGGTGTTTCTTCGCGACCAAGCAATGTTTTCTGCAGTGGATGAATATGAGTCGCATAACGACCCCAGTAAGAAACAAATCTATGAAGCCGCCGCTGCCGTAGACGTTTTGAATTGGCGCAGGCAGGTGGTTCGCGATCTTCGGCATCAAGGGGCGCTTGCGATGGATTTGTTTCCTGAGGATCTCACCTCGGAATTGATTAATCAGTACTTGCAAATTAAAGCAAGGCACTTGCTCTAAGCTTCGCAATCAAGGCTGTTTAATCCAACTGGGATGTCGATCAGCTTAATCGTTCCAGTGCCTGGTTTATCGGATGGGATGATTTTTGATTGAGGCAATCGAGAGTTTCCTCGAGTCGTTGATGCTGTTCCGCAGTGACGGGATAAGCTTGTGTTTCACCCGGGAGTTCCGGAACCAATTGAGTGCCAATGATTTCTATTAACTCTCGAATTCCTTTTTTGGTTTTTACGGAAGTCTGGACGGTAGGTAAATGACCGGTCGAAATAGGGTGCACCGGCTGGTTGGGGGAAAGCAAGTCAATCTTGTTAAAAACAACTAAGTCTGTTTTGTTTTCAGCCACGATTTCAGCGATCTCGGACTGTCGGGGTTCGTTTGCATCAAAAACACAAATCGTCAAATCCGAATTAAGGATCTGCGCTTTTGCTTGAGCAATTCCCTGAATCTCGATTGGGTTGTCGGAGTTTCTTAGGCCTGCGGTATCTTTTACGGTGACAGGCCATCCGTTGAGAGCGAGAGCTTGTGAAACAACATCGCGGGTTGTTCCAGCAATATCATGGACAATTGCCCGTTGAAAGCCCGACATGGCATTCACGAGGCTGCTTTTTCCAACGTTCGGTTGGCCGCAAAGAACAATGGTTCGAGGGGTCGTAAGGTGCCTCCCAAACTTAGACCACTTGAGCATGGATTGGATGTGGGTAGCGGCGACATTCCATTCGTTGGAGGTTAGCAAGTTCCGTATTTGTTGAATTTGGTTAGGCAGTTGTGTAACTAGCCGTAATAAGAGCGAAGCGGTTTTGGGTGTGGTCGCTTGAGTCAGTGCCAGTTGAGTACTGACACTCCAGAAATCCTGGAATTGAGCTGAAAATTCAGCGGCTGAAATTTCAGCGAATCCCTTGGCATTGAGCGACCCAATGACAGCTTGGCTTGCCGTCGTTCCGCCATGACAGTGGATTTCGAAGTATTTTTCGCCTCGTTTAGAAACAACGAGATCTTCACCGGTGGATTTCCAAATGCCGTAGGCGACGTCCTGGTATTTCCGGGAAGAGAGAGGGTTTCCATTTGGCGTTTGTAAGCACTCGTCGATTGCGGTTTCCGCTAATTTGCCATGAACGGCAATTACAGCAACGGCACCGCGCCCGATCGGAGTGATTTGGCTGCAAACATTAGAGGAAGGTGAGGCGTTCAATGGAATTTTATTTTGCGTTTAGGAAAGGATGGGTTAGACGCAGTTCAGTTTTTTTCCGATAGCACGTGCACCTTGCAATATTAAATCAGGTACATAGTGCCAATCTTGACTCAATTGTTCAGAAACATCCTTCAGTCCACCACCTGTTGCGAAAGTAGATGCCTTTTGTGTGGAGAGCTGTGACATTTGATTGACAATTTCTCGGATGGCATGCTTTTGTGAATGGTAAACGCCTTTTCGAATTGCGTCGGTAGTCGACTTCCCAATGATGGAATCGAAGACTTGAACGGGTGTCGGGTTGTCAGCAATCTCTCCCAGATCCGGCAGGGCATCGGTAAAGGCACTGAGTCGTTTGAAGTTGGATTCAGCGCCCGGAAAGATGACGCCGCCTTGAAAAACACCTTGAGGGTCTACCCAGTCGATGGTCACTGCAGTGCCTGCGTCGACAATGATAACTGGGCCTTCTGTGTTATTTAGTTGCCATGCCATCCAGGCTGAAATTAAGCGGTCTCTACCCAGAAGCTTCCGCGATTCGATATTAGATGGCAGTGCGATATCACTCTCGTCAATGAGATGGAGGTGGTCACTAGGTCTGTGTTGCTTGACCCACTCTATTAGCTTCGATTCCTTTTGCCGATCGACACTCGACACGGACCAAAAGAAGGCGTCGTTTTTTAGCGGTAGTTCGGAGAGTTTCTGATTCAGGGTTTCGACGTTCACCGCCAGTTGGGCCTCCCAGTTGTCGGTCATGTCGGGGCTGTCGATCGCAAGCTTGATCGAGCTATTGCCGATATCGACTGCAATCAATCGCATGAGGAATGCTGCTCCAAAACTTGATCGATTCGATTCATCAGCTGAGGCAGGCCATCACCCGTGACTGCCGAAATCAAAAACACTTCGTTTTCCGTTTCGCTTCTGAGTGTTGCAGCGACCTCCTGGGCGGGAGGCAATTCGGATTTGGTAACCACAACAATTTCCGGTCGTGTTTTCAATTGAGGGTTGTATTCCTCAAGTTCGCGCCGGATCGCCTGGTAATTTTCTGTGGGGTCGGTTTGATCGAGGGGCATGGGTTCGACCAAATGGACGAGGATTCCCGCTCGTTCGATGTGTTTTAAAAAGTCGTGTCCGAGGCCAACCCCTTCTGACGCTCCTTCGATCAGCCCTGGAATATCTGCCAGAATAAACGATCGGTCAGCATCGATTTGAACTTGCCCGAGGTTGGGGAACTTGGTCGTGAAAGGGTAGTCGGCAATTTCCGGCTTTGCACTGGAGAGTCGGCTTAGCAGAGTGCTTTTGCCCGCGTTGGGTTTTCCAATCAAGCCAACATCCGCAATGACTTTTAGTTCAAGCTTAAGGACTCTTGATTCACCCGGGCCGCCCTGCGTTGCTGGTCGGGGGGCTTGATTGGTGGAAGATTTAAAGCGGGTGTGGCCTCTGCCTCCACGCCCTCCGCGGGCGGCGATTACCGAATCGCCATCGACGGCGAGGTCTTTGATGATCAAATCCGTTTCGGCATCGATAACGATGGTCCCCGTCGGTACCAAAACCGTTATGTCCTCAGCGCACGCTCCGTGTCGGTTTGCGCCTTCGCCGTTGTTACCGTTTTTCCCTCGCACGTGATGGCGGTTGGCAAGCGCGACCAGACTGTTGACTCCGTGCTTTGCGGTGAGAATGACGCTTCCACCGTTGCCGCCGTCACCACCATTAGGCCCTCCGCGAGGGACATATTTTTCTCGGCGAAAACTCATGCATCCGTGTCCACCCCGTCCTCCAATTACTTCGATTTGAACTTGGTCGACGAACATGGTATTCCAGACAAAATTGGATGCGGCGGTGCGGTTGAGGAGTTCAGGCTTCGAAATTGCAAAAATAAAGGATGCCATCATCTGGCATCCTTATTCTTAATTCATAGTGCAGGGGGTAACGAACAAAGGGCGGTAGTAGTTCTACCTTCCGCCTCTGGCACCCCCTGTCCTTAGTTGGTTTCGGCAACGACGTTGATTCGACGTCCGTTACGATCAAACATGACGTTTCCATCAACCAGCGCAAAAAGTGTGTAGTCATTTCCTTGGCCAACACCCTTTCCAGGATGCCACTTATTACCAACTTGTCGAATTAGGATATTTCCTGCAACGACGCGTTCTCCGCCAAACTTTTTGACCCCTCGACGTTGGGCGTTGGAATCGCGCCCGTTTCGGCTGGAGCCTTGTCCCTTTTTATGGGCCATTAAACTGCTTTCTTTGTTCTCAAATACTCGTTGTAAATCTCGGCAATTCGGTCACCGAGCGGCGCGAATCCAGAAAAAATAGGTGGTCTGGACCCGACAAAATCAGAAGCGAGATTTTAGCGGTAAATCCACATATGATCAAGGCTTTTAATGAAGCGGATTCCGTCAAAGTCTTTTTCCCAGAACTGAGGTTCGAGAACGAGGGTGTAGCTGTCTTTTCCCTGTTTAAATGACCACTTTTTACCGGCAATTAGCGTGGTCAGGGCGGTGTTGGCGTCTAGCGTAATTCCCGCATTTTCGAAAGATTTCAGGATGGAAGGAGGCATTTTACCCTGATCGAGCATTGGCGCGATGGTGGAGTTAAAGTCCTTGAGGCTAATCTGTGCATCAGTTTCTGTGACTAACACGTCCCGTTTGGCTTCTTCGTTTTTGAAATAGCCTCTCAAGATTGGTCCGGGCAAGTTATAGCGTGTGGTGACTAACGCCTGCATCGCCGGGTCGTCAATTAACGGGATGCCGAATTTAACAAAGTCGGAAGTTTCGTCAACTGAATCTCCTGGGCGCCAAAAGTTAAGTTGTAGCGTTTTCAGTTTAGACGGAGCGGAAACTGGATCAGAAAGTCGGAAAGCGTTTGTTAACCCCTGAACAAAAACACTTACAAAGTCAATCCGCGGATCGACGTTCTCCCAAATCGCAACTCCCCAAATTCCTCGATCGGTAGCGTTTTTGGCTGCCGGGATTTTGGCTTGTGACATCTGGTGGCTATCGAATAAAACTTGGTTAGGGTCTTCCTTTTGACGAATTTGCTCTAAGGCAATCGGAGAGATCGTGTCTCGGTAAGAAACTTTTTGGTATCCCTTGTTGACGGGAACCCAGCCTTCAAGCGTGAAGCGGGGAAGGAACTTTTTGGCTTGCGAGTCAATTGATTTATCAAAGTCGACTTCCTTAGTGATGTGATCAAATTTTGGATTTTGCTTCACGTCGCTGATGGTCATGGTTTGGCCAGTGTCCCGGATTCGGTAGACCATATACCAGTAATTTCGTGTGGCAGCCTTACCGTTACCGGTTGGGATTCGGAGTTTGGCTTGCCGAAGTCCAGTGAAAGAGAATTCGTACTGCCAGACATTGTTTCGGAACATCACGACGCTACGAGATTGCCCGAATAATGTTTTTTTCTGGGCGATCGTTTTTGGATCGAATTTGGTTGCGTTCAAGTCCGGCATCACCATTGGAAGCGAGAACATGTCTCGGGGATCCAGGTTCTCCGGAATAGTTTTGAGCACGCCTTTGGCAAGCGGACGAGGCGCGTCGGTTTGCGCGTCGGTATAGTTGGTCAATGAGGCAAAAGCCACAAGAGACATTACGAATCCAAAAATTAAGCGGTGACTCTGCATAATAAGTTGCCAGTCAAAGGGGGTTAATAATGTTTGCAAGGGTTTGGCAAGACTTGTCTTGCTCTCCCCAAAACAGGATGAAATTGCCGTCAAATTCTACGTTTTAAGTATAGTTGCCCGTTTTTCACAGGGTCAAGTTTAAGATGAATTGATGACGTTAAAAGTCCATAATCAACTATTGCGGTTGTGACGATTAGCCCAATGTTTTGAGTTGCAAGGTCGATTGGCCGCTCGATTTTTGCTGCCATTTTCTGAATTCACAGGAATTGGACATCGAAGATCGAAAGCTGGATGTAGGTCTTTTAAATGCGAAACCGAAACGAATGCCCCAAAAAAACACGCTTTTATCCGGCTTTCTAAGGGAAAACCACCTTAAATTGAAGCGTGATGAGGCGATTGTTAACGGCTTCTCCGTCGAACTATTTTTCGACAAAAAGAGGTAGGATCAATCAGTCAAAAATTCCTTTGCCGAATTCTCCGGGGGACCCGCCGGGTGATTCTTGTTGTGTATTTTTTGCCTGATTGTGCGGAGTAGGCGGAATATTGGTTCCTTCGTCCTGGCGGAGGTCTTCAGTCTGGGGATTCGTATGGTCCTGCTGACGATTGCGGTGAGGGGGTTCGGCTACGGTTTCCTCGTTAAAGTCTTCATCGTAGCGGGAGCGATAGCCGGGTTGTGATGCGAGTTCCGTTTCATGGTTCAGTTCTTTGATGACCCGTTTTTGAATCATCTCTCGGCATCTCGCGTTTACCGGGTGGGCAATGTCAGCGTAGAGTTTTGCTCTCCCGCCAGAATCATGTTCGATATGGTCCGACTTTAATTGACTTCCACAATGATTGCAGAAGCTCGCTCTAAGGTGATTTTTAGTTCTACACTTATAGCAATTCGATGTCAGCTTTCTACTTGGCATCGCGACGAAAGGCCCGTTATTACCTTCGATGATTTTCAAATCTCGAACGACGAAACAATCGTCAAACGTGACACTGCAAAATCCTCTTAAGCGATCTTCGGCGCTCTCAATTAATTTAATTCTGACTTCCGTAATCTCCATTACGTGCTCCTTCGTGCGTTCCTCGTGTTGTTGGTTTAATCAGGAGGCGATTGGTGTCAGTGTTTGAGTGAAAAAGACTCTGGTGTCTGGGAATCTCGCAGCAAGATATTGGGTCGCATGCCGTGCTGCGCGAGAAGTTGAAAAGACGCCGAAGTAACTCGATCCACTTCCACTCATTTGGTGGCCGAGGCAATTCAAACGTGAAAACTCTTTTTTTAAATTTAGAAAAGTCCGAGTGATCGCGGGGCTAATCGGCTCTGCAAATTCTTGCAGTCGGTTAAACATGCTGGTTCCCAAAGTATGTGGGTCAACTTGCTGGAAACTACTTATGAATTGATTAATTTGGATAGGATAAGCTGGGACAGTCACGCGATTGAAAATAGAGGCGGTCGGGATCCCAAAATCAGGTTTAGCGATGACAATTGGAATTCCACTGGTGGCTTGTATGGGTTCAATTTTCTCTCCGCGTCCACGGCAAATTGCCGTTCCTCCGTGCAGGAAAAATGGAATATCGCTGCCTAGTTGGGCGGCGATCTTCGACAATTGGTCTCGATTCCAATTGAGTTGCCATAGCTGATTGCCGGCAATAAGTGCTGCTGCCGCGTTACTGGATGCTCCCCCCAGTCCTGCTGCTGATGGGATTTGTTTGTCCAAGTCAATCTTGAAACCGTCCTGGCAGCAATTGGCGGTCTGCTGCTCTCGAGCAGTCGCTCGAAGCAACCGCAGGGATCGAATAATTAGGTTCTGATCGTCACAGGGAATTGAGTCTTTTTCTTTCGGAAGGTTACCGCATCCGGCCGTGCGAATAGTAAGGATAAAGTCCTCGTCGTTACGTCGTGTGAATCTCATGCGATCAAAAATAGATACAGTGGACATCACAGTTTCCAGTTCATGAAACCCATCAGCTCGGCGATTCAGGAGTTCTAAGAACCAATTGATTTTGGCAGGAGCGGCAATGTCAATTTCGTTAATACTAGAACGCAAGTGCATGGTTGTTTTGAACGAGCCGGTGTTAATTTGATGTGCAATTGGTGACTGACCTTAGCCAAACAAAAGCATTGTCAGGCCGGTCACGACGTGAAACCCAAAGAGTTGCCCGCAAGGGCGAGGTAATTGATTTGATGATATCCCGAAGTCTTCTAGGCTCGGTTATAAAGGGTTGAATGAGCATAACCAAGATACTTGGTGGACTTTATTGACATATCTTCTGCTATTCTATTTAGCTATGGCTATGCTTGAATTTGACTTTGTCACTTAGTGTTACTGGGTAAACCTTGTGACCTTGAAAGGGGTGGCTTAATATCGAGTTTACCGGGCGATGAAATGTAAGTTACGGCGAACGAGGTAAACCACGTTGTGTTGTTGGCGGCGGTTGGTCGGTCTGGGTTGTGAACGCATGTTTTAATCAAAGTGGAATTTAGGATTTGATGGAAGATAATAAAACTACGGTTCCCGATGCTCTAGGGCAGGTTTCGCGCAACGTATTGCTATTACGTTCCATTTTCGGCGGATTTTTGATGGGGCTTGCCAACCTCGTTCCAGGAATCAGTGGCGGCACGATGTTACTGGCCTCTGGTATTTACCCTGCCTGTATTGACGTCTTGGCTGATTTGACTCGTTTTCGATTCCGGGTGCGTTCCATGTTTGTGATTGGCGCTGTGGTTGCGTCTGCGGGGATCGGGATCCTGTTGCTTGCCGGAACATTGAAGGAGTTAGTCGTCCATCAGCGGTGGGTAATGTACAGCATTTTCATCGGGTTGACGCTAGGCGGAATCCCAATCGTTTGGAAACTGGCACGCCCAGTCTCTCCAGCGCTCGTTGGTTCGGTGTTGCTTTCTTTTTTCGCGATGGTCGTCTTGGCAATTTTGCAGTCAAATGGCATTGTCGGCCAAGGCAGTTCTAATGCCTTGATGCTGTTCATTGCAGGATTAGCTGGTGCAAGCGCGATGATTTTGCCGGGATTATCGGGAGGTTATTTGCTGCTACTGCTGGGACAGTACGTGCCGATTCTTGGGGCAATTGATCAATTTAAAGATGCGCTGTCGAGTCGAGATTTGACCGCTGCGGTCGCTCCGGGGTTGACGGTTTTATTACCGGTTGGGGTGGGTGTGGTCGCAGGGGTGCTGATGGTTGGGAATTTATTAGAGTGGTTGCTGCGAAAATATCAGAAGGCGACGCTGGGGATGCTGCTCGGTTTGTTATTAGGCTCAACCGCGGGTTTATGGCCTTTTCAGGAAGGCGTCCCGCCAGTTCCAGGAGAGATGATCAAGGGGGTGGTGGTGACCTTAGATAATCAAGCAGAGATTGATCCAGAGGACTGGAGCATGAATTGGGTTCGGCCAAGTTTGGGACAGATCGCCGTATCGCTACTGCTGATCGCTGGCGGCGTGGCGACGACGATTGGCGTTGCAAAAGTGGGAGCCTACCTTGATTCAGATTCCGGCGTGAATGAAAACGAAGCCTCCCGGCAATAACCGGAAGGAGTCGTTTCTGCTGGAGTTGGATAAAGGTGCTGCCAATTTTCGCGGAGAAATTTGGCGAGCTAACTTACTTTTTGATTTTCTTGATCGAGGTCTCTTCATTTTTATCAATGTCGAAAACCTTGTTCAGACGCATCAGTTTGAAGACTTCTTCGACGTTCTCACCGATGGTGCAGAGTCGCAATTTTACTTTTGCTTCTTTGCACTTTTTGCCAAACAGGACCAGCTTTCCAATCATCGCCGAAGACATAAAGCCAACGTTTTGGAAATTTAATATGATGCGAGAGTTGCTGGTGTTGTTGATCAGTTCACCGAGTTCTTGTCCGAGGCTACTGATTCTCGAATCATCGATGATTCTAACATCCTGAAAGTAAACGATAAGGACGTTGTCGCCTTCGAAGCGGTTGATCAATGTCACGATTTCTTCCTTCTTAGTATTCAGGCCGTTTGTAATTTCGAGCTGATTTAAATGATTACCGGATTGTACGGTTTTTAAGTGGGTTGTAAAGCAAATCTAAATCCACTGAAGTATATAGCTTCGAACTTTAAGTTGGGCAAGTTAAATGCAAATTCTAATATTTGAATGGTTGACCGGAGGTGGGCTCTGGATAGATGGGGTTTCCCTCCATTGCGGGGCTGCCATTCGGTCACAGGGGAAACGCATGTTGCAGGCAATTGCTCATGATTTTCTTGTTGCAGGGGTCGAAGTGATTTTGCCGATTGATGAACGGGCAATCGTTGATTTCCCAAAGACTGAAGGGCTGACGTTACACCCGATTGCTGATCATGGGGATCTCCAGGCTTCGTTAGTAAATTTGGCAAGAGACGTCGATCGGATTTTGCTGATTGCTCCGGAAACAGGAGGCCGTTTGTTAAATTGTGTCCAGTGGCTGGAAGCGTCTCGTGAGAAGTTCGTAAGCCCCGGTGAGGAGTTTGTCAGGATAGCTTCGAGCAAGCGGGCTTCGTTTGAATTTCTGGAAGCTGAAGGATTCCATGGAGTTTCGAGGGGAATGGAATTTATTAATTTTTGGAAGAGTCCGATGGACAATTTCGAGTATCCGGTGGTTCTTAAGCCCAGCGATGGAGTGGGAGGAGAGGGACTGCGGCTGATTAACGATTACCTAGAGCTAGAGCAGTTGGAGGCCCCGTTGTCTGGCGCGGAGTATTGGTTAGAGCCGTTTTATCAGGGGGTTCCCCTAAGCGTGTCTGTGATCTGCCATGGTGACGAATTCACTTTCCTTCCCGCGACCGAGCAAGTCTTTGACCGCGAGCCGTTCGGTGAATTTGTTGGTTCGCGGTTTCCCGTCAGCAAGGATTTGGAAGGCAGGGCACGTCGTCTGGCCGAAAAAACGATTCGATTGTTGCCGCCGACTCAAGGATACGTTGGGCTAGACATGGTGCTTGGCCCCGAGGCGGATCAGTTGATAGAAATCAATCCACGACTGACCATGTCCTATTTAAAATTAAGGAATGTATGTTCCTTCAATCTGGCCATGCGGATGTTAGATTCCAATGCCTAAATCGTTGTTGCAAACTTAAATAGGTTTGGCTCTGGTTGTCGGTGGCAAGATTGTTGGTGGCCAACTAGGTGCCCGCTTTTTCGAGTGCGATTTCCTTGATGCCACGAAGGTCAAGTTTTCCAGTACCAAGAATCGGTAGGTGATCGACTTGAATAAATCCTGAGGTCATCGGAATGAAAATATTTGGCAACCCTGCGTCTTTAAGTGACTGTTGCATTTCTTCTACTGTTTTCGCTGTCTTTGTATAGAGAACAATTAATCGCTCGCCCTTCTTTTCATCGGGAACGGCAGTTACGGCGACAAGTAGATGGTCATCGGAGTCATCAGAAGGCGTCGAGTCCAGAAATTCGGAGAGTACTTCTTCGATCTTCAGGTGGGGCACCATCTCACCTCCGATTTTCGAAAAGCGACTCATTCGACCAGTGATTTTGATGAAACCGTCGTCGTCAATGATGGCAACGTCACCGGTTTTGTACCATTTCCCATCGATCACTTCGGCAGTTGCTTCGGGTTTGTTGAGGTAACCCTTCATCACGCTGGGGCCGCAGATCCACAACATCCCCGGTTGATTTGGCCCCAAGAGTTCGCCTGAATCCAGATCAGTTACTCGAGCAGCCATGTTTGGCATTGGCCTACCGACAGTGCCTTCTTTGGCGTCAATTTGAAAATCTTTTTTAGTCTGTCGCGAGTAGGGAATATTAACCGCGGCGACGGGAGAGAGTTCGGTCGTGCCGTATCCTTCTACGGGTCGAACACCGAATTTGTTTTCAAACTCCTCGCACAATTCGGGTGGAAGGCGTTCCGCTCCCGCAATGACCATGTTTAGCGAACTAAATTGGTCCGGCGTACAACGTCTCATGTAAGAGCGAAGGAAGGTCGGGGTGGCGACGATGATGGTAGCCGAAAACTTCTTTGCAATTTTACCGACAATTTTAGCGTCGAGTGGATTGAAATGATAAACTCCCCGTGAGTCAGTGGTCATGGGAACCCAGAGGGTTACCGTGTAGCCCATTGAGTGGAAAAATGGCAAGACACCAATCAGGGTATCATCTGGGACCAGCGAGCCAACGCGTTCGATTCCAAGGACGTTGCTCATGATATTCTTTTGAGTGAGCATCACTCCCTTGGGGACTCCAGTGGATCCTGAAGTAAACACGATGGTTAAAGTGTCGTCGGGTTTGATTTGATTGAGTCCGAGGCTCGAGTCGAGAAGGGCGCCGGGGACCACGAAACTCTGGAATGCACCAATGAGTTTGTCTAATCCACTTACTTTGTCTTTGAGGTCATCGAGATAAAAAATATTGCAGTCAAAGTCAAAGTTGAATTTCTCAGCGACCTTTCGAGTTGTCAGAACGGTTTTTATTTCCGCTTCTTTAACGCAGTGATTAATAAGATCATTGGAAAGCGAGTAATTCAGGTTGATCGCGACTCGTTTGTCGAGTGCCAAAGCGAGATTGACAATCGCGCCACCCACGGAGGGTGGGATTAGGACGCCCACATTTTCTTCTTGATTGTTGAGGACATGTTTTTTCAACAGGCGTCTTAAGACCAACGCCC
The DNA here is from genome assembly GCA_011087765.1 of Pirellulaceae bacterium. Taxonomy (GTDB): domain Bacteria; phylum Planctomycetota; class Planctomycetia; order Pirellulales; family Pirellulaceae; genus Mariniblastus. The sequence continues at coordinate 16,082 of JAALLA010000019.1, forward strand.
GGGTGAGCAGCTTCCCACCGGTTTCCTCCTGGTTGGTGGAGTCACCAATTTTCGAGCGAAACTTGTTGCGTTTACAGGATTTGATAAATGCCGACGGGGCAGAGACGAATTTTCCAGCGGGATTGTCCATGGTAGTTGCGCTAAGCTCTTGAACAGATTGACGAATTGCAAACATCGTATCAGCTTTTTCGATCGGTTTCCCAATGTGGACCGAAAGCGGGCGACGAAATGAACGAGGCCACTTTTTTATACTCTTTCCCTGAGAGAAACTGAATATGCTTCCCCAGAGTTGATCAAAGTAAACGGGAATGACGGGGATTTTGTTTTCTTTCAAGTTAATGATTTTTGTAAGTCCGGGCTTGAAATTTTTTATTTGACAATCCCGGGAGATTCCACCTTCGGGGAACAAGCCAACCACCTCACCTTGATCGATCGTTTGTTTTGCGATTTTCAATCCGTTACGAATTGATTTTGGACCACCGGCGATCAGAATAATCCCGCAGAAGGCAGCCCATTTTTGCAGAGCCCAATGCGAAAAGTTACCCGCCCAGGCAATAATGCGAGGAAGACGAGGAACTAATACAAGAAGGATCGCTCCGTCGAGCCATGAGGAATGATTGGCGACAACCACAGCACCGCCTTGTTTCGGCAGATTTTCAATTCCGTTGATTCTGACACGGTAAATTATTTGGAACGCAAGGAAGAACAAGAGGCGGACAGTTTGTTTAATTAACAGGTAGAGTGAATATGCGATTACGGGGATGGTTAAAATGCACATTACCAAAAATATTTGGCGTGAGTTAAGTAGCGGAAGTGGACGGATCTGTCGTTGGACTTTGAGGATTTGACGCTGAAAATTGGTCGCCTCTTGTTCGCTGAAGTTAGAGTTCTCCGGGCTAAATTCAGCCACATATTCTTCGAGTCTAAGTGGTTTTGAAACGGCGGTTCGGCGTTCTGCATCTTTGGCGATTAAGTGTGTCAGTGTGGCGGAGCGTAGGTTTTCAGGGGTTTGGCTGACAACTTTCTCGATTCCAGGTTGATCGCCGACGGGCGAGTTTTCAAAGCGGCCTATGGTTTCCTCAAGCTCTAGTTGCTCCGCATTGCTCAAACTCTTTTTTGTCAGTTCGGCGGGCAATTGAGCAATCGTCCCTGGTTCGGTTGCTTGCGTGCAAAATAACATCACGCCAAAGAAAAGAAGGATGCTGCCGAAGGCTAGGCAGTTTGTGGCCGCGAGTAAGGAGCCGCGTTTTTCGATGGGACTGTTATGCTGCAGGTAAGACGCCAAGGGGACATCAAAAACACCGGCGCTAAATCCAAGGCCCGCAAGAAAGATAAAAGTCATGATCTTATCGAAGTTGTACGGATCTCCGTTGATGAAATCAGGAGGCGTTAACCACAATAGGAATGAGAATATTGCAACGCCGGCTGCACCAATGGGGACTAGGCCTAACTCGATTCTACCGGCAGAAATTAATCCAGCGGCGACACTGCCAAATCCAATGCCTAAAACGACGGCGATCAAGAGAGGCGTTCGGTCAGATTCAATTATACCGCCGCTCTCGGTAGCAAAAACGTCGATATTGAGTTGAGCTAAAGCGGCGACTGCCCAGAAAAAAGAAATGCCCAGGGCAATTCTGAAAAGAGTACGGTAGGAGAATAGCTGGAAAAGGTCTTTGATGGTCTCGCCAATCAAAGTGATTGGGAATTTAGCTTTTGCGTTTGCAGCGGGGAGAGACCAAACTAAAAAGCTCAAGATCGTTCCAACGACGGCAATTCCAATTAGAACACCGGCTGCTAAACCAATGTTGTCTTGTCCTCGATTCGTAATGTCGGAAAGTGCGCCACCAATCGCCATGCCGATGACGGTTGCGGAGAGAGTCGCTAAATTGAAAACTCCGTTACCGGCGGCAATTGTTTTTTCATTCAATAATTCCGGGATGGTGCCAACCTTGGCTGGCGAAAAGAGTGCACTCTGAAGACCCATCAAGAATACAGCGGCAAGCAATATCCAGAAAAAGGGGTCGATTCCGGTAGCGGGGTCGGGTTCGCCCAGTAGGCTGACTGCGATGACCCCAATGGTCATGATTGCAATTTCTGCAATCTTGCAGCCAATGATGACAGTTCGTTTCTTAAATCTGTCAGCCAGCCAACCAGCGACTGACGCAAATAGAATATAGGGAATGATGAAAAATGAAGAGCCAATGATCAAAAGCGTTCCCTGATCTTCAGGGGCAAATTGATTTTTACCGACACCAATCACAAACCAGCGAAAAACATTGTCGTTGATCGAAGTTAGCCACTGAGTCCACAGCAGCCCTTGAAAGCTGGAAGACCAAATTCCGCGGGATGAGGGTTCGGCGGGTTGACTCATGGATTTACCGGTTTTTCGTCTTAATTGGTTCCGCAATCGCTCAGGTTTAAATCCTGATCTAGTCAAATGTAAGTACTTAACATTCAGTTTAAAAGATGGTTTTGCGGCTTGATACCCGAATGGTTGGAAATGTTGAACCAATCGTTAGACATGGAATAACTTCTGTTTTCTTCCAAAGTTCGCAGGCGCGGCAACGGTTGTTTTCAATAGAACCCAAAAAAACGGAACCAATTCTTTTCAGGGTTGATATTTGTGAGTCCCTGGTTCAAGAAGAAAACGTTAGAAAAACGATAGGGAAAAAAGGTTTAATTGCTCTTGTTGGACACAGCGTTTGTCCGTGAAACGATATTTCATGGGGATAGCGGTTGGCGAAGCGCAATTCTTTCCCAACCCTGAATGGAAAAAATAATGCGACGTACTTCAATCATGACGTTAGGGCTGGTACTGATATTCATCGGAATTCAGTTGAACTTGGTTGATACCTACGTGTTGACTCCCCGATTTTCAAATCTACTCGCGGATCATGCGACGGTAGAGCGGGAGGTGGCGTCGGTAAGTCCACAACCGGAAGTACGTGCTAGTAACTACTATCGTGCTTCCTATTCGAATAATAGTCGAACCGCTGCAAAGTCGGAAAAATCCGTCTTGGGCGTTCAAAAAAAGATTACAACGCCAACGTGGCTTTGTTGGCCCATTTTATTTTTAGGAACGGTTGTGTTTCTGAATGGATTTTCGATCAGAAGAGAATGATCGTTTTAGAGTTCAATATTAGTAAACCAGGCTCTACCTACAGCGTTGGTCGGTTTGGATTAGCTTAAGATTGGATAACGGGCCGGCAAATTGGAAACAAAAACGCTAGTTTGATGCGTAGACGGATGAGATTCTGGTCGATCATTCGGGGACGTATCAGCTAGTGTTTTTTATTTTAAAAACGGGGCAGGAGTTGCTTTTGAGGAAATAACACTGATTCTTTCCGGCTTAATTTAGCTGGAAAGTTCCGCAGAGTTATGAGTGAGATTGCCCCCAAAAAGGTGCTGATTTGTTTTTGACGCGTTGGATTGGCAAGGTATGATAAATTGTCCGAACCAGCTGTGTTTTTGTTGTTTTTGCTTTTCGAGAAGATGTGATGTCAGAATTTGAATGCATTACCACAGAAGCTCTCGAAAACGCGACGATTGTCAAGTTCGTCGATCAACGAGTGATGAATCCTGCTCGGATTGAATCCCTTGGCCGAGAGTTGCTCTCGCTGGTGGACGGGGCGGTTGCGACGGGAATTGTCTTGAATTTTGACGGTGTGAGTTTTTTTTCCAGTGCTGCGATCAACAAATTGATCAAGCTGGAGAGTGAGAGTAGAAAAAATGGACTGCAATTAAGATTGAGTAATTTGCGTCCTGAGGTGCGAGATTTGTTTAGCTATACAAACCTCGATTCATTGTTTCAGATAAAAGATAATCAATTCGATGCAATCGAGTCACTTTAGATTGGGTGGCCATTGAGTGTGGGCCTGAGGGCTCAGACGAGTTTTTGAATAGATTGAAGATTCAGGTTAATCATGGAAAGTACAACTCAGCATTGGCGGTATGATGATCACATTCCAAGTGAGCCGGATTGCTGCGCAACGATAGTTGGTATGGTCCTTGAGCAGTTGGAAAAAAATGGTTGGGGTAACAAAGATACCTTCGGTATTCATATGGCCATGGAAGAGGCGGTGATGAATGCAATCGACCACGGAAACAACCGGAGTCCTGACAAGACGGTACACTTGGTGATTGAGATTTGCGGGAATCGATTTTATTCGAAAATCACGGATCAGGGCGAAGGTTTTGATCCGTCAACCGTCCCCGACCCCACTGAAGAGGAAAATCTCGAAAAGGATTGCGGCCGCGGCGTGATGCTCATTCGAAATTTTGTCGATGTCGTGCTTTACAACGACAAAGGCAATTCCCTTGAGTTGACAAAGCAAAACTCAGAGGCCGAGGCGTGACAATCAACGCGTCAGTTGATGCGTGACTGCCGTTCGCAAGCAATTTTCAGGTCGTTTACCGGATGCAATTTAGTTGCTGCTGGTTGAAAAGATCGACGCGGGTAGGTTTTCCGAGTTAACTAAATTTGCTCCTGCTGGATTCGCGGACCAGGCGTATCGTACTGCCGTCGGTTTCGACACTTCTTTGCAACTCACAACGATTGTATTGTTGTATATTTTTGCGTCGGCCCAATGCCAGGTTTGGTTGTCACCAGTGATCTCAAAACGTTGGAGGGGCTTTCCATCGCTGGTTTTTAAGCCCGCTCCAGTGTGAGCAAATTCGATGATCATCTTTTCCGCTTCTACCCGGGAAGATTTGTAAAGTGGTCCGCTAACCGTAACTGGTTTTTGGTAATCGTTGTTTAGCGCCCACCGAGCTAGTCTCAAGCCAACGGTCTTTTTGTTTTTCGGGTGAATGTCTTTCGCGTCTCCGACATCGTTGATGGTCGCCATGCCAGTGCCAGCGAGTGCCAGAGTTTTTCTTTGCTGATCCTGGACGGTTGCCCAATCACTTTGCTGTCCGGGCTCGGTTGTTACTGGCTTGAAATTTGCCAATTGGGCGAAATAAAACGGGAATTCATCGTCCCAGCGTGCTCGCCAATCTTGAATCATTAGCGTAAACATTTCCTGATAGATCCCAGCTAAACCCGCTTTCGCGTTCGCTTCGCCTTGATACCAAATCGCTCCCCTCATGGTGTAACCAACGAAAGGATGAATCATGCCATTGTAAAGAACCGTTGGGTTGCGCTCATTCTCATAGGTTGGTTTTTCCCTTTGGGGGCGTCTGGGAAGGCGCACTCTTTCGGATGCTGATTTATTCTTGTTTTCGGCGCGTACTTTGGCGGCTCTCTTGTCCCAATTGGCCATCGCTGCGTCGTATTTTTTCTTTGCCGTTTCGGGGTCAAACGATTTAGCCGTGCGGTCAAGTTCTGCGATCATCTTTTTCCCATGCGCGTTAGAGAGCATGGCTTCCCTGCTTGTATAGCATTCAGACCTTTTGCCGCCCCAGCAGGATTGGATAATACCAACAGGCATCCCTGTTTCTTGATGAACTTTTTTGGCAAAGTAATAGGCAACTGCCGAGAAATTCCCTGATGTTTCGGGAGAGGAAAGGTTCCAGGTTCCTTGGATGTTGTTATGGGGTTGGGCAGCCGGTGTGTTGGCGGCCAGGAAAAATCGTATTGACGAGTTTTTGGATTTTGGCAAATCGGCTTTGGCATCAAGTGAGTTTTGTAGCTTGAATGCCATGTTGGATTGCCCGCTCGCAAACCAGACTTCACCTACGAGAATGTTTTTAATTTCAACTCTATCATTGCCATTTTCAATCACCATGTTCATGCCCTGTCGACTGGCCTTCATCGCGGGCAGTGTGATTTTCCAGTTTCCTTCGTCGGTGGATTTTGTAGAAACCGTATTTCCATTGAATGCGACGTCGACTTGAGTATTGGCATCCGCCCACCCCCAAATGGACACAGGTTTGTCCCGTTGTAGCACCATTTGATTACTGAAGAATGATGGTAATTTCAATTCTGCCAGTAGTTCAGCACTTGGCAAAGTGAACCAAATTAAAGTGGCGATGATCGTGAAAAAATGGTGTGGTCGCATGGATAGCCTCAATCGGAGATTAGTGAGCTTGCTATTTTGGCGTTAATTGTCATCGATTTCAAGCAAAACAGGGCAGTGGTCGGAATAGTATATGTTTTTTAAGTGGGCAACGTTTTGAATTGACGATTGAAGAGTGGCGTTGACGAATTGGTAGTCAATCCGCCAGGCACCTCGGTCGGTCCTGGTTGGATTGGTGGGGGGCCACCAGGTATAGCTCCGCCCTGCGGGTGTTTGATTTCGGAATGAATCGATAAAGCCCTCGTCCAGCCACTGTTGTAGCCAGTGACGTTCGTCCTGTCGAAAGCCGGAAGGGCTCGTAGTCGCTTGATCCGGGGGGACATCCAAAAGTGATCGTGCGATGTTGAAGTCTCCAACTACGATCACGCGAGGTTGTTCCTCTCTTATTTTTGTTACCCAACCAGAGAAGTCTTCGAGGAATTCTAATTTGAAATTGTGGCGAACTTGACTTGCGGATCCGTTGGGAATGTAGCAGTTAATTACTGTCAAGTTTTCGAAATCAGTGCGAAGGATTCGGCCCTCAACGTCATATTTTTCGAGGCCCATTCCGAATTCGATGTGGCGGGGTTTGATTTTGGAAAACGTGGCAACACCGCTGTAGCCCTTTCGCTTGGCAGAATGCCAACAGTGATGGTAGCCAATGCTGTTGAGCAATAAGACCGGGACACTGCCGGAATGAGCTTTTGTTTCTTGTAGGCAAATCACGTCGTAATCGTGGTCTTCAATCCAATCGAATAGCCCTTTTTTGATTGCCGAGCGAATGCCGTTGATGTTGTACGTAATGATCTTCATGTTCAAAATAGGCGGGGAGAAATTGTTTTTAGCGACGAACTACGGAGGTGCCCGAGACACGTTGAATTAATGAACGCATTTCAAGAATGCTAATAGTTGACATGACTCTCGCTGCAGGGATGTTCGTTTTTTCTATGATTGCGTCGATCAACGTCGGAGTCGTTTCAATCGTGTTTAGAATGTCTCGTTCCTGCTCAGTCAGTTTAAGTTCCGCTGGATTGCGAATTTCTCCTGCTTGTTGGGTTTGAATGGGGTTAGCGAGGGGCCCAAGTTCCTCGAGCACATCGTCGACAGAATTTACCAGTTTTGCTCCATCTTGAATTAACTTGTGACATCCTTGGGACATACGATTGTCGATTTGTCCGGGGACCGCAAAGACTTCCCTCCCCTGCTCCATTGCTAGTCTCGCTGAAATTAAAGCGCCGCTTCTTCGTGCGGCCTCAACAACAACCACTCCTAAACTCAACCCGGAAACGATTCGGTTGCGTCTTGGAAAAGATCCACTGCGAGGCGGGGTGTCTGGCGGTGATTCCGAAAGGACAGCCCCGCTGTGAGTGATTTCATGGGCGAGTGCAGCATGGTCCGTTGGATACAGTTTCAGATGGCCGCCCCCGAGGACGGCAATTGTTCTTCCACCCGCCTCAAGCGTTGCCTGGTGGGCGGTCGCATCGATCCCTCTCGCTAATCCGGAGATGATCGTGATACCGGCCATTGATAACCCTCTAGCCAATTGAGATGCAATTTTGATTCCATATCTCGTTGCATGACGGGAACCGACAATGGCGATGCTAAGGTTGTCTGCAGGAACCAGCTTGCCGCGAGAATAAAGAACCGAGGGCGGGTCGTAAATTTCTGAAAGGCGTTCAGGGTAAGCACCTTCGAAGCGTTCGATCATATCAATCTTGTGCCGCTGGCATGTCTTAATGATTGAATCCACCGGTGCTATATCGCGAGTATTTAAGATCGCGTTGACTAGTTTTGGTCCGATTCCTGGAAGCTGCTTAAGTTCAGCGGCGGTTGCTTTGAATACGTTGGGAGCTGAGCCAAAGCGATGGATTAATTCTGAATAGACGACCGGCCCTACGCCGGGGATGCGAGTCAAGCGGAGCGCCGAATAGACGCTGTTCTGGTGGGAACCGAGGGTGTTGTTATCGATCGAAGTCTCCTCAGGTTTGAGTCATTTCAGATCGGTTTCGCAGTTTCAGTATTATCTTGTGCCCGCTTCGAAACAAGGAGAGGGAGGGAATCAGATGGAATATCCACGAATTAATCGCGATTACTTATCTTGAAAGTGGTAGCGTTTTTGTGCGAGTAGTAAAAGATTCAGCTTGAGATTCCGGCGACGTAAACTTTAAGTGACTTCGGTGGCAAGGGGCATGTTTGCTGGCTTTCGAGGAGGGGACCATCCAGATTGGGATAGATGTCCTCAGGGGACTCGGCGGCGGTGTCAATAAAGAGGTGCCAGCGTTTGGGTCTGGCGATTTCCGGAATTGAATATTGTGCGGGCTCGTGACTTGAATTAAGCATCAGTAGGACATCGCGTCCCAATATTTCTGAGTCTCGATGTTCAAGTGGGGCGGCGAGTAGACACAGAATAGGCAACGCATCGACGCTCCAGTCGATGGCTGTGCCTTGTGGGTTGTACCAACTGACATCGGGCCAGCAGTCTTGACTGTCAGGGACTCCGGTTAAGAAATGGTGTCGTCGAACCGTTGGCTGTTGGCGTCGAAATTCGATTAACGATCTACAAAACCGAACCAGTTCAGCGTTTTCGCTGACTAAATCCCAGTCCAGCCAAGAGATTTCATTATCTTGGCAGTAGGCGTTATTGTTTCCCTGTTGGGTTCGTTGGAATTCATCTCCGGCGACCAGCATCGGCACGCCCTGACTAAGCATTAGTGTGGTCAGCATGTTTTTGATTTGGCGACGTCGAAGCTGGTTGACGTGGGATTCGTCGGTGGGCCCTTCAGTTCCGAAGTTTTCACTATAGTTATTATTATCGCCGTCCTGGTTGTTTTCACCGTTAGCAAGGTTTTGTTTCTCGCCGTAACTTACGAGATCATTTAATGTAAATCCATCGTGCGATGTTACGAAATTGATACTGCAGCAGGGAGGTCGACCTCCGGGTTGGTAAAGGTCGGCTGAACCCGCCAATCGAGTAGCAAGTGGTCCCCGTGTTCCTTGGTCGCCTCGCCAATATCTACGAATGTCGTCTCGGTATCGGCCATTCCACTCTGCCCAGCGATCATCGCCAAAAGAGCCGACTTGGTAGGCGCCCGCCGCATCCCAAGCTTCCGCAATAATCTTGGTGTCAGCTAGGAGTGGGTCTTCGCCAATCGCTTCGACCAGCGGTGGGTTGGGAACTAGTTCACCATTGCGGTCGCGACTGAGGATTGATGCCAAGTCGAACCGAAATCCATCGACATGATAATTGTGCACCCAGTGGCGGAGGCAATGAAAGATCATCTCCCTAACGATGGGGTGATTGCCGTTAATCGTATTTCCACACCCCGAATAATTTTTATAGTTCCGTTTGTCGTTTTCCAGCATGTAGTAAACTGGGTTCTCAAGCCCTTTGAAGCTTAAAACTGGTCCGCGGTTATTACCCTCGCAGGTATGGTTAAAAACCACATCGAGAATGACTTCTATCCCTGCTTCGTGCAAAGACTTTACCATTTGTTTAAATTCGATAACCTGGGAACCTGGTTCGGAGCTGGCAGCGTAACCTCGATGGGGGGCGAAGAAGGCGAGCGGGTCATATCCCCAGTAATTCGGTTGACCTGAAGCAGAGCCGTCCATTGCGAGGATTGGGAATTCGTGAACCGGCATAAGTTCGACAGCTGTGACGCCTAACGATTGCAGGTATGGTATTTTTTCGATGACACCCAGGTAGGTTCCAGGGTGAGCAACACCACTGGAAGGGTGTTGCGTGAAGCCTTTCACATGCATTTCATAAATAATGGATTCGGACATGTCACGGCGGAGATGGCGATCTCCTCCCCAGTCAAAATGGTCATCGACAACGACACATTTAGGTGGGCGGATTATCCCGTCATGGCTATGCTGAAAGGTTCCCGCAAGCGCTTTGGCGTAGGGGTCGATTAACCGGGCATGGGGTTGAAATCGATGGCCACGGTCGGGATCGTTGGGCCCGTTTGCTTGGAAATGATAAAGTTGGCCTACCGAGATTTGAGGAACAAAAATACTCCAGATATCACCCCACCGGTCACTGGCGGGGTCAAAGGTAATGACCTCAGTTGGTTCCGTATCTTCGACTGATTGATATAGGAGTAATCTCATTTCGCTGGCATGGCGACTAAAGATTACAAATTGAACCCCATCATCGTGAACGACCGCACCGTAGGGTAGTTGGTGCGTGAATTGAAATTTTGGTAGGGGGCGGCGCATACGAATAAACATAGATCGATTTTGACCTGTGTGGCAATCCCATCCGTTTTTTTGAGTTGTTTCTTGTGCCCGGTGGAGTGCTTAAGGGAGTAATAAACGCGCCGTCGATGGTTACATGGGGAGAATTTTTTCCGCGATTTCATGTAAATATTTCGTTGGATTTTTAAAAATGCCCCAAAGATTGACTCTGCGAGTGGTTTCCGTTGTTCAATTCGGCATGGTTGCCGGAATCGGGCCAATCGACGAAACTATAGAACAGTTAATTAATCCGAAAAACAATCCAACTCGCTGAGTTGGCCAGACTGATCCGCGAGCTAATGACAGGCGTTTCCTATAAAGATTCCGGCGTTGATCTCGAAGTTTACAACGAGGCGATGAAGCGACTCCCAAAGTTGATGCATCGGACTTTCTCACCCCGTGTTCGGCAGCTTGATGGCGGGTTCGCCGGGCTGTTCCAACTGGACTTTGAGAGTAAACTTTTTCGACGAAATTATCAGGACCCAATGTTGGTTGCGTGCACTGACGGTGTGGGGACCAAGTTAAAATTGGCGCAGATGCTTAATCGTCATCGAACGGTGGGAATCGATTTGGTGGCGATGTGCGTTAATGACGCGATTTGCTGCGGAGCGGAGCCACTGTTTTTCTTAGATTATGTGGCGATGTCCCACGATGATCCGGTTGCTCTTGAGCAAATCGTAAGCGGGATCAGTGATGGCTGTCTGGCTGCCGACTGCGCGCTATTAGGGGGAGAGACTGCGATTATGCCCGATCTCTATCAGCCCGGAGATTATGACCTGGCTGGTTTTTGCGTCGGGGTGGTTGAGCGAAACCATGTAATTGACGGCCACGCAATTGCCGATGGGGACGTTGTGATTGGCGTTGCCTCGAGTGGCGTGCATTCCAATGGTTTCAGCCTCGTTCGCAAAATTGCATTCGATGTTGGAAACAAAAAACCAGAAGATTTAATGGAAGGTACGGATCGCTCAATCGGAGATGTGTTAATTGAGCCGACCTTGATTTATACCAAAGCGATTCGAGATGTGTTGAGTCACTACAAAGTCAAAAACGTTGTCCACGGAATCGCGCACATTACCGGAGGTGGTCTCGAGGAGAATATCGAGCGGATCACGCCTGAAGGGCTGGCGATTGATATTGATGGTCAAGCCTGGGAACGTCCTCCTGTTTTTGATTGGCTTCAAAAACTTGGAAAAGTAGAGACCGAAGAAATGTTCCGCGTGTTCAATATGGGCGTTGGTTTGGCAATGATCGTAAGTCCCTATTATGCCGAATCGATTCAGCGATCATTGAGTAAGCACGGGCACGAAAATTGGTTGATCGGTACGGTTAAAACGGGCGAGAAGCGAGTTACCGTTCACGACAAAACGTTGTAGCGAAATTTCGATTCGACAACCTTCGGCCGTTCTAATTAGATTTCACGCTCTGTGGTCGACTTGGTGGTCGGGCCGTGATTTCCAGCTTGATTAATTAGAAGCTTGGATAACTTCTTGAATTCTATCGAGAATTTTCAATGCCTCGTCTGGACCGAAGAGAGTATCGATCATGATCGCCGGCTCTTCCGGGTAGTTCGGTGGGTAGATCAAGTTAACGGGAATAATAGAGCGATTAACCCGCAACAAATCCAAAGCTATATCAGGTCTTCGTTTGGTATCGTCAACTGAAATGAATTCAAAGTTTAGTTCTTTTAATTTCGCGAGAACCCGATCGTCCGAAAAGACACGCTTTTCGTTTACTTTACAAGTCGGTCACCAATCGGCTGTGTAGTCGACCCAAATGGGGCGGCCATTATTCTTTAACGCGTATTCGACTTTGCCCGGGTTCCATTCTTGCCAACCTAATCCAGCTACGTTGTGGGCTCCTGCTGAAGTCAGGTTTTTAGATTCTTCGACAGCTCCGTAGCACATCCAAATACCGATCGAAGCAATTATCAGAGGCATGAGGTAGCCGAAGGTCAATCGCTTTGAGAGCTTTACACTCGCCTCCCCCCATTGTCCGTAGCAGTAGGCGGCAAGCGCGATGACTACGAGTGCCATGACAAGCCAGCTTAGGCCGCCAACTCCGGTCTGTCCGCCAAAAGCCTGCATGAAAAATGCGACCGTTGCAAAAAGAGTAAACGCCATCGTGGCCTTGAAGGTCTCCATCCAAGGCCCCGGTTTGGGGAGTTTGTAAATGAGGGCGGGAAAGAATGAGAGCACCAGGTAAGGGGATGAAATTCCTAACGCGAAAACGGTGAAAAGGAACATCGAAGGCAGCGGGTCCTGAGCAAGCGTGTAGCTCATCGCAGCGCCTAAAAATGGACCTGAACAAGGTGTGGCAATTAAAGTGGTGAGCACTCCGGAAAAAAAGGATCCGGTGTAACCTTTTTTCTGGCCACCGTCGACGCCGGAAAGAGATGTTCCAATTTCAAAAACACCTGCCATGTTTAATCCCAGGAGGAAGAGCAGGACGATAATGCCACATACAAAATAAGGGTTACCCATCTGGGCTCCCCAGTTAATCGCCTCGCCAAACGATAGCTTGACGAACAGAACAGCGCCCCCCAGGATCCACATGGAGACGACCAGTCCAAACGCGAAGGCGATACCGTGTTTTCGGATTTTTGCAGGTTCGCTTCCAGCCTGCATCACAAAGCCCATCACTTTTAATCCGAGGACCGGGAAGACGCAAGGCATTAGATTGAGCAGCATCCCGCCAAAAAACGCTCCCAAAAGTGCGGTAATGAAGGTAGTTTTTTCAAGTGAGCTGCTGCCTCCTGAGCCGACGGGGAATTCATCGAGATCATCAAATAGGATGATTTTTTGTTTTTCGTTTGGGTCATAAAGGCCCTTCATGATTTCAATTTGTTCCGGCGAATCGGCAAGCAGAGCAACGGCTTCGTCTTCTCCTTCATTTTCATCGTCAACACCATTGTCAGCCGGGATTGAGCCACCTGAGATTCCATGCGGCTTATTCGCGTTTTCTGCGGATTCGTAGGTTGAGTCAGTCCAGATGAGTGGAGCCGCGGCGGCTTTGCCGAGATTGATCAGAGCGGAAAATGCGATTCCCGTGGGCGGATCACAATGGGTTTCGTCACAGGTTTGGAGGCCGATAATTCCGTTAAATTGAAAAGGTTGATTTTTCTTGGCATCGCGTGGAATGCTAATAAAGAAATCAAGCGTGACAGGTTCGTAATAAGCGAAAACCGGTTCTCCAAAAGCCTCTCCAGCTTCCGGCTCTGCTGATAGTTTCGGCCCCACAACATTCCAGCTATTGGTTTGGGTGAGGCCAAGGATCGTTGATTTGATTTGTGTTTTTTCTAGAGAGTACGAATAGACGTGCCAGTCGATCTCTGGCGTGATTGTAATTTCCAAGCGGGCAACATCGCCTGGTCGGAGCGGTTTGTCGGTCCCCGAGTTTCGAATGATCTGCCCGCGAATTTCCGCATGCGCTCCGCGAACTTTTTGATCTTCAATTTTCAGTTTTGGCTGTATGAAATCGGGCGTAATGGCGAGAGCGTCACTAACGCCGCCGAACTTGCTTTCAAGGTTGTATTCGAAAGGCTTGCAACTCCCATTTGTTTCACAGGCTTGCCCATTGATAACCAAATTAATTACTAATTTGTCTGGATTGATTTCAGATGCGATTTCAAATGGAGCAGACCAAGACACGCTGTTTTCAAATTCTTCACAAGGATCGTCGAATCCTTCTTCAGTGACGATGTGCGGTTCTCTGTCCGGTCGGAATTTCCCCAGTAATTTGAAGTCATCCGATTCACCCACATTAATGTTCGTGGGAATGGGGCCGTTGGTGTCTTTCATTGAAAAGACATGCCAATTTGGAATGATATCGGCAGTGACTTTTAGAATCCCCTGACGAGTTCCCGTCAGTATTTGAAAGCTGGTGGTGGCTGAAACTGGGTCGCCTGACTGGATGTCGCCAAATTGATCGAGTTGATCTTGCAGGAAGAGGCCTTGTTCTTGCCCTTGGCAGGAGAGAGGCTTTCCGAAGTCTCCCAGGACAAGTGTAAAAAGTGCGAAGCAGAGAATGTAGTGACGGTTCAATAGTGACTGCATTGAAAAGTGTCTTCCCGGGTTCTAAGCTTTAAACGAAGGTTTGCAAGTCTTAAGTAGTCTACGTCTGATCGTCTGAAACAGGTCAGTTAATCGAAAATCAAGGATTAGGTTTTATTCACAACGGCGAATTCGTCGTGAAAATCATGGTGTCTCTTTCGCAGGCTATCGTACCAAAAATCGCTGGAACGCTCCATCTATTCCGCGCCGCAATGGGCGAATTAATCACCTTGAAAGCGTTGTGTTTAGAACTTGTGTGACGAAGGACACAAATTCTTTCGGGGAATACCCAGCCTCAATTTTTCTTAGGTGTCGCCTTCTTAGGAACCCCCGTTTTTTTGTCGGTCGGATCAAAAAAGCCAGCGAATTTCGCGGTTGTTTTTTCACGGGAAATTGGCAGGCACGTCGTCTCGTCACATATTTGTCCGTCGATCTCGACCTTGATCAATAGCTCGTTGGCAGAGATTGTATCGTTTACTTTTATGGGAACAAAAAATTGAACGACTCCAGAGTGCTTCTCAAGTCTCTTGCCAAAATCAGGGTCACTCTCAATGATCTTTGGATTTTTATCCGGAGTGAAAGAGCGTTTGCCAGTTAGTGAAAAGTGTGGGGAATTGGCAACCGTAATTTTTGTTTTCGAAAATGGTTGAGGTTGCGTCAATGAATAGATATAGCTCTTGTCGGGCAGTTCGAACTTAACAATCAAATACCCCTGATTCGTTCCTTTTTTCAAATGAAATCGAGATGAAAGTCGGAAAGGTTTTTTGACTTCGTCAGTCGCCTTTTCTTGGCTCTGAAGAACTGGACTATCCTGAGTTGTCAGTGTGACGGCTGTGTATTGAGTTTCAATCGTTTTCGAGGGGAATGATTTGGCTGAGCTGGGTTCACTACTAGGAGTTTGCAAGTTGAATAAGACGATCGCAGTTAACGCGAAAGCTGTGGGGGATATCAATGATTGAAACCGCATTAGATCATCCTTGACCGTGTCAAAAGCCGTCTTTTACGCATAAATAGAATTGCCATTGCTGGCGGCGGAGAGTACCAAGGAGCAAGTTGTTGTCTCAATGGCATTTCTGAACGAATCTAAAATTTCTTGAAAATGGGTGCGGTAATCTGGGTTTTGCTATCACCTTTCCCTTTGTTTTCTTCGTTTAAAAGGCTGATTTACTTTTCGCTCCCTTTTTCCGCGGGAGAAAGTTCCCCTAAATTACCAAGGCATGTTTGCCAGTCGTCTATGAAGCTGGTGAGTCTTGTGTGTAGAGTATTGCAAACGGTTTGGCTCACCTTGAAAGCGGTACCAAGAGAGCAACTGGTAAGTGAATTGAAGTCATCGAGGGGCACATGGTTATTTTTCTTACGGCAGATCTAATGATGACTTCGACGGCGAGTTCGCATGCTCGGCAAAACAATGTCACTTTGAAAACCGCTACAAATGCGGAGTCTGCAATCACCTTGGTGAAGGAAGCTCGCCCCCATTTGTTTTTAGTGGACCTGCAGACTCCGGGATTGGAAATCGCTGCTCTTGGCGACGCGGTGCGAGGATTACCAGATGCCGTTTGCCCAATGACAATTGGTTATGCTCAACATGTCAATTTGGAGTCGTTGGACGAGGCTCGGCGAGCGGGTTTTGATCAAGTGTTGACCCGAGGTCAATTCAATCAGCAGGTTAGTGCGATCATTGCTGAAGCAAAATAACGTTGATTGACTGCGTTGATGCGATTAATCGTTTGGGTCAAAGAGGCTGTCATGGTAAGCGTATACTGTGACGCCAAGTTTTTCGGCGGTACGAATCGTCTCGCTTTCCTCAAGTATGATTGTGCGGTCTGCTTCAATCGCGAGCACTCGTCCCCCTTCGCGTGCGATTGTTTCAATGGTTCCTACTCCGATGGTGGGTACATCGAATCGCATGTCCTGATTAGGTTTTGAAACTTTAACAACTGTAAACCCACCCGCACAAAGTTGGCCTGCACGGGCGATGCACTGGTCAGTCCCTTCGATAGCCTCGACTGCGAGCACTGCTTGATTTTTTACCACGACAGTTTGCCCAATATCTAAATCTCCCATGGCTTTTGCCATTTGCCAGCCGAATCGAATGTCTTTTAGTTGACTGTTGTTGGGTTGGTTCTTTGTCAGTGGCCCAGCTTTCACCAGTAACTCCGGAGCAAAATCAGTTGCGGGGGCGAATATAATACCCTCCGATTTATACAATTCAACGACCGTATTGAGGAGGGTGTCGTCCCGCCGATCTTTTGATTTAAAAAGAAGGAATGGGTAGAAATGTCGCCAGAATACTAAATCGGGAAAGTGTGTTAACAAGTTGGATTTTTTTTGGAACAGCAAAGTTTTAAAAATCTTGCCAGCCATCGTTGCGTGTTCCACGCCGGCGTTGCGGAGGAATCTGCATTGGGCTCCCATGCGTGCCATGCCAAATACGCGATAAGAAGTGCAAATTTCTTTTAACACAGGGTCTGCATGGTCTTTAATTCCTGTGCAGTGAACTTCGTAACCCTGAGCGATCAGTGTTCGTGCGATGCAGACAGGAAAGTGTCCCCAGCCAGCAACCAGGCCGATTTTTTTGCTGTTGAGACTGGCTGGGTTTCGATCTTGAGTGACAGTGGCCATAGGGTTGTCTGTAGGCGGAGAATAGGGCTAGGCAGCACGCGAACCGTTGTCTTCAGAATCGTTGAGTTGATCAAGTTGTTTGGATATTTTTTTGACCGTTCGCCGAAGTTCTGGAAGCTTGGAAGTCACTGCCTGAATTTGCATTTCTGTTCTTGCCGGTCTTGCGGGAATTCCAAAAATCCGTTGGTTACTTTCAACATCGTGCATCAGGCCGGATTTCGCACCGATTGAAACATGTGAGCCGATGTTCAAGTGGTCGGCCAAGCCAACTTGCCCTCCCATGATGACATAGTCGCCTGTGGAACAACTACCCGCAATTCCAACTTGCGAGCAAAGCAGGTTGTGTTCTCCAATCGTACAGTTGTGGCCCACCATCACCAGGTTGTCGATTTTAGTTCCTGCGCCAATTGTCGTTGAATCGTAGGTGCCTCGGTCGATTGTTGTATTTGCACCAATTTCCACGTCTTCGGCAATGACTACATTCCCAATTTGTGCGGAAAGAACATGGCGTCCGGTGTTGGATTGGTAGCCGAATCCGAACGCACCTAACACCACGCCGGCGTGAAGGATGGAGCGGTCACCTACGATCGTGTTTTCGTACAAGACTGAATTAGGAAAGACTTGAACGTCCCTGCCTAAGCGGCAGTTTTCCATGATCGTGACATTGGGATAAACGACTGTCCCGAAACCAATTTGGACGTTGTCCATGATCACCGCTCCAGGATGGATGCAGGCCCCTTCGTCAATGACCGCACTGGGGCTGACAATCGCTTGAGGGCTGATGCCCGACTGAGTTCGTTGGACGGTTGGTTTAAATCGTTCGGCAATCTCAACAAAGGCCTGGGTGACATCTTCAACAATCAGGCACGCCTTTTCGGGGGGATCCACGTCGAAACCAATAACGGCTGCAATCGCAGGGCTATTGAGAAAGTCATCGTAGTACTTTGGGCTGGAGACAAAGGTGATGTCACTTGCTGTTGCCCGCGAGATTGATGCTGCCCCGGAGATTTCGAGGTCTGGGTTCTTCGTTAATCGCCCACCAGTAATTTCGGTGAGTTCGCCTAAAAGCATCATGATTCAGGCATCCTTTCCTTAGAATCCAGCACAAGTTTATAAACGGGAATGAAGCGTTAAATGTAAGCCAAAGGCGGCTTCCGTGGCTATACTGATTTCTGATAGCAACCGTTAGAAATGTCTTAAGCATTTAACGGCCAGTTCACGTGGCTGAGTTTCATCTCCCGGTAGAGGAAACTTCGCTTGTTAACGCGGAATTCCAATAAAAAAGCGAGCACTTCGGGAATCGAAGACTCGCTTGTATCGCCTTAATGAGGCAACTCAAATTGCGTTTATTTCTAAGAAATCAGTTCTTTAATGACCTTGCCGCCATTGGCAATTTTCATTGGTCGACCACTTTGGCTAGTGAAAGTGGTCTCGAGTGAAATTCCCAATGAATGGCACACTGTCGCCATGAGATCTTCGGAAGATTGTGATGGCCCCACAACACTGGTTCCATCTTCGTTGGTAGCCCCGACGGCGATTCCCGAATTCATTCCGGCTCCACCGACGACAGCACTCCAGCTTCTGGCCCAGTGGTCGCGTCCAGTGTTGCCATTAATTCTAGGAGTCCGGCTGAATTCTCCCATCCAGATCACGGCGACGTCATCCAGCATGTCCCGTGCGGCTAAATCTTCCATCAAAGCACTCATCCCGCGATCAAGCTCAGGAAGTTTCGTATTTTCGAGAGTTTGGAAAATGTTCTGGTGGTTGTCCCAACCGCCAAGGCCAACTTCTACGAACGGCACGCCCGACTCAACCAAACGGCGTGCCATCAAGCAGCCTCTTCCGAAATTAGTTTGTCCATAACGCTCTTGAACGTCATCGGGTTCCTGCATGACCTTGAACGCCTTCATTTGTTCGCTCGTCATGAGGCTCAAAGTCTTGCTCAGCACCTTCGCGTGCTCGCCAGCGGCGATTCCGCGGTTGGAATCGATGAAGCCGGATTCCATCATTTTGAGAGCCTGCATTCGTTGCGTGAGGCGGTCTGGTTCGATTCCCATGTCCAAGTTGCGAACCTGTCCGTTCGAATTGACTGAGAAGGGAGCCCAGGCCATGCCAAGAAACCCAGGCCCTTCGCTGTTCCCGCCGACGGAAACAAATGGTGGGATTTCGAGATCTTCACGAGTTGCGGAAAGTTCGTGGGCAATCACAGAACCGTAACTTGGGTGTTTCACGTTTGGGTTGGGAACGTAGCCAGTGTGCATGTAATACCGGCCTCGCATGTGATCGGCTTCCCGGGTGCTCATAGAACGCACGATCGAGAGTTTGTCCATGTTCTTTGCCATCATCGGCATGTGCTCACAAATTTGCACATCTCCGGCAGTTGAAATTGGTCGGAACGGGCCGCCGTTGTTCGATCCCGGCTTAAGATCCCAAATATCCATGGTCGACGGTCCGCCGCCCATCCAAAGTAGAATCGCAGCCTTCTTATTTTTCTTAAGCTGTTTAGTACTTGCCTTGAGTGTGTTGCCCAGCGCGAGTGCTGTACCGGTCATAGCCGAAGCACCAGCGAGGTGACGCATGAAATGGCGTCGGTTCATGCCCTGGGGTGTTTTGAAATTCATGGCGTCGTCCTTTTTGAAAAAATCAATTGCTGTTTTATTTTAATCGAATTGAAAGGCGTTGGGTGAGCCCAGAGAAAAATCTCTTGCTTTGCTGGGAGAAATTTAGTGGTTAAAGATAAACTCATTGGTGTTAAGAATTACCCACCAAACGTCACGCAGTGCCTCTTTAGGGTCTCCATTTCTGGCTTTCAGGAACTGCTTAGCCAGATTCTTTTCGTCGCTTTTTGGTTTTCTCGTAAGTCCAGCGACGAACAGTTGTTCAACGCACTGCGAGTAGTTTTTGCCTGATTTTGCAAGATTATCGATTAGACTTCCTTTTTTGGTGTCAATTGCCTGTTTGACCATGTCACCGTTGAACAGCATCAAGACCTGGGGGATCGTGCCGTTGAAACTGGTCGATTCCTGTCCTTCGTCAGTGCCGAAAGCTTGGTTAAATTGGCCGAGCCAAGTGTTTTTCTTGCGTTCTCGCTCTTCGTAGCTCCCTTGAAGCTCAATTGCTTCGGTCGCAACCATCATCGATTCGTAGAGTTGTTCGGCTTCCATTTGACGAAGGTAGAAATGCGAGAACTTCGGTGACTCACCAAGTAGCGGGTCATCACTTTGATTGCCAGAGGAACGCTTGCTGGACAGGCTGTAAGGTTTGCTTAGAGCAACCCAGGAGATCAGTTTTCTAAGATCGAATTCTGCACGACGAAATTCTTCGGAAAGAAACTCAAGTAGTTCTGGATTGGAAGGAATGTTGTGAGGCCCAAGGTCATCGACCGGTGCTGTAAATCCATAGCCCAAGAAGTGCGCCCACATACGGTTAACGATCGACCGTGTCATGAACGGTGACGCGACCATCATCTTGGCGAGTTCTTCGCGGCGGTTAACGACGTTGACCAGCCCACTTCGCTCGATCTCGCTGCCGTCGACAAAGACGGGGTACGCAACTTTACTTAGACCATTTCGCATTTCGAAAAAGATCTCTGATTTGCCCTGGCTTTCGCCACGGAAATCCTGATCGGCGAGTTGAGCCACTCCGCCATCCCTTGGCCGGGCTCCACCTGGGAAGGCTCGCACCTGACGAAAGAACGCATTCATTTCCCAGTACTTTTGCTGTTTCCAATCGTTGAAGGGGTGGTTGTGGCACTGTGTGCATTGTACTTGAAGACCTAGGAAAATTTTTGTTGTCGCTGCCGTTGCGAGCGAAGCTTTTTCCTCATTCACTTTGTCAATTAAGAAGTTGGTCGCTCCATTGAACTTTTCATCTCCGGGGGTCGTGGACCCCGTGGCAGTGACCAATTCGTAAACCATCTTGTCATACGATTTCTCTCGAGCGAACGAGTCCCGCAAATACTTTTGCATTCCGGGGCGACTGATCATCGAGTCGTTGTCGTTTCCACCTGTGCGACCGATTAGTAAATTGGTCCATACAGTTGTCCAGTTTCTCGCAAATTCTTCTGTATAACTGTCGTCGTAGAGTAGTTTTTCAACTAGCTTTTTCTTCTTGTCGGAGTCGCGAGATTCCATGAACTCAGTCGCTTCGACGTATGAGGGAACCCGCCCGATAATGTCGAGATAAACTCGCCGGCACCATTCGCCATCGGTTGCCTCTTTCGAGGGCTTTAATTCATAATCAGTCCACAGTTGTTCCACTAACTTATTAATTTGCAAGACAGTGGAATCTGCATCCGGGGCAGAGGTTGTCCGGAAAGCAACTGGAGAAGTTTGAGCCGACGAGGTTGTTGCAAAGCCGAGAATCAAAATGGCCGAACAAAGGTAGCTTGCTGCGTTTAACAAAGTGTTCGTCTTGAACTGCTGGCCCATTGATTGTCCCTGGTGGTGGATTTGAGTTGCACGGTCAGAAACAATCCGCTCGCCTGGGAGACGGCATCGTCGCTGAAATTATTACAGTATTTTAGACTAGGCTCTGTTTCTGATTCAACTTGAGTGTCTCAATATTGCACAAGTGTATCGTTTTGGTGTATCGAAATTAAACAGTTCGGGGAAGCCTTTTCGCTGTCACTCACGCTGTTAGGTCTCGATTACCGAGAAAAATGGCCTAGACTGCTCTAAAAAGTGAGCAGTCTAGGCACTGCCTCGTCTCTTTTCGCCAAAAGCAGGAGTTAAACAACTTTCGGCGAACCACTTCCAACTTTTATCAATGCAATCTGTGTGCCAAAAACGACTAGACTGTCACGGTATTTCTTGGGGGTGGCGAAAAGCTCACTTTTTCGAACGTTTCCTTGCTTGCCCTAAAACCACCAAAACGACGTGTGTTTGGGTGGTTTTAGGGCAAGCAACGATTGCGATCTAAATCATCCTCTATGTGTGTTTCATGGAAAGATACTACATAAGATGCTTGCCAGCGCGTTGAAAATGAAAAATATGCGGTTGTAAACGCGAATTTTATGGGTTTTACCGCGATACCCGCACGGGAAGGCCTCGTTGATTTGCCCATTTCCCAGTTTTAGATGATTTTCTTGAGGCCGAGTGACTTTCGTTGCGAGTTCATCATTGCGAAAGCTTGAGGGCTGTTTTTGATGAATTTGATTAGCTGCGAGGTAGAGCAATCGAGCCGCTGCGCCGTTGCGGCTGGATTAAAATCATGAAAATGCAGGAAATCAAGTGCTTCAGCAAGTAGTGCTGGAAAATCGGGGTGTTTCTGGCTGACTTCGATTTTCCTTTTTTTCAGCCGAGAATTCCACTGTTCGCTTGGAGCGGATTCAAGGGATTTTTGAGTGCGAAAGCCAATGGCTAGGTTAGTTTTCAGTCTTCCGACCGCCACAGTTTTATTTTTATTTTGACTTCTTGCTTCGCTTGCCTGGCCGGATATGCCAGTGGGGAGGTGAGTTATTACGATTGCGGTTTCAACTTTGTTTCGATGTTGCCCGCCTGGGCCGCTTCCGCGAGTGCGTTTCACCGAGCAATTTTTGAGCAGCGTTAGATCGGATTGGCTTGCCGGATGTTGGAACACTTTATTTATCCGCTCGATATCTAAATTGGCCGGTGATTTAAGTTTAACTGACTCGTAACTGGAATTGAAGAAAGCGCTGGTAGTTTATGGGCAATGAAAGCACGAGTTTGATTTTGAAAACCTTGGTTCGACACAGCCGGCTGAAAATCACCACCCTAAATTAACAAACCTGAATTCTAGCTTTAAACAGGTAGGGTTTGCCGAATTAA
>JAALLA010000193.1 GCA_011087765.1 Pirellulaceae bacterium
ACTGACTCATCAGTTTCTAGTCTCGAAGCAATTGGTGAAATGAAGCATTCCGCTGATTTTTGTTCGTTGTGCATGGCTTTGATTACGTTTAGGGGTCAGGTGTAGGGATCAGGTGTAGGGATCAGGTGTAGGGATCAGGTGTAGGGATCAAAAGGGGCATTGGCGTAGTTGGTGCCAAAATATCAAACGGCTCGAATGAATGTTGGATTACCTACCGCGGCGTTAGTTGAATGCTGAAGTGGCGTGAGTCCTCTTCAGGAATGTCTGATTACATAGTTAATCCTTGTTGGATTTCTTTTTTCGTTTTGGTTTGCCGCCGTAGAATGAATTTCCTGCATCGACGATGAATTTTCCCCGAAATGCCTCTCGACCAAGCAACATCCGGAATCCCATTTCTGAGCGGTTGGCAAGTGTCAATTCAACCGGCCAAACTTCGCCAAGCAAAGAGACCGCGCTGGAGATGACTGGCCGATTCGTCGACTTGCCAGATGAGCTCCTGACCATCCGGAACTCTTCGATCCTGGCCTGAGCTGAAACGAACCGTTCGGGAAAACGATGGTAGGGGTGGATTTTGAATCGGGCATACGGTAGTCCGTTTAGTTCGAATTCTTCGATTTCAGTTGCATGCAGCGATGACGAACGCGCCCCGGTGTCGACTTTGGCTTTAATTCGTTTGATTCCCAAGTCAGGCAGGCCGACCCATTCGCGCCAGCCAATAATCGGTAAATTAGATTGTTGATTCACGTTAACTTAGTTTCTTCAAAGTCGTTGAAAAGCTGCATAGATACTAGTCTTTTTTATTTTTTTTTCGACCACTATTTGAGGATTCCATCAATCTGACTCTTGGGTTTTTCAGCGAATCTCAGGTTTATTAATAAAATGAGGGGTCTGATTCACAACGTCCGAGAATGGTAAACTAGATGCGAAAAGGGGGTCCGCCGATTGTCACGGCGTTTGCTTCGCTGATGAGGTGGATTTTCGGTTTTATTTGAAGGCAAGTAAAAATGATCAAGCGGATTTTGATTGCTGGCGGTGCAGGATTTTTGGGTTCTCATCTGTGTGAGCGTCTTGTTGAAGATGGGCATGATGTTATCTGTCTCGATAATTTTTTTACTAGCCAAAAATCTAACGTAGCTCATTTATTGAACCGCGCGAATTTCGAGTTGATTCGTCACGACGTGGTAGATCCAATTTTGTTGGAGGTTGATGAGATTTACAATCTCGCATGTCCAGCTGCACCGGGGCACTATCAATACAATCCGATTAAGACAATGAAGATCTCGATTCTTGGGTCAATTAATCTGCTCGGGATGGCGAAGCGGTGCAATGCGAAAATTTTCCAAGCTTCGACGAGTGAAGTATACGGTGATCCGGAAGTTCATCCTCAGCCGGAATCTTACCGAGGTTGTGTTAACCCAATTGGTTTGCGTGCCTGCTATGATGAAGGAAAGCGAGCGGCTGAGACGCTGTTCTTCGATTATCATCGAATGAATAAGACGAATATTCGAGTTGCCAGAATTTTCAATACTTACGGTCCGCGAATGCATCCCTTTGATGGCCGGGTGGTGAGTAATTTTATCAGGCAGGCGTTGAGCGGCCAGGATATCACAATCTTTGGAGACGGAACTCAAACCCGTTCCTTCTGTTACCGGGACGATCTAGTTGAGGGATTTATTCGGTTGATGGAAGCGCCTAATGAAGTTATCGGTCCTGTTAATCTTGGGAATCCAGGTGAATATACGATTAAACAACTAGCCGAACTTACCATCGAAATGGTTGGCAATAACAATAAAGTTATTTATGAACCGCTCCCGCCGGATGACCCAACTCGGCGGCAACCCGATATCACACTGGCCCGGAAACATCTTGATTGGGAGCCTACCGTTTCGTTGCGAGACGGACTCTCTAAGACTATTGATTGGTTTAAGACGATTAATGCTGATGACTATCGACCGCCAACTCCTAATTTTTGATTTGTGCAGGCGGTAGGAGTTGCATTGGGTTGATTTCACTTTCGAAAAAAATTATTTAGAGGATCGACGATGTTGAATCAGTGGGATCGAGTTCGCCCGGCAGGAGCATTGAATTCTGTAATTCTGACGGTTGGTTGCTTCGCTTGTTTGACTTTGTTGACCGGATATTTGCCAGCCGATGACTGGACTCAATGGCGGGGCAATAACCGAGATGGAGTGTGGCATGAAACAGGTGTGATTACTTCGTTTGAGAAATCCGATCTAACGCCTCGCTGGCGTAAACCAATTGGTACCGGGTACTCCAGTCCAACGGTTGCCAAAGGTAAAGTCATGTTGATGGATTTTGATGAAGCCAATCAAAACGAGTCAGTCAAATGTTTTGATGCAAAAACAGGTGACTCGCTTTGGAGTCACACTTATCACTCTGAATATCGAATTAGTTATACCGCAGGTCCCAGGGCCGCAGTTACGATTGTCGGAGATCGTGCGTTTTGTTTAGGAGCGATGGGGCGATTGCATTGTCTCAACGTCCATGACGGGGCGGTCTTGTGGGAGAAAGATCTCGACGGCATCTACCAGGTTTCCGAAGATCGCAGGATGCCAATCTGGGGGATCACTTCGAGTCCTATTGCCGTTGGTGAAAATTTGATCATTCAGCTCGGAGCGAAAGAAGCTGCGGTAGTCGCTTTAAATCAAACAACGGGGGATGAGGTTTGGCGATCGTTAACGGATCGGGGGCAGTACTCCTCTCCGGTGCTCGTCAAGCAAAACGGAGCGGATGTTCTGATTTGCTGGACAGGCGATGGCGTTGCCGGGCTGAACCCAAAAACGGGAACCCCTTATTGGCAGCATCCGTTCAAGCCGACACGAATGCCGATTGGAGTCGCGACTCCGGTGGTTCATGGGAACAAGATTTTTTTGACCTCATTTTATGACGGGGCAATGATGCTGGAGATGTCAGAAGCCTCGATGGACGTGAAGCAGTTATGGCATTTGATCGGCCCCAACGAGAGGAAGACTGAGGGGTTGCATTCGATCATCAGTACGCCGATTTGGATTGGTGACTACCTTTATGGTGTGGATAGTTATGGTGAGCTTCGCTGTTTGAGAGCCAGTGACGGGAAGCGGATATGGGAAGACTTGAGTGCGGTGGAACGTCAGCGTTGGGCGACGATTCATTTTGTAGCAAATGGATCCAATACCTGGATGCTCAATGAACAGGGTGAGTTAATGATTGGTGAACTGACGCAAGCTGGCCTCGAAGTCACCTCGCGTGAAACGATTCTTACCCCGGATCAGATGAGAACTCCCAATCGGAAAGGCGGAGTAGTTTGGTCCCATCCGGCGTTTGCAAACCGATGTGTTTTTCTCCGCAATGACCGTGAGTTGATTTGTATCGACCTTGCTGCTCAAAAAAAGTAGCTGGTCGAGTTTGCGAATAGGTCCTAATGAAGGAGTAGAACTTGTCGGATCAATCGGACATTTATGACTGCATCGTAGTTGGCTACGGCGGTGTGGGAAGCGCGTCACTGATGGCGGCTGCTAAGAAAGGCTGGAAGGTACTGGGCATTGACCGGTTTGGTCCGGCTCATGATCGGGGCAGTTCTCACGGACAAACCCGAATTATCCGCCGCGCTTACTTCGAGCACCCGAGCTATGTGCCTTTGGCAAATCGAGCGTTTGAGATGTGGAGTGATCTGAACAAACGCCACCGAACGTCGCTTGATAAGAAGGAGCTGCTAACCCAGACCGGCTTGCTTCAGATGGGAAGTCAAGGCAGTGACGTTATTCAGGGGGTGGTGGCCAGTGCTAAAACTCATGGTTTAAAAATTGAGCATTTTACGCCGGAAGAAATTCGCCAACGGTTGCCGTTGTTCAAGATTCCCGATCACTTTGTCGGTGTCTTTGAACCGGGAGCAGCTTTTCTGAGAGTGGAGCTTTGCGTAGCAGCTATGATTCAGCAGGCTGTCAAAAACGGAGCTGAGCTGAAATCGAACCATTGCGTCCAAACTTGGGATGTGGATGCGGAGGGATTGGTGACGGTAAACACCGACCGCGGGGTTTATCGAGGTCGCAAACTTGTGATCGCGGCGGGAGGCTGGAGTGAGCCTTTACTAGGCGATCTGAATCTGGGGCTTCAGCTGCTTCATAAACAGCAACAGTGGTTTCAGTTGGATCGAGTTGATCAAAAATTGGAAAGTCAGTTTCCGTGTTTTCTGCTTGAGGAAGATAATGGAAACTGTTTTTACGGTTTCCCCGAAATCGACTATCTGGGGATGAAGGTTTGTGAGCACACCGGTGGCGTTCCAGTAAACTCTCCGGCTGATGTCGATCGTGGATTGGATGAGTCTCAGTTGATGCGAACTCGCCAGTTTATGAGAGATCATTGTAACTATGGTAAGAGTCGATTGGTTCACCATAGTGCGTGTTTATATACAATGTCACGGGACGGTCATTTTTTCATTGATCACCATCCAGGATTTTCGAACGTTGTGTTTGCGGCAGGTCTATCTGGCCACGGATTTAAATTTGCGCCTGTACTGGGAAGTTATCTGGTTGATTTGTTAGAAGGTAAGCAAGATTCGGAATTTGAATTTTTGAAGATTGGGGATCGCGTGGACGCGGGTGACTAGGTTTTGGGCTTTGCCAGATAGAAGCGCGAGAGTAATGTCATTCCAGGGGTTTGAATTCGAGAGCGATCATGATTTGTAGTTTAGGATTCGTATTGTCCGCGAACCATTTCGGGTTCGCGAATAAGTTGATTTAATTAGATTCAGGATTGAGGTTTGCGTGTCGAAGGATCGGAAAGTCGATGTAGTGGTGATTGGTTCGGGACCCGGCGGAGAAGGTGCTGCGATGCAGTTAGCCAAGGCTGGGAAACGCGTCTTATTGGTTGAGCGATTCGATCGGATTGGTGGAGGTTGCACTCACTGGGGAACAATCCCAAGTAAGGCTTTGCGGTATTCGATCAACCGGTTGACTGAGGCACTTAACAATCCACTGTTTCAGGAATGCGGGGTCAATGTAAAGCCGAGTGTTGCCGAGTTAACGCGCGCAGCGAAAGAGGTGATTTCAAGTCAGGAAACGATGCGCCGTAATTTCTATACGCGGAATGACGTGGAGGTTGTATTTGGTCACGCTCGATTTGAAGATGCGAACACCATTTCTATCAACTCAGAAGAACGAGTGACTACCGAGAGTGTTGTGATTGCCGTTGGCTCGCGACCTTATCGGCCCGAGGGAATTGATTTTTCTCATCCTCGGATTTTTGATAGTGATACCATCCTGAAGTTGGATCATAAGCCACATTCAATTACTGTTTTGGGAGCCGGTGTAATTGGCTGTGAGTACGCTTCGATGTTTCGAAACCTGTCTATTAAAATCAATCTCGTAAATAGTCGAAGTGAATTGCTGGATTTCTTAGACGATGAAATCAGCGATGCATTGAGTTATCACATGCGTGAAAACGGAGTGGTGATTCGTCACAACGAGAGTTTTGAAAAAATTGAAGCGTTAGACGATGGAGTGATTGCTCACATGAAAAGTGGCAAGCATTTCAAAACGGATATTCTGTTGTGGGCGACAGGTCGAACCGGCAATACTCAAGATTTGGGATTGGAAAATGTTGGTTTGGTGGCCGACAGTCGGGGCTACCTTGAGGTGGATAGTTGTTTTCAGACTGATTGTGAAAATGTATTTGCCGTCGGAGATGTCATCGGATTTCCATCACTGGCAAGTGCGGCTTACACTCAGGGTCGGGCTGCCGGGATGCGAATTTTAGGAATGGACGAAGCTCAATGTAAGTTGGCGAGTGAAATTCCGTCTGGGATTTACACGAGCCCTGAAATCAGCTGCATTGGAAAAACAGAGAAAGAGCTGACCGAAGAGAAAGTGCCATATGAAATTGGAGTCGCCAATTTCAAGAGTCTAGCGCGAGCTCAAATTTTGAATCAGCGAGTTGGAATGCTGAAGCTCCTGTTCCATCGGGATACGCTTGAGATTTTGGGGATTCACTGTTTTGGGGCAAGCGCCTCCGAAATTATTCATATTGGTCAAGCGATTATGAATCAGAAGGATGGAGCTAATACGATTAAGTACTTCACTGAAACGACCTTCAATTACCCAACCATGGCCGAGGCCTATCGGGTCGCAGCGCTGAATGGATTGAATCGTCTGTTTTGAACCATCTGTATTTCGATGGATAAAAAAAGCCTCTCGGCAACCGAGAGGCTTGGGTTTGTTAAACGCTAATTCGTTTTACTTGGTTGGTGTTGTGAAATCTGTTCCTTTTCGCAACCAGCGTTTGGGGTGGGAAGCCCGGATGATTGGAGGCATTGGTTTGACAGTCTTGTTTGCGGCTGCCGGCTCAATGTCAGTTGCAGTATTGGCGGCAGTTGAACTGGGTTCGTCGGCTTTGGCAACGGACCATTTATAAGAACAAGCTGGCGCCTCGTAACTTTCTTTTTTTAGTACGGTGATTGTCTTCGTCTTAGACGTTGTTGGCGGGTTGCATTTGTGCCAAGGCATGCGTACTGCTGGAACGCAGATGACTTTTTCCTCTACCTTAAAACAGGTTTTCTTTTCTGTGATAGATTTGGTCTCCAGCAAACAGACTTCGCAATTGCAATCCGAGCACGCCATGCGTGAGGATTTTCTTAGGCCAGTTCTTTTGAGGCTGCAGTTTGCATCATCGCATCCACACACGGTTTTAGTCGGCTCGATTTCCTGAGCAAAACTTAGATTTGAGCCCAGGACTACAGTGGCTGTGATAGCCAACGCAGTGCATAGTTCGATTCCATATTTCATTTTATTCACTTGGGTATTGTTGGGGATTAAACGGTTGGGTCTGACACTCACAATTGTCGATTAAAAATCGACCATCATTCGAACACCGGCAATTTGGTAGTTTCCTTGGCCGGCTGCACCAGCACCCGAGTGAAGGTCACCGAGGATGTAGTTGAACTGCATTCGAGCGTTTGAGTTCCAGTACCAATTCATACCAAAGGTGTACGAGTCAGCATCTCCGCCGAGTACGTTGTCATCATTAAGATCCGCATGTGAGTATCGAAATGCGACTTCCCAGGCTCCCATGCCCTTTTGACGGCAGCCATCACAGTCTCGAACCATAAAGAAGTTCTCAAACGGCTTCAGGCGACCGAGTGTACCGGTTTTACGATCCCAAGGATGGTGTTCTCCGGTTAGGACATAAGCAAACTGAGTGTAAAGCCCTTTAAAGGTCACGTTAGGACCAAATGCCGGTTGGCGTTCGACCTTAGTTTGCAGGTATTCTGAAGTCCAGCTAAAACCACCAACGTTGACGACGGATTCGAATCCGAACACAGAGTTTCTATCGGCTCCAGCAATTCTTCCCGTATCTAGCCAGCGGCTATCAGTACGTGCTTCAGGGCGTGTGCGATAACGAGCTTGGTTGTTCGTAGGTGAGTTGCCATCTGGAACGCCAAAAGAGCTGCTGAGGGCAAGGTGAATATATCCTCGTCCTCCCGAGGCTTCGTCGTACCAGGCGGTTCTGGCAAGTCTACTTGCAAATTCTCCTTGGTAGTGATCCCCTTTGTAACCGGATTTCGTTTGCGTAAGTTCTTGATTCCACACACCGAAACGCCAGTTCCATCCGAGATCATCCGAGTAGCCGTTACTTGAGATTCCCATTCGACGAGCATCTTGGTTGATTGCTTCGATGATGAAGGGACGTTCGATAAAAATGTTGTATCGACTACTATTTAAATGGTCTAAACCGTAAGGGCGCTTTTGATTTCCAATTAGGACAGTCCGAAAGAGAGGTAAATCTTTAAAACCAAGGAAGGCATCGCGGTAGGAAGTAGCCTCACCTCCAGCAAATTCCCACTCAAATTTATAGAGTGTGTTGTCGTTAAGATCGCCCGAAACGCCAAGCCGCATCCGTCGGAAATTGAAACGATCCTGCGGATTACCACCTCTCTCAAGAGGGAATATCGTCTCGTCGACATTGGGGAATGCCCAATAGTCAGTATGAATTCGACCAAAGAGCTTTAATTTAGGACTCTTGTGGCCATGGATGACATAACCAGGAGCGGCTGCTTCTAAATCGTCAATCGATTCTCTTTGACCAGTTAGCTCCTCTTCGAAAAGAGAAAGACGCTTTCCTACATCAACTTGATCAACCGAGTCTGAAGGTTCGGCCTTTAGTTTGTTAGCAACATCGATTTCAAGCTCTTTCAGACGAGCTTCAAGAATCGCAATCCTCTTCTTTGCTTCGTCTTCTTCTTGACTAACAAAATTGTATACGACGTTAGAAGAGGT
>JAALLA010000194.1:0-6593 GCA_011087765.1 Pirellulaceae bacterium
TTAAAGCCCACCAGTATAGGAATTTAGTGGCAATTATCACAAGGGCCAATCTGGATGTAATTCGTTATTTTCCTAGGTCACACCAATTTATCGCCTCGAAGGTGAGCTTAGCTTCAATCGGATCCTGCAAACAAGTGACCAAATCGACGCTTTTCCCCGCAAAAATTCAATATTGGCGCTGAATCACCGCCGACTCGGCAGTTTTGGACCGCGGAGCTAGTTTTTGGCGTTTTAATTGTTTCCGGGACAAAAATAATCACCGCGCGTCAGAAAACGGTGCTCTCCTCCCTTCCTCAGACCTAGAAACAGCCCATTCCTCCAAAATCCCCCAACCCTTCAACCGGTTAGCCGACCCTCCAAATCAAGGCCAGGCTTCGCTAAACACACACCCAACCACTCCGGCTCCCAAGAAATTAATCGCCTGAAAGATCCAAACTCTGCCACAAATACCAAGAGGCCACGGTCGAATAGGGACGCCAGGGTTTAGAGATCTCAAGCATTTTCGACTTACTGGGAAGTTCA
This sequence comes from Pirellulaceae bacterium, assembly GCA_011087765.1. Classification (GTDB taxonomy): domain Bacteria; phylum Planctomycetota; class Planctomycetia; order Pirellulales; family Pirellulaceae; genus Mariniblastus. The sequence continues at coordinate 523 of JAALLA010000194.1, forward strand.
TCGAACTGATAATGAGTGGCGATCGCGTTCTTGATACCCAAGTCGTCACAAGGGAAAATGTCCAGTCTTCCTAAAGAGAACATCAAAAACATTTGAGCGGTCCAGACCCCAATCCCTTTGACCTGGGTCAGTATTTCGATCACGGCATCATCAGACTGACGCTGTAAGCTCTCTAGCTCTACGGCTCCAGAATGAACTTTCTCGGCGAGGTCTAAGACATACGATGCTTTTTGACGCGAAACTCCGAATTCCCGCAATCCATCAACATCGAATTCCAAGATTCCTTCCGGGGTATACTTCGGGTTCTCAACCGAGCTGCTAGTCGCCTCCAGCAGACGCGTATTAATGGTTCTCGCGGCGGCCACCGAGATTTGCTGGGAGACAATGGAGCTGACCAGTGTCCCGAATCGATCTCGTTTCGTTTTCGCATGAAATGGACCAACCAATTTAATGATTCGCTTCATGACCGGATCATTCTTCTGAAGTTGGAGTCGGGCCGCTTTAATATGCTGCGCGTAAAATGGCATCTATCTCCAATCAGCTGTTTAAAAACTGGGATTGCCCCCTCGAACTCATAAGATTAGGGGAACGAACGCCCAGTGTAACCCTTTCCTTTTACTGAGCCACCGGACCAATTGACCGTAATTTCGTTAATCAGCATTTTGAGATCGACCGATTTACGCTGACCCCCGCCGCGTTTATCATTTTTACATGTCAAATATCGACTACCAACGAACGACGCACTCCCAGCGACGAGAAATAGAATCCTGGGATCGCGATCAGCTGAAGACCTATCAGTTGAAGCGTTTGAACCAAGTGTTTGAAGCGATTCTCCCAACCAATCGTTTTTACCAATCAAAGCTCGAAGCAAGTAAGTTCCCGATCACCTCGATGGACGAACTCGAGAAATTACCTTTTACGCTCAAAGAAGAACTACTCGACCCGGAAAACGAAGCTGGCTTCGCCGCCAATTTAACTTTCCCACTGGACCAGTATTGCCGTTTCCATCGGACTTCTGGAACCCGCGGTCGCCCGCTGATTGTCCTAGACACTGCCAATGACTGGAACTGGTGGATGGAAACCTGGCAATATGTCCTCGATTCAGCTGCATTGAATTCCAGCGATCGCGTGGTAATGGCCTTTAGTTTCGGCCCCTTCATTGGCTTTTGGAGCGCGTTTGATGCGGCAGTAGAACGAGGTGCGATGATCGCTCCCACGGGCTCACTGTCAACGATCGCAAGAATTGAACTGATTCGCTCAATCGAAGCGACAATTATTTTTTGCACGCCCAGTTACGCGCTCCACATGGCCGAGGTCGCTCAGCAAAATGAAGTTGATTTGACTTCCTCATCCGTTGAAAAAATCATTGTCGCCGGGGAACCGGGAGGCTCCATCCCAAGCATTCGTGAGCGAATTGAATCGTCATGGAATGCCAAAGTGATCGATCACAGTGGCGCCAGTGAAGTCGGCCCCTGGGGCTATGCAGACGACGAGGGAGCAGGAATCTACGTCAATGAAGCCGAGTTTTCTGCCGAATTCATTTCGCTGGCAACCGGCAAACCCGCGGTCGAAGGTGAACTTTCTGAGTTAGTGTTAACCTGCCTCGGACGAATCGGGAGCCCGGTCATCCGTTACCGCACGGGTGACTTGGTCCGCCCCCTTTGGAACAATTCGGGGGACAGTAATTTTGTCCTGCTCCAGGGAGGAGTCTTGGGACGCACCGACGATATGATGATCATTCGTGGCGTCAATGTTTTTCCAACGTCGATTGAGAAAATTTTGAGAGGCTTTCCTGAGATCGTCGAATACCGGCTCACCACGTTTAAACAAGAATCGATGGACCAATTAAAAATTGAAATTGAAGACCAACTCGATTCTCCAGAACGAGTTCGCGCTGAATTACAAATCCAACTTGGATTGCGAGTTGAAGTTGAATGCGTTCCAGCAGGATCGCTGCCCCGTTTCGAAGCCAAAGGTAAAAGGTTTATAGATCAAAGATGAAATTTGACGCTCAACTAATCGACGCTTGCCGAGCACAATTCCCCGCACTCCAACGCAAGCAAAATGACGAATCAGTAATTTACTTTGATGGCCCCGCGGGAACGCAGGTGCCCCAGTGCGTTGCCGACGCGATGTCCCACTATCTACTTCATTGTAACGCAAACCACGGTGGACACTTTACGACGAGTATCGAAAGTGATGAACTGCTCCACAAATGCCACCAGGCTCATGCGGAATTCGTGGGGGCAACCGATGGTGATGAAGTCGCTTTCGGGCAAAACATGACTTCACTCACTTTCTCATTCTCACGCGCTCTATCGAAAACCTGGAAACCGGGCGATGAAATCATCGTGACCTCCCTCGACCATGACGCAAATATATCCCCCTGGGTTCTTGCCGCCGAGGAGGCTGGAGCGAAGGTCCACTTCGTGAGCTTTCACCCTCACGACTACACCCTCGACATGGACGATCTAAGCAACAAGCTTAGTGAAAAAACTCAACTGGTCGCTGTAGGCTGTGCTTCCAATGCAACCGGAGGTATCAACCCTGTCAAACGAGTGGCAGAAATGGCACACCAAGTCGATGCTAAAGTTTATCTCGATGCAGTGCATTACGGACCGCACGGCCTCATCGATGTGGCTGACTGGGACTGCGACTTCCTTGCCTGTTCTGATTATAAATTTTTTGGGCCACACCTTGGAATGCTTTGGGGCCGGCGAGAACTCCTCGAAGAGTTACAACCTTTCAAAGTTCGCCCGGCAGACAATCGCCTGCCAACTCGCTGGATGACTGGCACTCAATCCCATGAGTCAATCGCTGCTGGCATGGCTTGCGTGGATTACATCGCTGACATTGGAAAGAAAACCGGAGCGTCTGAAAATGCAAGTCGACGCGATGCTCTGAAGGCGGCGTTTTCAGCCATCGTCGAATATGAACAGACCCTTTCGCAGAAGTTAATCGAAGGTCTCTCGGAAATTGAAGAAATTGAAATTTACGGCATCACCGATTTAGCCCGACTGAGCGAACGGTTTCCTACGTTCTCCATCAGACATCGGAACATCTCACCAGCGGAACTGGCAAGCCGACTCAGTCAAAACGGAATCTACGTCTGGAACGGCAACTATTACGCATTGGAATTCAGTGAAAGAATGGGATTTGAACCCGAAGGAATGGTGCGAATCGGCCTCGTTCACTACAACACCTCCCACGAAATCGACCGCTTGATCGGTGTGATCAAACAACTCTCAGTGGAGTCTTCATAAGGCTCAACGATCCCACCACGAACCTAACTTCAACGACGTTCCCATGGCATCTCAAACTCCAGACGAACTGCAACCAATTCGACTTGAAAAAACTGAAAACCGCGAATTGCTCATCCAATGGAGCGATTCATCGGAACAGACAATTTCGTTTCGAAAGCTCCGCGACAATTGCCGATGCGCGCACTGCACCGAAAAACGAATGGAACCTGCTCACGAATCGGCTGCTGGCGAGAAAAAACTGAGGAACATCCTGCCAGTTCTGTCACTCCAAGAAACCATGCCGCTGGACATCGTGGCAATGAGCCCCGTCGGAAACTACGCCTACAACATCCAATTCTCTGACGGCCACAGTGCAGGGATCTATTCGTATGAACTATTGAAATCGATCGAATAGTTTCGGTTTTAAAATCACCTGCCCCATGCACCTTCAGCTAATCCCACTGGGGATCCCGCTTTTCCAGGAAAGCAGCAATGCCTTCGGTCGCCGCAGGCGTGGTCCGAGCCGCTGCCATATTCGCGGTGCCAATACTCAATTGTGTAAATAGATTTTCGCCAATCGTCTCATTGAGCAACTGTTTCGTCATTTGATGGGACTCTCGGGCTCCGGCGGCACAAGCACGGGCAATCTCAAAACACCTCGCCCACACCAAAGACTCTTCAACGACTTCTTGATACAACCCCAGACGCAAAGAATCCTCTGCAGTCAACGGGAGGCCTGAATAAAGTACTTTTGAAGCAGCCGCTGTGCCAATTCGAAAACTCATTAGCGGCGTCGTAATCCCGGGGTTAAGACCTCGCAAAGCCTCCGGCAAACCCAACTGGGAACGATCTCCCCCGACAACGATGTCTGCTGCCAACATCAAGGAAACACCACTGCCCATGACCCACCCATTAACCGCAGCAATAATCGGCTTGGGAAACCGCAACATCTTCTCAACTAACTCCAGCAAAGCGCGGGAATCCTGATGCCAAAGCTCTAATGCATTCTTTGACTCCGCCGTTTCCTTCAATTGGTTGAGGTCGGTTCCCGCACAAAAAGAATCTCCACTTCCAGTCAAAATCACTGCTCGCACAGATCGTTCACCATGGAAATCTTCTAATGCCTCGCTAAGCTGCTGAACCAACTCTCTTGATAAAGCGTTCTTTCGCTCTGGCCGGTTGAGCACGATCGTTCCACACGCTCCGTCGCGACGGATGTTGATTAAATCTGAAGTTGCATTCATTCACTTGGCTTTACTAAACGCTAAATAGAAACACAGCTCTATTATCAGCATTTTGGGCGAGAAAGAAATACAGCTTCCCTTGGTCTCCTAACAATTTGCATCTCAATAAAAAAGCGGCAAGTAGTTTTGGCTACCCGCCGCTATCTATAGCAAACAACCCAATTCGATTCTTTCAACGAATGTGGTGTAACTGAATGGATACGTTACGCGCCCATCGCATCTTCGAACGAACCTTCCGCAACGGGAAAGCAGAGATTATCTCGCACCCAGGCAATTCCATCTGCACTCGTTGCATCACCGTCTCGGTAATTACTCTCGGCTTCCACAACCAAAGGGGCAGTCTCAGTCCCCATAACTTCACAGTATCGCTTGGCATAGCCGATGCGAAGCATTACCTCTGCATAGCGCGTCATATTTAAATCTCCAGTGGCGAGATCTGTAAATTGCATCGCGCGATTATGCCAGTCAGATTCCATTTTTCTCAGCGGCACACCCTTGTGAATCGTGAAATTTTTGACATGACAACCATAAACCCGAGGCCCAACTTTTAGGAACCTTGACTCCCAATCTTCACCTTCCCAACAATGGGAGGGATCCGCGTTGACGCCAAGGCATTGATCGCCATCGCAAATATCGACCAGCATATTAAATTCATCCGCACACATCGCTGCGGTGCCGGGATGAATTTCGTGGGCAAGATAAATCCCGAGACTATTGGCGTGGGCCCGTAATTTCGCAGTCTTATTTATAAATCTCTCTTTGCCAGCCTCAACTAAATCAAACCCCGGCCCCGCCCAAAAACCCCATGGGTAACCGGTTGAAAGTTCCCACCCAAAAGCAACGCCCCAAAACATCGGTAGAATCTTGACACCAAGTTCAGCGCAAAGATCCATCAATTTAAGGCAGTAAGTTTCATACCAAACTTCCAACTCGTCCGGAGACAAGTTTTGATTGGGACCATGAATAAATGGATGCCCAGATTTGGTTCCTGTCCAAGCACTGGTATGGACCCAAAACGGACAATGAGCGGAAATACCATCGAGCTTCAAGCCATTTTTCTCAAAGGCGTCCCGAATCTCTTGAGCAGTTTTAAAACTCGTTCCGTCCTCGGAAGCTTCGAGCATATAGTTAGAGGGTTGAGCGCCCGCTGCGCCTGAATCTTTTGCAAAAGCAAGAAAATCATCAAGTCCCTTGGGACCGTGCTGAGCACCTTCAATGCTGGAGTGAAAAGCTGAATTTGCCATAATTTATTGTCTTTGAAATGGGTGAGTCGAATAGGTTCAATTGTGAGTTGCAGGCATTCAGAAACCTAACCGCCGCTGCAACGAACGAAGGATGAATATCGATCATCCGTCGAACCTGTATTGTGCCAGACAAACCGGACGTTGCAACCATTTCCTTCACGGAAAAACGGGAGTTTGCGTCTTGGAAAGACCAGACTGGGATTCTGAAAGAAATGGTACCGGAAGCAATTCATCCGTACTTCCGTCCTTCAACTGCCGACACCGGTACTTGCTTACTATCACAGTGTTTTCACTCACCTTGCGTTCACGCACTGAAAAATTACTTCACTGAAAAATTACTT
>JAALLA010000194.1:6693-8174 GCA_011087765.1 Pirellulaceae bacterium
GAATATCTGCGGTGGAAAACAAAGAAACGGTATGGTCAGCGAAACCAGTCCCAAGCCGTAACGAAAGCGGCCAATCGTTACCTTGTCATCGCGGGTGGGTGGATGATTCGGCCCCATCAACAACAGCAAGATCACCATTAATATCAACATGAAATTATTGTGGTAAACCATGTAGGCGATCGCAAACACAATCGTTGCCTGAGCTATCCCGTGCGCTTTTTTACCGAATAACGTGTAAGTGATGTGCCCGCCGTCTAACTGGCCGATCGGCATCATATTGAGCCCGGTGATCAACATACCTACCCAGCCAGCGACAAATAGTGGGTTCAACTGACTCATCCAGACAACATCCCCAGTCTCGTAGCCGGGAACTGCAGTCGCCTTTGCGAACCAATCAAGCAGTAACGGCAAACGAAATCCAAATCCGCCGTAAGGTTGAGTTGTTAGATCAAGCTGACTGACACCAAAGTAAGCAATCGGTACTGCAGCCACCAAGCCTGCTAACGGCCCCGCAATGCCGATGTCGAATATCTGTTTTCGATCTGCGAGCGCACCCTGCATTCCAATCACTGCTCCGAGTGTTCCAATTGGATTAGCAGGAAATGGCAGAAAAAATGGATAGGACGCCGGCACCCGATAAATTATTGTCGCAATGAAATGCCCCATCTCATGCATCAATAAAATCAGCATGACACACAGCATATAAATTAGCCCCGTATCCCAATTCGCCAACAGCATTTGGCGTATCTCTAAAAGGCTCCCTTCTTGAGCAGTCGGATTCGAAATCGCCCGATAAAACGGCTCGAAAAAATTTGGGTTCCAGAGCGATACTCCAACCCAAAACGTTGAGAGGCACGTCGCTATGAATAAGCAAATTGGCAAGACTGTTTTTCGTTTAACCGAATACTGTCCATCTGGCTTTGAAATCGGCAAATAGGTCAGGTCGCTTTCTGATCCGGGCGCACCCTCCCTGGACTGCAAGACTTGAGTCGCAGTTTGCTCATCTTTTAAATCACGCCAAGCGGAGTCTTCAGGTGGTTTTTCGCGGCTATCCTTCATGCTCTCAGGATACACGAACCCTCGACCGGCGACTACGGGCACCTCTCGTCAATCAGTTTTTAGTAAACCTAAAGATCTAGAGATGTACCGATTGCCACTGACTTCGCATTCTTATCGATTCAAAATCGATTCAAGAGCATACAGCAACCTTGATCGAGCCCCTTCAGCCACATCGACGGCAGGGAACTAGACAACATTGGTAATCAGAACTTGTGAAATGACACAACGATCAGGGTCGTTGACGCACAAGACCGCTAACTTTTTATGAATGAAAACTGTCCGACCATTAGCCAGACGGTAAAAAAACCAAGAGCCATTACGGTATTTAGACTTTCGAGTGACATGGATCTCTCCTCAACAGGGTAAATTAAGATCCCTCCTTGAGTACGTACACACCATCCATGCGTATCAAGGGTATCGGA
>JAALLA010000195.1 GCA_011087765.1 Pirellulaceae bacterium
ATTTTGACATTGCAAAGACACGTGACGGTGCCGACACGGAAGACATATTCTATCTTGGTAGAGAGGGTGCAAAGCAAATCAGTTTTCGCGACGGTCAATGGCGTCGCGAGACGCTTTCAGGTGTTCAGGGGGGTGGGGAGATCCGGTTTGGTCGAGACGTTGCCGGTGCTACGTTTCTGGCGACTGTCGAACCGTTTCACGGCACAAACTTGGTTCTCTACGAGACAAAAATGTCAGCTGAAGCTAGGCCGGTACCTTACGCTCAGCGGACTGTCCTCGATACAAAGTTAAATCAAGGGCACGCAGTTGCTGTAGGCGATTTTTTGGGGAATGGCCAACGGCAGATTGTGGCTGGTTGGAGGGCGGCTAATGAGGATGGTAAATTTGGGATTAAGATTTACTTTCCCGAATCGGGCAATGGCTTGGAGCGCCGATGGAATTCGTTTTTTGTGGATGAAAACAACATGGCTTGTGAAGACTTGCGTGTTGCTGATTTAGATGCAGATGGGCGGTTGGATATCGTGGCCTCGGGTCGCTCAACTCACAATCTAATTATTTATTGGAATCGTCCTTCAGAATAATTAGAGAGTAAATTAAGTGAGGTCGTCGATTTTGCTGACAGAGCATCCCGTTTATCAAGTGTTTGTCTGACAAATTAAGCGAAGAATTCGATTAATGATCGATTTAGCATTTTGAGTTCGACCAGGCCTAGCAGGACCAGTAAGGCCAGTAACAGGATGACGAGAACTGCGCCGACAAAAATGCCGATCGCCAGCCCATGTTGATAGTCGAGTTCAGGCTTGGGCGTATGTTTAAATGGCTGAGCTGGGCGAGTCCAACGGGAGGAGGCAGGTCTTTTGCGATTCCGTTTACGCTCCGGTTTCTTCTTCCATTTCGGGCCGTTAGGCCGTTTATGTTTTTTCCCTGTTGCGTTATTAGCCGATCCATTTGCGCTGCGCTGTTTGAAACCTGGGCGGGGTCCCGGTTGGCGATTAGCTCGATTGCTGGAGCTTGTGTTGCGTTTTTGATTTGAGTTAGCCTTGCGGTAACTCGAATGGGTATTGGAACTGGAAGTTTTTTGTTTGGCTTTCTCATCCGCTCTTTTTTTTCGTTTTTCAATTCTTTTCAGCTTGGCATCATAACGGGCACGCTCGGCAGGGTTGGTTAAAACCCCCAGAGCTGCATTTAGTTGCCGAGATCGTTTCGCAGCTTTCCGTTGGTTGGGATGGAGATCCGGGTGATATTTCCGCAATACGTTGCGATAGGCGCGTCGGATTTCCGGTTCTTTCGCCTCGGGGCTGATGTCTAATATTTCGTAATATGACTTAGCCATGTTGCTACTGAACGTTTAGAGTGCTGGAAGCCACGAATGACAAGTGTCTCAGTTCCGAGATGATCACTGGGAAATCTTTTTAAAAAAATCGCCTGCTTAGAGAATTTAAAACGTCAGTCTAACGAGGCATCGATCTCAGGGGTAACGATATCCCGACATTAAACTCTAAAAAATGCGATTTAGATCCGTTGCTTCACCCAGGAAACGTCTCGGGGAAACAGGAATTCAGCAGAGCCAATTTAAGTCTCTTTTTTCTTACTGGCTTTTGCGCGTACGGTTCGACGGTCAAGCCCAAGGACTTCGGCAGCTTTTTCATAGCTGCCATATTTTCTGTAGGCTTTTGCGCAATATTCAGACAACAGTTCATCCGATGTCATTGTCACCTCATCAATAGCTCTGGAAAAATTGCTTTGAGTTGTTTTTGAGGGAGGCGTATATTGGTTGTGGATAATGATATTTCGAACGCACTGCTCAAGTTCCCGCATGTTTCCGGGCCACTGGTAATTTTCTAAATCCGAAGATTCAAACCATTTAATGACTGAATCTCGAATCTCCTCGTGGTCACCGGGAGCAATACGGCGACAAATGAAATCGACTAAAAATCCGAATTCCGAGGGGCGGTCGACAAGTTGTTCAATCAGCGTGGGAGTGGAGATGATGTCAGAGCATAGTCGGTAATAAAAGTCTTCTCGGAAAGTGCCTTTGTTTATTTCCTGGGCGAGGTTTCGGTTGGTGGCGCCAATAAACTTTCCTTTGAACTCAAGAGTTTTGCTGTCACCAATTCTCTGAAACTGACGCTGTTGAAGAACTCGCAGTAATTTTACCTGAATGCTTTCATCGAGTTCGCCAATTTCATCTAAGAAAACGGTTCCATATCTACCGGCCGATTCGAGCCAACCAACCCGTTTTGCAATAGCGCCGGTGAATGAACCTTTCTCATGTCCAAATAATTCTGACTCGATTAGAGTCGGTGAAAATGCAGAAAGATTGAGCGGAAAGAAACGTTCGGAATCAGCGTCGGTAAACTGTCTATTGTTTTTATTGAAAGGGACATACTGCGAGAGTCCGACAGCACGGGCAACTAACTCTTTACCAGTGCCCGTATTGCCAACCACTAAAGTGGTTACCTCATTCATAGAGCTATACAAAGTTTGTCGACTGCGACGCATGTTATGAGTAAAAATGGATTCCCAGATGTTTGCCCGCAGTTTGCAAATTGGCCACGACCGTCCAATGACGCAGTGAAAAATATTTAAAAATGCGCGCTTGACCTGATAAAGACAGGCATAAATATGTTCCGGTTGGTCGTGAGTTGGGATGTTACGGTCGCTGATTTTCATCCAGTAATCCACTGATTCTAAAAATCTTTCCCAAGCCGATGTTTCAGCCTTGGTATTAGCGGGTTGGTTAACTCGTTTTGCGAAATGCTCGTAGTAGAGGACGTACCAAACCAGATCGGAATAGAGAAGTAATTCGTCGTCAGTTGCTTGTGTTGACGTGAGTAACTTTGTTCTGGTTGATTCCGTAAGGGAGAGCACTTGTTGAGTGAGTTTGACAACATTGGGTCGATCCAACTCATCGTTCAGGGACCATGACCAAAAAGGCCGAGTGTTTGGGTCGAACTGATTTCCCAAGGCGAGTTTTTCCAATTCCACGCGGTTGGGCAAAAATGGATTGGCGAAAGAAAGCTCGGCAATGGTCTCGGCGAGTGTTCTCTCGTGGTCGGTAAAAAGCATTGGGAACTCCCGGTGATCGTTTTGTGCACATTTCAATGTACATCAATTGCACGCCATGGTCGTTGAGTTTTTTGGTTTGTTCCCCAGGTGTTTTGTGAGTTGTTTTATTTCAATGGCTTAAGGTTTTTAAATTGTTTGGCACGCGGCTTGCAAATGACGTTTTCAGATAATCAATGCTCAATTTGAGCGTCCCATTTACTGGAGAGTCCAATGCAAGTTTCAAAAGAACAGTGTTTTACTGACGAGGGAGGGCATCACAATCGAAGCCGCCTTCGTGGTTATTGGCTGCCTGCCCTGTTGGTTGCGCTCGTGCTCGGGGCAATGCCCTCGGGACTGGCGAATGCTTCGGGGTTGTTGGTAGCCAGGGGTGGCTTTGGCGGGCGACTGCTGATTAAGGAGCAAGTGGTAAACGTCACGATTAACAATGGAATTGCCGTGACTGAGGTAAATCAAGTTTTCCTCAACACGGAAAGCAGGATTGTTGAAGCGCTTTACACATTCCCTGTTCCGGTCAATGCAAGTGTGAGTAACTTCAGCATGATCATCAATGGAAAAGAGATGATTGGTGAAGTTGTTGAGAAGAAGCGAGCTCGGCAAATTTACCAAAGTTATAAGAGAACAAAAAAAGACCCGGGGCTTCTGGAGCAGGTTGATTACAAGACCTTTGAGATGAGAGTTTTTCCAATTCAGCCACACGCTGAGCAGCACATCAAAGTGGTTTATTACCAACCGTTGGATGTTGATCATGATTGGTCAACTTATGTTTTTCCACTGGCAACATCGACAAAGGCTGAAAACGAAAAAACAACTGGGAAGTTTGCATTGACGCTTGATATCAAGAGTGAAATTCCAGTGAAAAAAATCACGAGTCATTCACATCCAAATGAGTTCGTTGTTGTGAATCATTCGAGTGATTACGCACAGGCCAGCATGGAAGTAAACGAAGGTGATTTGAGTCGGGACATCGTAATCGCATTTCAATCAAAGCGAGCCAAGACTGGAATCGATCTAATTACCTCGAAACACGAGGGAGAAGATGGCTACTTTTTGATGTCGCTAACAGCCGGAGAGGAGTTGGAAAATACAGCAGGCGGAATGGATTACGTATTTGTAGTCGATATTTCGGGTAGCATGAGAAACGACGGTAAGTTAATGCTCTCCCAGGGGGCAGTGGAGGCATTTGTTAATTCTCTTGGTGCAGAAGACAGATTTGATGTGATGGTTTTCAACAATGCTCCCAAGATGCTGTTTAGCAAATTAGCAGAGGTGGATGTTGATGCGAAGGAAAAGTTGACCAAGTTTCTGGGTGAGCAATATGCAAAAGGGGGAACAGACCTTCGTCCGGCGATGAACGCAGCGTACCGATATAAGCAACCGGATCGAGAGTTGAATGTTGTCGTTTTGTCGGATGGAATGACGGAATCTGGCAGCCAAAAAGAGTTGCTTGAGCTGATCTCTGACGCTCCAGCCAGTTCTAAAGTCTTTTGCGTTGGGATTGGAAACGAAGTAAACCGACCATTGTTGAAGCAGTTGGCTCAGGATGCCGGTGGTTTAGCGACCTTCATTTCGCATGAGGATGATTTCATTCGACAGGCCGACGCTTTTCGACGGAAATTGGTTCATCCTGTGGCGACAGACCTTGTCTTAACTATTGATGGCGTGCCGGTTTACGACATGCTGCCAGGAGCACTTCCCAATCTTTACCACGGCAAGCCGATTCGGATGATTGGGCGATACAAAGACTTTGGCGAGGGTAACGTGACGTTGAAAGGAACTGTGATGGGCCGTCCGTTTGAGCAGAGTGTCAGTTTTGATTTTCCAAAGCTCAACGCCGACAACCCGCAAATTGATCGAATGTGGGCGTGGTATCAAGTGCAAGGATTGATGGACCAGATGCGTAGAAAAGGAGATTCATCCGACCTTGTCAATGAGATTGTTAACTTGTGCGAAGGCTATTCTATTGTGAGTGAGTACGCTTCTTTTATCGTTCTAGAAAATGACAAAGAGTACAAGCGATGGAAAATTGACCGACGCAATGCGACGAGGATCCAGCGCGATCGGGCAGCTCGTAAAAAACTGGATGAATCGCTAAAGGAGTTGCGAGAAAATTCGATGGCTAATTTGGGCCCGATTGAAAGCGATGCAGAAAGTAAGGAAGTTGCGAAAAAAGTATCGAAGCCAGCGGCTCCCAAAAAGAGAGTTGCTAACAAGCCTCCTCAGCGAGGACAGGATTTAAACTTTGGAACTCAGCCAATTTCAACTGCACCTAGCTCGCCCAGAAGGTCAAGCTCGCGATCTACACCGTCAGTGAAGGGTAACAGCTCGCCTTGGCGCTCAACGAGCAGTAGCAGCAGTAGCAGCGGTGGCGGTGGCGGAGGTGCAATTGATCCGATTACCGGTCTGATCGCTGCGGGGATGGCAGGCGTAGCAGCCGCTCGAAGAAAACGAAAAGGAGGCTTGAAGAAAGAGGCCGACATTTCTTAAGGAAAAGTTGTTGATGATTGGATTCCAGGTCGCCGCTCTTTCGCCTTCGAGCGAGAGAGCGGCAGGGGCCGGTGGAGTCAGTTTAGTTCGAGATTGAGAGTCTCTGCTATCTAGTGTTTGCGATTGATAGCTCGCCCCCTTTTTAGAATCGAGAAAATCATGTACCAGTTCATCAAAGAAATTCCGATCACTTTAACGATTGCGGTCGCCACAGTGATTGTTTTCTTAGCGCCTGGTTTTGAAAGTTTGCTTGATTTTCAAACGAATTCACCAGTTTTGCATCAATTGGCTCAGCTGTTTACTTGCCACACCGCTCATTGGTCGTTTGACCATCTCGTTTGGGATCTCGTGATGTTTGTCACGATGGGTGCTATTTGCGAACGTAGAAATTCAGTTCCCTTTGCCATCGCGTTGGCATTATCGGCGATTGCGATTCCTTTGTTTGTTTCTCATTTTTCGCTGGACGTAAATTCTTATCGAGGGTTGAGTGGATTAGATACGGCTTTATTTGGCTTAGCAGTTGTGTATTTAGTTGACAGTTCGATTCGAGAAAGAAACTGGCCCGGTGTGGGATTATATGGTTTTTTGTTTGTCGGGATGATGGGAAAAATAGGCTACGAGTACCTTGCTGGTGGTACTTTGTTCGTCAGTAGCGATGGATTTACCGCGGTTCCGATTGCTCATCTTGTGGGTGCGGTCATCGGCACGGCAATCGGGCTGTTTGAGGTTATGCGAATGCCTCCTTTCCCATTCGCATGGCGAAACGCAATTCAGCAAACACGGGTACCTGGCTAGTCGCCGGTGCATCTTGGATTGTCCGGGAATGACGTAATGGCCGGCCATGCAAGGCTCAAAGCTCAACTAGTCATTCTCATTGACGGGTGAGGATAACCTGATGCGGGCCTTGCTTTTTTCCATTGAAATCAGCGGTAACTGACAGAGTGGTTTTACCTTGCGGAATGTCGACAAGACGGACATGGCCTCTCTGTTGTCCCGCGGGGATATCGATCGTCTGCGCGAGGTTGCCCACTTTGATTAAAGCTTTGCCCTTTGGCGGTGAATAATTAAAAATGATTTCGATCTCGTAAGCCATTGGTTTCTCTGCTTCTAACAACCAGGAGCCATTGGAATCGCGAGCCCAAGGCTTGCCCTGTGAGTGTCGCCAGTCTTGTCGCGTCAATACCGTTTTAGGTTCGTAGTCGGTGCCAATAATAATTCGGGGAGGGGCATAGTTGTCGGGGCGGGTGGAACTGACATCTTCGAACCAGGATTCATAGTTTGCTTTTAACCGTGCGAAAACTTCCGGTTTGCCGGCTGCGATATTGTTTTGTTGTCGCGGGTCTTGCTTGAGATTGTAGAGTTCCAATTTGACTTCGCCATCAAAATTCTCATTTCCAAATCCGCTGGGATGTACAAGTTTCCAAGGGCCGTTGTGAAGCGCAAAATGATGATAAAGCTGTGGTTTGTCTCCGCGATGAGTTTGGAACACGAGTGACCGGTTGGGCCAGTCTGGGCGGTCGTTGACAAGCAGTGGCAGAAAGCTACGGCCGTCGATGGGACGGGTTTTATCGCTCTCGATCGAACAGGCATCGAGGAGCGTCGGAAGCACATCGATATGAGCACACATTAAATTCGATCGATGTCCTGATTTGACTTTGGCGGGCCAGTGAAACAGCAGGGGTGACCTGATCCCACCATCATCGACATGCGTTTTCATGCCCCGCATATTACCTACGAATCTCATCGAATTTGGTCCGTTGTCATTAAGGTAAATGACAATTGTGTTTTCCAAGACTCCCAGAGATTCAAGGTGTTCAACAAGACGACCTACATTGACGTCAATGTTCGTGATCATTGCCGCGATCCGAGCCAGTTTGTCGTTCTCTTTTTCCAATCGTTTTTCGTTGAGTTTGTAAATCAGAATAGGCGAAAAATCGACTTGGCGATATTTTTCATAAAGCGCTTCGGGAACATCGTGAAATGGCCCATGCGGAGCGTTGGTTGCGATGTAGGTAAAGAAGTTTTTCTTGGCGTTTACGCTTTGGTCAATGAACTCCATGGCTGCATCGAAGTAAAGGTCGGTGCAGTATCCTTTCATGGGTGTTTCAATTCCGTTTTTAATCAACGTTGGATCGGTATATTTTCCTTCGGCTCCAATTGGATCGGAAGGCTGGCCGATTCCCCCACCGCGGTGGATCAGGCTGTCCTGGAACCCTTGATCATTAGCACGCAGTGGATAGTTGTCGCCGAGATGCCATTTTCCATAGATTCCCGTTTGATACCCTGCGTCGTGGAGATATTCTGCGAGTGTTTTTTCATCGGAATCCATCATGGCTCGACCAATGTAGGTGTCGATGCACCGCGTTCGATAGTTGTACCTTCCTGTCATGAGGCTCGCCCGTGTAGGAGCGCAAACAGGGCTAACATAAAAATTTGTTAAGCACCCACCGTTTTTAAACATGGAGTCAAGTGAAGGCGTTTCAATTAGCGGATTCCCCTGAAATCCGTAATCGCCGCCACCTTGATCGTCACTCATGATGACAACAACATTGGGGCGTTCATTGTCTGCCAGTGCTGCGA
>JAALLA010000020.1:0-2074 GCA_011087765.1 Pirellulaceae bacterium
GCTGTGGGTTCAATTTGCTTTTTTATACTTGGCGAACTCTCGGCAATCTCTTCAGGTCTATCTAAAAAATCTGCCCGTCCACCTTTCCCCTCGTTCGCATTGATAGAGATTTCAGTTTTCTTCGTGGTGATTTTTTCGGGAACACGATCCACAACTTTTCCAGAAAACCCCTCCGCATCCAAATCCGGCCGTGCCAATTCATCCTCGGTTGGAATCGGCTGATCTACGACAAATTGTTTCATACTTTTGGAAAGAGACTCCGTGGATTTCACAATTTCCAATCCATCAATTGAATCGCCCGATTCCTCGGTCAGGTTCACGCGAAGCGGGGTCACCTCCCGTTCTGCTACGACTGGCGGCTCCAAGATCAACCAGGTTCCCCAAGCGTAGGCAAGCAACAGAATATGAGCGACAAAGGATAAAATCACGCACTTCCAAACCGGCCGCGAATGGCCCCATTTTGTCATCGCCAGGACGAGTAGGGAGACCGCAAGAATCCCTGAGCCGATCAGCAAAAACCACTGCAAATTCCCTGCCGGCAAAACGGAGGAAAGCAGTTCAAGCTGGCTTGGAAAGAAATCCATCTTAATAAATCCAATATTATCGATGAGGTTGGTCACAGACCATGGTGTAATGATTTTTAACGCTTCAAAAGTACTTCGCGGCGAACTAACGCCTCACAACTGATCTAACGGAGATATTTAAATCGGATATGCCAGCTTTCTGACAAGTCGCAAAGACGCTCGCGACATTTCCATACTGGCTTGCTTCATCACCGCGGATAACTACCCCCAGTTTCTTATATTGCTGCCGTGCAGCAACCAAATCCTCTTGCAACTGACCCAATGAAACAAACTTTTCATCAAGCACAATTCGTCCGTCCGCGTGCACATTAATGACCCGCTTTCTCGGAGCAGTCGTCAACGCAGCAATTCCACTAACCGCAGGCACTTGAATCGAAATGTCCCGCTCCAAATCATTCAGCTCACTGAACTTCGTGCCAACCATAAAAAATATGATTAACAAGAAAACAATATCAATCATCGGAGTTAAGTTGATTGACGACTGGTCGTCCGGTTGTGTTTTTAATGGCATCTTGCAATTCCCTTCATTTAGGCAGCCTGCCTTGCAGGATCGCGCTCAAGAATAGCTTCTGCAGAAATTAGATTAACCACCTTCATTCCCAGTTCATCAATTTCCATCACGTGTTTATCCACGCGACTGCAGAAAAAGATGTAGGCAATCAGGGCCGGAATAGCGACCGAAAGACCCGCTGCTGTTGTCAGTAACGCCTGACTGATTCCCGTGGCAATCAGAGCCTTCGGATCCGTGGTGGCCGAACTCACTGTCGCAATCGAATCGAAAGCGTGAATCATGCCCAAAACGGTACCCAGCAAACCGAGTAGCGGGCAAACCGTCGCGACACCATTGATCAGTCGCAGGTATTTCCTCAAATGATTCGCTGAACGTTCACCTTCATCCAACACAGACTGTTCTATCTCAACCGCAGATCGACCCCACTTGAGAACACCCGCCTTAAACACGTTCGCCATCGTACTTCGGTCTCGTTCGCACAAGTGCAAAGCCATTTCGCGATCGAGATCACCGTCTCTTAATTGTTCAAGAAACCGTTTGGTAAATGGACCGGGAATAATTCTCCCTTTACGCAGCCCAATGAACCGTTCAAAAATAAAAACAACCAAAATGAACGAGCAGATTCCAATTGGAATCATCAACGGTCCGCCACTGCGTACGATGTCCGTCAAACGACGTGTGCCGGAAATAACCTGATTAGAAGATTCTAACTCAGAAACCGCATCTGCTTGACTCGCCGGCTCAGGCGTCTCAACGACTGGGGTCGGCATTTCAAATCCGCTGTCAATCTCTTGTGCCATCAGTCCGCCACAGCAGGAGAGCGATAACAGAGTCACGACGAAACTGACTCCCAAGAGCAGACGTCGCTGAAAATAACTGGATCGTAATGTCATCTTTTTTCTCACTCTAGTTAAGACCAACGCATGGTTAGTGAAGTGACTCGATTTTGGAACTCGTGAAACATTAGCCCCTAAAATGT
>JAALLA010000020.1:2174-37884 GCA_011087765.1 Pirellulaceae bacterium
TAGCGATAAGCGAACAAAGAATCGACTTTATGGTAGGCACGCACTGCTTTCGCATATTCCTCTTGATGGAAGAAAGTCTCACCGATCCGCCACTGAGCCATTGCGGCAGTCTCTGTTGATCCACAGTTTTCTGAAGCAACAATCGCCTCATAAATTGCCCTGGCATCTGACAAACGCCCCTCGTCTTCCTGACACCTACCGATGACGAAATCAAATTCGTAAGCCATTTTAAAATCGGGGAACGTTTCCTTAGACTGTTCGGCAAGCACACCGGCTTCTACCCAGCGATTAAGGAAACCCAAACATTGGGCTCGCCGTAGCAATACCCAAGGTTCTAAACTCACTTGAATCAGCTGAGCTGATGCATCTAAAGCACCAAATTCCTTTAGCGATTCGTTATATTTCTTCTGTCGGTAGAGGGACTCTGCCAGCCAATATTGGGCCTTTTCGCGAGCAACCGGCTTATCCTTGGCTTTTTCTAACCGTGACTGAACCAACCGGATTGAGTCTGTGAAACTTGTCCAATTCCCTTCACTCAGTGTTAGTTCTGCATAAAGCGACATGACTTTTGAGAGCAACTCATCCTGGATTTCGTCAATTTTGATTAGCTTCGAAACGAGATTTTGCGCTGAATCCTTCTCGCCGTTTTTGAAATACGAACGTGCCACGCGATAGGCAGAATCGGACCAATATTTACTATCGGGGTGCTCATCAGCAATTTCCTGAAAGGCAGCTTGCCCCTCTTCTTCACGGTCGAGATCTACAAGAATCCAAGCCAGTAAATAGAGTGCTTCATCGTGCTCGCTGGAGGCCTGCTCAGCTTGCAAGCAATGCTCAAGCAAAGATTCAGCTTGCTCTAAGTCAGCAACCGTCCCTATTTGTTGCAAAGCATAGGCCTTTCGGAGCCGTGCCAAATTCCCCATGGTTGATTCACTATGTTCGCGAATTACCAAATCATAAATCTTGGAAGCCTCTTCAAATTCAGCATGATCTTCGCAGTATTTCCCACGCGCCAACGCTGCTTCGAGCCCGAACTTGCTATTAGGGAACTCAGTCAATAAGCGTTCAAAGATACCATTGGCCGCGTCCGTCTCTTTTGAATTCATCTTGAGCCAAGCTAATCCAGAAAGCCCGCGAGCAATGGTCTCTGGTCGCATACCATCTTCGATCATTTCTGAAAACCAAACCTCAGCCAGCTCGACTTTCCCCGCGGAGTAGGATTTTTCAGCGACAAAGGATAGGGTTGTTTCAAATATTGATTCGCCAGCTGACTGCTCCTGCAGCTTCGTCACTTGAACCTTCGCGTCATCCCACTGATTACTCTCCACAAAACAAATCGCCAATTCAGCCATCGCTCGATTGACCTCGGGGCCAGTTTCTTCGACCGCAAGATATTCACGATAGTGAGGAATCGCTTCGGCGTAATCTCCTAACCCGTAAAACGTAGTCGCTCGTGCGATTTGATATTTAGGGATTAGCTCTTGCTGCATTCCATCGAGCGATATTTTGTTCAGCTCAATCTTTGAATTCTCAAATTCCTCCACACCAAGGTGAGCCAGCGCTTTGAGATAATGCCAATTGATATCACGCGAACGGTTGCCTGAATAATTGTCCAACAGATCCCGAAAGATGTTGATTGCCGTCTGATACTCCTCCGCGGAATAGTGAATTCGCCCTTCTAATTCCAACACCTCAGGAATGAGCGGACTATCTTTGTAGGCAACGCAAAATGTATCAATCAGTCGCAGCGCTGACGCGGTGTCCTTTCCTCGAACATCTATTTCAAGCGATTGTCGAATCGCATCATCAGCAAGGTGATTCTGGGGATAGCGTTCCCAAATCTTCTTCAGCCATTTCTTCGATAGATCAGACTGGTTAATCCGATCAGCCGCGATCGCACCATCAAACCAAATTGCGACCTGCACCCTTTCTTGACACTCTGTTTCAAAAACCTCTTTGAGCAAGACCAAAGCTTCAGAATATTCGCTTAACTCATTATGACTTCGTGCGAGCCAATAGGTTGCCTCCACTCTGAATGGCTCCGTCCCGGCCAGTCGTATAGCCGTACGAAAGCTATTCTTAGCAGTATCAAACTCCCGCCTGCCCAAATAAATGATCCCCAACTGTAAGTTACAGTCAGCTAATAAGCCGTCACAGTTTTGAGTAATCAGAAATTGATAAAATTTTACAGCATCTTCTTCATGACCTAATACCTGCAGTGACTTCGCCAAACCTAATCTGCAATTGTTCGACATCGGGCTCGTTGGGTAAATTCGCAATGCAGTCTCAAACGCTCGCTTGGCTAGTTGAGGCTCCTCCCTAATAAGTCGAATTTCACCGAGATACGCAAGCGCGTACTCATTGAGATCGTGCTGGGCGTGATTGAGGATAAAGTCTTCGAGCGAACGAATGGCAACATCGTAATTTGACAAACGGTAGGCCGACTCACCCAATCGAAACACAGCTCGCGACCGATAGGCATTATTTGGATGCTCTTGAATAAAATTCTGATAGGCGCGAAAGGCACTCTGGTACTCTTCTTGCTTCATCAAAATTTCAGCAATAAAAAACCTGGCGGTAACGGACTCTTCCGATCCAGGATATTTAAGTATCAACTGTCCGAAGGAATCAATCGCCTCATCCCAACTTTCCTGGGTGTAATAATTTGCAGCGATTGCGTAATCCACCTGAGCCGTTTGCGTCAAACCGAAGCTCGGCGAAGCAAAAACTACTGCGGTGCCAATAATTAATTGCAAATAGATTCGCCGACACGAATTCTGCTCAAATTTATCGTTCATATTACGTTAGTCCGCACGAACGCGATGGTTCGGCTATGGGTTGCAGAAACCAGCCAGCCACCCTTGCATGTAACGCTAGGGAAGACAATCTTCTGGCATCTAGTGGATTGGAAACCAATTCAAACCGCGAGTAGCGCGGTCGTCCATCCTCTTCATCGACGCTGCTGAGAGTGGGACTCGACCGGATATTGATCGCTAGCATTCGCCGAACGCGTCAAGACTGGTGAAGTCTTCCGATTTGAGAAGCAGGGTAATTTAAAAACCAGCTTACTGCGCAGCACTTTAGCGAGCGGACGCGCTGGGGAATCACAATCATCCGAGGCATCCCTCAAACAGAGACCGCCCCTCGGAAAGAAAAATTCTACTGGTCGTAGGTAATCTCAAGTACTTTAAACTGCAAAGTACCTTTCGGTACTTCGATGTCGGCTAATTCACCCACTTTTTTCCCCAACAAACCTCTTCCGATCGGGCTTGTGATCAAATATTTGCCCGCATCGTAGTCTTCATCTCCATCGCCAACGAGCGTAATTTCTTCCTCGTCATCGAGATCGACATCCAACACTTTCACGGTTGCACCGAACGCAACCTTGTCTTTAGGAATCTGGTTAGGATCAACAATTTGAGCGCGTGACAGACGAGATTTTAATTCGGAAATCTTGCGGTGTAGATGAGATTGATTTTCCCGTTGAGCGTGGTACTCAGCATTCTCTTTGAGATCGCCTTCAGCCCGGGCTTCCGCAATTTTCTCAGCAATTGCAGGCATCTGCACGTTTTCCATCTCGTCAATTTCAGCCTTACGCTTGTTGTAGGCTTCTTGTGTCATGGGTACGCGTTCCACTTTGCTCTCTCCTGCTCACTGCATCCAACTTGAAACTGTCAAACTAAAAAAGATTACGACCTATCTATCCGAAAGACAGGTCGCAATCTTTCCTGATTATGCAGCATTCTAACCAATTAAGCAACTAGCCGCGGAAACAGCCGATAGCAAACAGAAGCGTTTCTCGAAAATTCCGGGACCACAATCGAGCATTAATCCGCTCAACCACGCGATCGAATTCGAATTTAGAGTTCAAGCCTTGGGGAAACTTAACACTACAATTCGAATTGGAAAGTTTCATTGAATAGGCGGACAATTCGTTGCCCAATCGTCTTAGAACCAACACGAACCTTGGCGCGACCGGTACTCCCAGAAATGATTATGCGTTCCGAATTGGCGAGCGGAACACTCACTCGATACTTGGTACTCACGGGAACCAGACGCCCCTCGCTATCGGATTCAACAACAATACTGCCACCATGTTTTCCAGATAGTGACGGAGGTAACTCAACAAGCTCACTAGGCGAAATTCGATCGGTCACAGAATGGAAGATGGTTCCCGGAATTTGATTCAAACACAACTCAACTTTTTGCTGTTGTTGAATAAATTCGATTTCAGATTGGTCCACCACAAGAACAGCTTCCATTTTTTCCAAGTTCGGTACAACCTGTCCCACAAAGGTCCCGGATTTGAGATAGGCACCAAGATTCTTTCGATCCAGTGGTGTACCGTTCCAGAAACCAAGTCCCTCCTGACCATCATCTCGCTCCCGAACCCTCCGCGGAGCAATAAAATAACCAGAGATCGGCGCCCTTATCGACAACCTCTCTCGGTCCATTAGCTTCCGCTCATAACTTGCATTGGAAGCTCGAACCGCGACCTCGGCGGACTGCCGACCTTGAGAGAATGCGGCGTCCACTGCTTCTGATTGCCGTATATTTTCCAGGCGAACATAGGAGGAAGCAAGCTGCGTTTTCATTCCGGCCAATTGCACATCGAGCTGTTTGCTCGTCAATTCAATTATTCTTTCACCTTCCCGAACATAAACATTCGGCTGCACATCTACCTCGCTAAGCACCCCTTCGACATCGACATAGACATTTCTAGCGTTCTGAGGCTGAACGTAGAATTTACAGTGAACGTAATGCGGCAACGGCAATGCAAGGACACCGAGAACGAGAACTCCGCAGGCAATCACCGAAGCCGTTAAATTCACTCGTTTGACCACACCTAACCTCCCGGGAATTGCAAAGAAACGGATCAGTTTTACAACTGGAATACCAACTAAACCATAGATCGCCGAGAGGGCAATCAACTGCCCAATTAATTTAAAACCATAGGGTTCAAGCAAGCGATAGACAAACCAGAAAATTGAAAACGTGATCAACCATCGATACAAAGCGGCTGCGACACTGTAAACAGCAAAAAACCATTTCCTACGAGTCGGTAAAAATGGATCTGACCGTGTTTCCATCCCCAACAACACTGCCCCGCAGGCACGTTGCAAAATCGCACTTGCCTTGGCGCGAAGATTAGGAATTTCAGTTAAATCAGAAAGAACGTAATAGCCATCATATCGAAGCAAGGGATTCGCATTGAACAAGACCGTGCTTACCGAACAAATAAAAACAACATTTAACGCAAGCTGATTGACTAATCCAGGGTGACTGAACCACCAGACAAACACCGCAATTGATGCCAACATGAATTCAACATAAATTCCAGCTGCCGCAATCATTGCCCGCTTCCATTTATTCGATAGCAGCCAGGAATCACTTACGTTGACATAGAGACACGGGGTTAACACCAACAGCATCAAACCCATTTCATGGCATTCTCCCCCGTACCGCTTGCAAGCCAGCCCATGCCCAAATTCGTGGAGAACTTTGGTAACAGCTAAAACCAAAGCTAACCAAATCCAATTACTTGAATCAAAAAAACTTGCGAACGTGGGCAATTTATTTTGAAACGTTTCGAACTGGGTAAAAACCAGAGTCATGGCAGCCAACCATAAAAGCAAGGTCGCAATCATCGCCGGCATTGAAAAAAACCAACCAAGGTATCCGTTTAGGTAACCTAACAAGCGATCAGGATCAAATCCCCGATAACGTATCGCCAACACATTGGTTAAAGATTGAAATCTCTCCTGCTTCCGATTTTCTCGACCGCGGTTTGACAGCTCATGCCCTTGAAAGGGCGCACTTGAAATCAAAAGGGAGTTGCGGTGCAACATGCTAATAAATTGATAGATCTCCTGAACCGTGATCTTTTGCGGTGTGAAACGCGCATCGAACTCAGCCTTCACCGTTTCCACACTAGTTTGTCCATCCAGCAACTCAAAGAGCATGTACTCTTCTTCTTCGAAACGATAATACTGCATCGTTAATGGATCTTTGATGACAACACAATCACGACCTTGAAATTGCTGCCGCTGAACGGCAACGTCGTTGCGCGTATGCATCGACAACGGTCGGCCAGCGATCGTTGTAGCAGCAGGGTGATCTTTCCCGGGTCTCGGCAACATAAAATAGAATTCCAAATTCTATAGATTTAGCACTATTGACTCTTAACGTGCGTATGCTTGGTTTCGAAACCGCTTTCCTTTAACCAGCTTTGCCATGCATGTGCCTGCGGCTCGTCAGCAAGTTCGATGGTCAGCCAGTCTGGACATGAAAAAGTAGCGTCCAGATGATTTCCGTGGCTTTTTGACGTTACTTCACAACCAATCATTCTGAGCGTATTAATAATCTTTTTAGCCTTAGCTTCGTCATGCAAATGGACTGTCCGAGACGTTGCCATTCGAAAACGAACAGTTGGCAACTTGGTTTCTGATGAGGGATTCAATAAGACTGTTTCCATACCCCGATCTTTGCACCAGCTGGACCATTGCTCCACCAATTGCGAGTTCGATAATTTCATCGATCGCCAATTAACACAACGATAAATGACATCGATATGGTTATCGTGTTTTCGAGATTTGACCTCGCAGCCAATTTTCTCGAGAGTTGAAATTGACTGTTCCGCCTCTTCTGACGTACTCGAATGAAGCGTCTTCCATGCCTCCACTCGATACCCCATTTTCATAGCGCTCGATTTAACGGGTTTTGCTGGCACCAGTGAATTCGTTGTATTTAAATCTGGGTGCTTAGCAACAGACTCTTGCGCAATTATTTCCTGGGCTGATGAAATTGCCTCAAAGGAAAATCCCAAGATTGCAATCCCAACCAATAATAAAACTTTCATTACGATACCCTTTGGAAACCAGCGAATTTAAAGAACCCCATCGTTTAGAAAGACTTGATTAAGGAATCCGGAAGAAACCGACAAGATGACCACGCATGCTAGCATCCCGTGGCGGGGAAAGCCCTTCCATCACTGACCTTCAGCAGCAGGAACGACATTGTAAAAAAAAGCCAGATTGCTTAACCTCCGGCGTCACAAAATTATTTTTCTGCAATGCCATGAATCTAACTCCATTGCCAATCGTTTCCGTTATTGTTCCTGTTTACAACGAAATCGATAATGTCGATTTGATGTATCACGAACTGCTGGAAGCAATGCAATCCCAGCCACGCCCGTTCGAAATTGTTCTTGTCGATGACGGTAGCGTCGACGGCACAACTGCTAAGCTCGAACAAGTGGCTGAAAAAGATGAGCGAGTCAAACTAGTGGTGTTTCGTCGAAACTACGGACAAACCGCCGCCATGCACGCGGGAATCCAAAATGCCACAGGGGATTACCTGGTTACCATTGACGGCGATCTCCAAAATGACCCCAACGATATCCCCATGATGTTGGACAAACTGGATGAGGGGTTCGATCTGGTACACGGGTGGCGAAAAGACCGCAAAGATAAGCTCTTAAGTAGAAAAATTCCTTCGAGAATCGCAAACCGGTTAATTTCGAAGGTCACTGAATTCCCAATCCACGATCTTGGCTGCACGCTCAAAGCGATGCGCTCAGAAATTGCCCAGCAAATTGAATTGTACGGCGAAATGCACCGTTTCATTCCCATTCTCGCACATCAGCTTGGAGCGAAGAGTGTCGAAGTCGTCACCAACCATCGGGCGCGACAATTCGGGGAAACTAAATATGGAATCGGGCGGACATTCCGCGTGGTTCTCGATTTAATCACCGTCAAATATATGTTGAAATACTTTTCCAGCCCGATGAAACTCTTTGGCAAACTTGGGCTTTGGATTGGCGGAGCTGGCATGTTGTCTTGTGTCACGGCTGTTTTGATGAAACTATTTTCTGGGGTCGACATGACCGGCAACCCATTTTTGCTGATGGGGATTTTGTCTGCAATTTTGAGTGTGCAGTTTTTCAGTCTCGGGCTGATTGGTGAAGTCTGTGCGAGAATCTATTACACCCACGAAAAGCGTACGAATTATCAGATTCGCAATCTCGTAAATTTCCCGCCTGCCGATATCATTTCACTTCCGCGAAAAGCTGCTTAATCGCCCAAGAACCCGTCGCGGCAACCTCCGTTAATCGCGACAACCTCGGTTAATCGCGACAAAACCACCCTGCAAGTGCTTGCCTGCCGGTGCCGGTTTTCCCCCAACTTTTCGTGGCAATTCGACAGCCGCCTCACCAACGGCCTGCAATCCTCCAGCCCGCCAGACATACGACTAGCTTAAGTTGCTAAAACCACTGCGGAAAACTCCCACGCGAGGAGGTACAGCAGACCAACGAGCATCATTTTGAACATTACTGTTTTTACAAAAAAGACCAGTCGGAGTTGTTTGCCCTACTGCCTCGATCCAAAAAACCTTAAAACGAAGCCCCTGATAAACGCGATAATTTAACCACGAAACCAACATGAGTGCTGAACCGAATCTCGATCGTTTTCACCACGCTGATTACTACGATTACGAGCTACCCAAAGAGCTAATTGCTCAAAACCCACTAGACAATCGTGAGGACGCGCGGTTGTTAACCGTCAACCGGGACCGTCAGGAAATTGACCACCGGCACATCCGCGATCTCAACCAGTTGATCAATCCTGGCGATTGCCTAGTACTGAACAACACCAAAGTCGTCCCCGCCAAGCTCGTTGGATTCCGAACGCTTACCCGGGGCCGATGGCAGGGCCTATTTTTAGAAGCAGACACGAATGGAAACTGGCGTGTCCTCTGCAAAACCCGAGGCAAGGCAAAACCTGGCGAAAAAATTACCCTGCAAGACAGACATGGCACGGAACGACTTCAACTGGAACTTGTCTCCCGCCTTGAAGACGGTTCGTGGGTTGTTCGCCCCGACACAGATGCTTCAACCGAAGACACTCTTGAACTCATTGGACGCGTACCTCTGCCAAATTACATTCGGTCCGGTAATATGGTCGACGCTGATTTAAAGAACTATCAGACTGTATTTGCCAAAGAAGCGGGGGCGGTTGCTGCCCCCACTGCAGGCCTGCATTTGACAAAGTCGCTCTTATCAAAACTCATTGACAGTGGAGTGAAAATTGCCCAGGTCACACTTCACGTCGGCATTGGAACTTTTCGCCCCGTCTCAGTAGACAATCTTGCTGATCATCAAATGCATTTTGAACGCGGTTCCATTGATGAAAAATCAGTGAACCGAATCCAGCAAACTAAAGCAGACGGCGGGAGGGTAATTGCAGTGGGTACAACCAGCGTCCGAGTTCTGGAAACCGCTGCAAGTGATGGGACGCTGAAACCCTGGGCGGGTGAAACGGAGTTGTTTATTCGACCTCCGTATCAATTTAAAGCCGTCGATGGCTTACTTACAAATTTTCACTTACCCCGAAGTACCTTGCTCGTCATGATCCGCACTTTCGGCGGTGACGAATTGATGCAGCAGGCTTACCAAGCCGCAATCGAAGAAAAGTATCGCTTCTTTAGCTACGGCGACGCGATGCTAATCACCTAGACCAACCCTAGCTCGCATCGATACTATCGTAAAACGACGGACGCAATCTGTCCGGTTGAGGAAAAACTCGATTTAAGAATGATGCCAGACTTAATTTGAGTGGTCTCGGACTGAACATTGATTTGAAAATCAGGATCGAGGTTTTCACAATTGATGGTCGCCGGGCAAACCCCGGCCTGCTTGGTAAGCACTCCGCCAATCAACTCAAGAATTGACGTGCCGGGGCCAGTATTTCCAAAATTACCTTTATGGGCCACGACCGGTGTGTCCGATCCAAAAATGTGATTTATCGCTGTGGCTTCATCACGATCACCCCGAACACTGCCAGAGGCATTAGCGTTAATTAGGCCAACTGCCTGAGGTGATAGATCCGAATGTCGCAGGGCGGCTTGATAATTGTCTCCAATCGCGGTAGCGAATTCATCACAATTCACATCCCGATAAGAGCGGGACCAACCGGCAAGCGTCGCCAGCGGAGTAGCCCCCCGGGCCCTGGCGTGCTCGGCAGATTCCAAGACCAGTGCACCGGCACCCTCTCCAACTACCATTCCATCACGAGAGACGTCAAACGGACGAGAAGCCTTCTCCGGATCAGATACCCGTTTCGTCAGTTGCCCTGCGCCGCGACAGAGCATTGCCGTCAACGCCATCTGAGAGCCTGTGCCGCCCGTCAAAACGACGTCAACGGCGTTACGGCGGATCAAATCAGCAGCTTCAATTAGGGCCAGTAATCCTGAGACCTCTCCCTGACAAATAGAATTGCTGGGGCCGCGGGCATCGAGAGCAATCGAGATATGAGAGGCAGCCATATTCGGAAGATATTTTAACATCCAAAGGGGTTGGATTTCGCGAACTGCAAACTCTCCCCACCGATCATGCTGGTAGTCTTTGTCCACCGTACATTTTCGAAACACGTCCGCAACCTCCGCAGGATCAGCGAAAAATGTCTCGGTTCCGAAGACGGTGCCGATCCTTTCAGGCGTCAGGGCGGCTCGATCAATTCCCGCATGATCGATTGCCATTGACGCTGCAGCGCAACCAAATTGAATCGGCGCGCACATGATTTTGATTGCCTTCCTCGGTTTGACGAACTGTTGAGCGTCAAACCCTCGAACCGGGGCGGCAATTCGAAACGGAGTATTAGAATCGGTAACCGGCTCTCGAACCGAGACTCCACTTGCCCCTGAAATCAATGAATTCCAAAAGGACTCAATACCAATTCCAATTGACGAAACAACTCCGACGCCGGAAATTACTACTTCTCGATTTGAATTCATTCAGGACAACTTAGACGGCGAAACAAATCGATTATTGATACGGCAGCACCGTCCCCCAGAACAACCGGCGAGCGACCCCGCAACTCTACATAAAGTCGATCCGCAGCGATTCAACAAATAACAAAGTCTTAAAGAAACCCGAAAATACTACGGTTCAAAGTCGTATATTCGATAAGTCTTGTCTCTTTTCACTCCACCCCGCTCAAGTGTTCCCCGCGAAAGCTTGTTCGACTCGAGCACCCAGGAAAACTCAGCCTCTTGAATGCCCCACTTAAGCACATCTGGCACCAAACGATTCATCAAGACTAACCCAAGTCCCCAGCGTTGATATTCGGGAATAACATTGGTGCTAATCAGCCTGATTTTTTTAATCTTTTTGCGACCGAATAAAATTCTCAAAAACCCGAATGGAAACAACCGGCCATCGATTTTCTTAATGATTGGATTGTAATCAAGCAAGCCAAAGACAACACCAACCGGCCTTCCTTCCACTTCAGCGATCGTTGTCATTTCTGAAACAATCAACTGTTTTAAACCTCCAGCAGTCGCCTTCAATTCACCAGCGGACATGGGTGTGAACCCCCACTGCCCTGGAAGCGCAGCATTATAAATGTCTAAAAAGTTATCGACGTCCTCTCGAAATCGCTTTTTATCAATCGGACGAACGTCGACATTAAACCGCTTTCTCGCCTCTTCGGCAATGAACATCAATTTTGGGTCCAGTTCACTGAGCATATCGACATGCCCCAAAAATGCGAACAAGTCCTGTGATTTAACGAAACCATATCCTTCGACCAACCCACCATAATAGGGCTTGTTGTAGGTCATCATGAATGTCGGAGGCGTGTGAAATCCCTCGACTAGCATGCCCCATTCGTAATTCTGCGACGGGTTCGCAGGACCTCTCATTAAGAAAATTTCACGTTCAGCAAACCAAGCCTTGGCGGCATCAAACAGCGAGTTAGCGACAGCTTGATCGTCAATTGACTCAAAAAAACCAAACATTCCTCGCTGCTCTTTGTGGTACTCATTGTGAGCACGATCGATAATTGCGGCGATTCTCCCGACAATTTCACCATCCTTTTTAGCCAAAAAAGTCTGAATCTCTGCATTATCATAAAACGCATGAGGCTTGTAATTTAGCAGTTGCCGAGTATTGTCGATCAGTGGGGGAATCCAGTTGGGATCACCCTTGTACAACTTCCATGGAAACCGGATAAATGCCTTTTCCTGAGAGCGATTAGTAACAGGCTCAATTGAGATTGAATTGTGGTTCATTACAGAATTTTCAAAACAGGTGTACCGGATAAGTTTCGGTATAATGTATTCCTTTGTTGATCGCTTCAACAGACAGGTTCTAGCGATTAATAAAGCAAAATAGCAATCCGACATAGTTTATCTATCGAATTCCCTTCACCCTCGGCTTTTATCCCGTTTTTCGATTTAAGACATGAGAATTTTACTTACTGGCGCTACTGGTTTTCTAGGCAACAATATTGCGAGATCTCTTGTTAAGCAAGGACATTCCATCGTTGTGACGCTCCGCCACTCGTCAGATCGAAGAACGCTCGACGGCATACCTCACGAGGGAGTCAATATTGACTTTGCATCCCCGGAGGACCTCTCGATCGCATTTGAAAATGTTGATGCAGTAATCCATTCCGCAGCATTGATACAAATCGGCTGGAGCAAGCTTGCGTTAAGTCGAAAAATCAATGTCGAGGCGACTATCCAAATTGCGGAAGCCGCGCGGCGACGAAACATTCGCATGGTACACATCAGCTCAGTCGATGCTTTAGGTCGGACTACTGAATCAGAACTTGGGACCGAGTCACACCTCAATCCGCCTCAGCCGGGATGTTCCTATGTCATCAGTAAACGAGAAGCCGAAACCGCAATTATTCTGGAAGTCGCCAACGGACTCGACGCCGTCATCGTGAACCCTGGCTTCATGGTCGGCCCGTACGACTGGCGGCCGTCTTCCGGCGAAGTCATGCTGACGCTGAAAAAACAATTTATGCCCTTCGCCCCCGCCGGCGGCTGCTGTGTGGCGGATGTGCGAGATGTTGCCGATGGTGTCATCTCCGCGCTGCACCATGGAAATACAGGCCAACGCTACATCCTCGGAGGGATTAACATGCGCTATCTGGAATTGTTCCAGCAGATGGCAGCAGTCATGAAATGCCGGTCTCCCAAAGCAAAACTTCCTAATTGGTTAGCGTCTGTTGTTGGAAAATCAGGAGACTTGATTGGAAAAATTCGAGGTACTGAACCAGCAATCAATTCTGCCGCCACTGAAATGGGGCAACTCTTCCACTATTTTGACAGTGAGAAAGCGAAACGAGAACTTGGCTATCAGATCGGCAGTGTGGAAAACGCCCTTCAAGACGCGTGGGACTGGTTTCAAGCCAACGGCTATGTTTAGATTTCCGATTCACCTCAACTGGTAAGCCCAGTTACTGAGGTTCAAAGAATCCTAAACTATGAATTCAGCCCGGTCATCGTTCCCGTGCCCGTGGCGAATTGGCTTTCCTCGAGTCCCATTTGCTGCATCAGACTGACAAACAAATTGGGAAGCGGATAGTTCCTGCGCTGATCAAATGCCAAATGCTGACCATGCTTAAATCCTCCACCAGCCAACATCACTGGCATGTTCTTGTTACTGTG
This sequence comes from Pirellulaceae bacterium, assembly GCA_011087765.1. GTDB lineage: Bacteria > Planctomycetota > Planctomycetia > Pirellulales > Pirellulaceae > Mariniblastus. The sequence continues at coordinate 15,633 of JAALLA010000020.1, forward strand.
GTTCGAAGCATTTCCCAAATTACTCGTCAGCAACACAGAAGTGTGGTCAAGTAAATCTCCGTCGCCATCGCCAGTCCGCTGAAGCCCACGCAAAAAATCTCCCCAAGAGGCGATAATGGCCGACTCAACGATCGCCAGTTGCTCCAGCTTTTCTTCGTCCAGACCGTGATGGCTCAACCCATGATACCCCTGCTCCACTCCCGGAATTGGAACCACACCCGAAGAACCGCCAAGATGATAGACGATGAATCGAGTTGAATCGGTTTCAAGAGCAAGACGGATAACATCGCTCATTAGGTTTTGTTGTCCAATAAAGTCTCGACTATTTTGAATATCTATCGGCCGGTTCGCCTCCACTTCCGGTTTCAATTTTTCGGCCCACGCTTCAGAAGAAGCCATTCGCTTTTCTAAATTCCTAACACTTGAAAAGAATTGATCCAAACGGTCCCGGTCGGACCGCCCAAGTTCCCTTTGCAATCGTTTTGCATCCTCTTCCACGAGGTCCATGATGCTGCGACCTTCGCGCACCAAAATAGCCTGCTTTTTTCTTTCCGCTCGAGTGCCATTGGCGAACAGCTGATCAAAAACCGCTGCAGGAGACGATACCGCAGGCACCATCGCTCCATTCTCGGTGTAAGCGGGACTGTCGTTACCGGAACTACTCAGTACGAGCGATGGAAATCTTGTCTCCCCGCCAAGAAACTTAGCAAGATATTGATCAATCGAAATCGAGTTTTTTGCCCGCCCCGAACTTCCCATCGGATTGGCAGTCAAGATACACGCCTCCGCTCGATGCCCGCCTCCCACTCCCGGATGGGAAGTGCCCGAAATCACAGTGAACTGGTCACGCAAATCATCAATCGCTTTCAAATATCGACTTGCCGAATAATTCTTCCCTGCCTCTGTCGGATTTAAATTAGCCGCATGGAGTCCAAGCCCAAGAGTCATCGCCACGAATCGTTTGGGGGGTAAGGACAAATTATCCGAAGCATACGCCGGTGCCATCGCACCCAGAAATGGCAGCGTCATGGCGACGCCCGCGCCCCGCAATACAGACCGGCGATCAAGCTGTTGACGAAAATTAAAATGGACTCGTTTGTTACGCATTTTCAACCTGCAAGATAAACGAAGCGTTCCCAATCCAAGAAGTGCTCTTAATAAAAAGGCCCCTTAAAGCCACCCTCTCAAAGAAACAAGAAGCCGGAAAGCCCAATTGACCTTCCGGCTAATGACCTAAACTCTGCTAGACGACAAACGCAGTTCGTTACTTATCACCTTCAAACTGAGGCTCTTTCCCTTCATAGGCACGATAAAGATCATAAATTGACTTCTTTAACGCCTCTGCAGTGGCTGGATTGCTATCCTGCTTGCACTTCATGGCGGCAACAAGAACTTTATGAGCCGTCGCAAGCTGGCCAACGTATTCTTTGCTATCTGCTTTAATACGCTGGGTCAAAAAGTATTGTGAAATAATATGTTGCGTGTTGGTCGCGTGCGTTTCTTTGGTCGTGACCCACCGCATCGCCTGATTAATTCCTTTACCGGTCGGTGGATCGCCATTCAACCCACCAGCAAACTCATTGATACTCTTAATTGCCTTGGCAATTGTCTTGGTATCTTCCAGCATTTGCTCAAACCGCATTTGATCAGCATAAATGCCACACGGAACCTCGCAGTGAGGAACCGGGGCCTTAGCAACTTTTGGAGTCGAAACAACTGGTTCACTCGCAACCACAAACCCGGCCACTAAAACTGCCGACGCAACGGCGAACATTGCAAATGTATTTTTCATCGTTTTCCTATCTAAATTCAAATTAGCTTTTTTGATTGAACCCAAACTCAATCCTCAGGTAAGAGAACAGTGTACCATCTTTATGAGAAAACAGACCGACGGCAAGATTCGTTTTTACCGTGATTAAATTAAGTAATATCATTTGATTGATCGCCACACGTCTTCCAAGTTTTTGGTTAAATTACTTACAAATGCTTTTAAACTGGCAATTCACTATCCAAAGTCACCACTCATGTTATTAAAAACAATTAACGCTTCGCTAATCATTTTAATATCAATTTCTGTATTTTTGTTTTTCAACGAACCTGCCGTCGCTCAAGAAAAAAGAACGAAACGTCCAACCTCCCCGAGTATCCAATGGTTCAATCAACCCAAACCATCACAAACCAAACTACCGCCCAACACGCAACATCTCAGCCTCCCAAGCAAACTCGTGAATCAAAAAATTGGTTTTTGCATTTATCTTCCACCGAACTATTCCGCCAGTCAAAAACAATACCCCGTGATCTACACGCTTCACGGTAACGGCGGAAATGAATTTACTTGCCTTGACTCGATCGCGTTACTCCATCAGGGAATTAAGTCTGGCAAATGGCCCGAAATGATTATGGTACTTCCCAATGGAGGAAGAAGTACATTTTACAAAGACTCTGCTGACGGCAGATTTCCAATCGAGTCGATCTTCATTGACGAATTGATTCCCTTCATTGATTCAAACTATCGGACCATCGCTGGACGGGAGGGTCGTTGTATTGAGGGATTTTCCATGGGTGGAAGAGGGGCGACTCGACTGGCGATGAAGCATCCTCATCTTTTCTGCAGTCTGTTTTGCCAAGCCGGGAATGTTCCGCGACTTCTTGAAACCTTCGATGCAGCAACTCTCGCAGAGCGGAAGACGATGCTACTCGGGGAAAATCGAGAGACCTGGGAAGCCGACGATGTTTATGCAATCACGCAAAAGAATACCGACGCAATTAAACGAAACGTCAGAATTAAGATCGCTTGCGGCACTGCTGATAATGGACATCTCGAAACTATTCGCGATTTTCACCAACACTTAATCCAATTGGGTGTCGACCATACCTACCTTGAAATCGAACAGCTGGGGCATAAACGCTCGAAAATGATGTCGACATTCGAATCAACCTGGTTCGATTACCACGTCAAGTCACTCCAACTTGCCAGTCAATCCGAACAACGCTAAATCGTGTTCACTCGATGATTCTGCTGCGCGGTTTAAAACGCACCTCTCGTCACCCCTCCAAAGTTCTAAACCGTCACTGTTAAGCTGTGCTGGTTGTTCCTATTACCTAAAATCTCCAAAGCCTGCCGGAGGAATGGCATCTGACAGCGCGTACGATCGAATCAAACGTAACGGTTTATTCGTCCGATAAACAAGGTACGCCGCTGATAGTGCAACCGACACTCTAATCAAGCTCACGAATCCCAAGGGCTATCCTGTGAAACCGATTTCCACTCTTCAATACTTGCGACTGGCCAATCTTTCCACTCCTGGATGCGATCGGCAAATCTACAAATTGATCAAGCAAAATTCATTTCGCTCGATCATTGAATTTGGTTTGGAAGACGGAAACCGTTGCATCTCAATGCTCAAAGTTGCTCAGAAATATGCCGGCTCAATGAGCATTCGATACACGGGAGTCGATGCCTTCGACGCCCGAAAGGAATCACAAGCCAACCTCCCTTTGATTCAAATACACCGTAAACTGCAAGAAATCGAAGCTAAGACTCAGTTGGTTCCCGGCGATATCGCCTCGTCCATTCCACGCATTGCGAACTCACATGTTCGAACCGATTTGATTGTCATCTCCGCGGGATTCGATCCAGAGTCTCTTGAAAACAACTGGTTTTATTTCCCGCGAATGCTCCACTCAGGCTCCCTTGTCCTGGTTCAAAAAAACGACAACGCGTCGTTTGAAGTGCTCAACCGCCACCAAATCGAAAAAATCACAGAATCAAATGCGAGCACGCGTCGCCGAGCTGCCTAACCAACAAAGACTTAAGACTTACATAAAAACCAACGCAAACGACACAATTACAGCTACACAAGATCTACACCGGTAACGACAAAACCAAGAGAATCCAGGGATTTCATGTCATTTTCTACACTCAGTCCACTTTTTACGACTCGATCAAGACTGGGATCCTAGGCGGGGCACCTTCGCGAGCCCCCACAATTTTGGTAGATTTTTCGTTCTGATTCACGAATCCCACACAACAGCAAGGCCGGTTTTGGTACCGCCGGATCAAGGTAAACAGTGAAATATGCAGCCGTCGGGCCAATCGCCGTTCACTTACCCGAACGAATCGAATCCAATGCAGATCTAGTCGCCGACAATCCCAGGTGGGACATGGATCTCATTGCATCCAAAACTGGAATTTATAATCGGCACGTCGCAGGTCCCGATGAGTGCTCTTCCGATCTCGGTGTCAAAGCAGCAGAGAAATTATTCGAAGAGTACTCCATTGATCGTTCCTCAATCGACTTTCTCTTTTTCTGCACACAAACACCCGACTACCCACTGCCGACGACCGCCTGTTTGATACAAGATCGCCTGGGATTACCGACAAACTGTGGAGCGCTTGATTTCAACCTTGGCTGCAGTGGTTATGTTTATGGACTTTCGCTTTGCGATGGTCTTATTCGGTCGGGTGCCGCAAAACGCATCCTGTTCATCACTGCTGAAACTTATACAAAGTTGATCGATAAACAGGACCGAACACTTCGAACCATTTTTGGAGACGGCGCAGCGGCAACCTTGATCGAATCCAACGACGAGCCTTCTCTGTGGGCCTTTAAATTTGGCACCGATGGAAAGGGTGCGAATACATTGTTAGCAACCGAAAATGGTTTTAGAAATTCTGAAGATGCGATTAGTCCGCGACATCGACGGCGCTGGAAGAGCGATCTCTACATGGATGGGCCCGCACTCATCAATTTCACCGTGGGCCAGATCCCCGGCATGCTTCAGGAAGTGCTCAAAGACGCTAACATGACCAGCGAAGACCTAGGCTTCTACCTGTTCCATCAAGCAACCTACAAAATGCTCAGCCAATTACAGCAGGTGATGGAAGTCGAAGAATCGAAAGTCCCAATCTTACTCAAAGACCTCGGCAACACGGTTTCGTCCACTTTGCCGATTCTAATCAACCAAATGCGCGACCGCGGAGACATGACTCCAGAAATGAAAAACCTGCTGGTTGGATTCGGCGTTGGTTGGTCATGGGCGGGATGCGTTTGGCAGGATATCGCCAGACCATAGTTTTCAAAACCGGACGACACCTTCAATTTCCGAGTGCCACGCCTTTGATCACACCGTCCGCGACGAGCGTTTCACCCACGAACCCCTGGAACTCAGCGGTAAAAAGGACATTTCTGCGGACTTTGCCTTTTCGCAGCATGACCGTCAGACGATCACCGGGAACCACCGGCACCCGAAACCTAATACTCTCGAGCCCACCCAGTCCGACGTAACCGTCGTCAACCATTTTGTTGGTGAGAGCAAAATAAGACGATAACTGAGCCGCACATTCGCAAATCAAAACGCCCGGCATCAAAGGCTTTCCAGGGAAATGGCCGCGGACCCAAAACGAATCCTCGCTGAGATCGATGTAGCCGACGGCAATATCTGGCGAACAATAGAGAATGCCGTCCAATAACAGCATCTCAAAACGATGCGGATTGATCTTTCGGATACCGTCTGCATCAACGAGCACCTTGTCATGATCGATCTCTGAAAAATCTAGAAATGATTCTTTTGCCACTTGAATCTAACCTGAATTCGAAAATTCCATAAACATTAAAAATTAAATTAGGCCACCCGGCGGACGTTATTTTGTCATCGGTCAATTGGCACCCGAAAACTTCCCTTATTTTACCAAACACGGCGAATTTTAAGCTCAGACTGGTAAATCAGTAGTAATTTTCGGTTTCTTCGGTACTCAATTGGAAAGGCAATCAAATGCCTAAACCGCCTCTTTCCCCTAATCATAATTTCCGGTCGCGGACAAATACATCTCAAACCGCGTGTTTCAGTCAGTTTTCTATGACTAATTTTGCAACTTCCGCTCACCCAAAATGCACCAGGTATCCCGGAAACGAATGACCTTATTTGGGTTTCAGAACGACCCATCCAAGAAAAAAAGGTTGGCAGAATTAATCCTGCCAACCCAGACTTACAATTTATCTTACAGAGGTTCCCGAAAATTCAATTGGTCGGGAGCCTTGGAACGGCCTTTGCAACCGCGATTCGGACGTCATCCCTCTCAAGCTTGAACGACCGTCGCCGACTTAATGGTCACGTCTTCGTCAGGACGGTCCGAGCCATTGGTCGACACTCCACCGATCGCTTCGACCACGCTCATTGATTCAGGCGTTGCTTGCCCGAATACCGTGTATTGTCCATCGAGGAAATCTTGAGTACCCAGGCAGATGAAAAATTGAGAACCGGCTGAATTGGGGTCACTTGAGCGAGCCATCGAAAGTGTACCGGCCAAATGTGGCGTGCTATTAAACTCAGCGTCGACATTGTAGCCCGGGCCACCGGTTCCCGACCCCTGAGGACATCCTCCTTGAATCATGAAACCTGAAATCACACGGTGGAAAATTAAGCCGTCGTAGAATCCAATTTTTGCAAGCCCCATAATATTCTTGCAGTGCTCGGGAGCAGCCTCTGGGTTCATATCCAAGACAATCAACCCATGCGATGTATCGAGATGAACCTGGTAGTTGTTATTATCAAAATCAACATCTGCGATCGCGGCTTCGACTTCTGCTTTTCGACTCATTTGAGACTCTCTCCGAGCATGGATTGGTTGTGTTAACTCTCGGCTGGATTGTCTCACAGCTTTGGCTCGATGGCAATTGGGACCCGCGCGTCCTGGCCGGCAGAACGTACGGCTTTTACAAAAAAAAAACGCCGCAAAATGCGGCGTTTCTCAATCTTGTTGCCCCTATGCTCTCAAGACTGAACTCTGCTCATCTCAAAGAGAAAAGCCGAATTGGTAAGGAAAAGCCACCCCATTAGGTCAAACTGACGACTTTTCTTTTCTTTTTTATTAACGCTCACGCGTCGTTTCTATTACGAACTCTGGAGACAATTAGTTCACCAATCATCTCAATTCTTATTCGTCAGATTTATTTGTTGACCATCTGAGCTTGATAGGGGTTCTTAATCCAAGTCATCTTGTCTTTTGATTTATCTTTCTTTTTACTCTCCGCCTTCGCAGGTGCAGAATTTTGTTTGAAAAATGGGTTCGAAATGCTTAGAGGCTCGGGTTTCATCCCCATTTCTACAGGCATAATCCCCGCCGGCGCTGCATACGGACTCACCCCATAAGGTCGCTTGACTACGTGACTGTAGTAGACAGGCGGGAATCTTGCAAAGAAAGGCGCTTGCTCCCTGCGAAATTCACGACTGAGGGAATTGTCAGGATACCGACCGTATCCAAAATAGCCATACCGATAGATATCGTTAATGCAGTTCGCATTGTTAATTCCAACGCCAAATTGATAACCTTGCCCAATCGTTTGGCCGTTCACATTTGATTCTGAGAGCATAAAGATAGCAGTCAAAACTATCCCCGCTGTAAGTAATCGTCTCATTGGTAATCCTTTCCTCGATACCTTTAGCATTTGGTATATTTCTTAAACGAGGCAAACTAAACGCAAAAATGTGCATCCCGGTCGCCGGATTACTCCACACTAAATGCAGCTGAATCTGTTACAACCCTTAAAGTCAAATGTGTTGGCAATATTTTTCAAACAATAAACCGGCATGAACCCTAACCAATTGACACAATCGTTAAAACAGGAAGCGACCCGAGTCGGGTTCGACATCTCCGGTGCTTGCCCGGCCGTTACCCCCGCAGGATTCCACCAGTTCGTGGACTGGCTAGATCACGGCTACGCCGGGGAAATGAACTACTTGAACGATCGAAAAGAGGCTTATGAACACCCGTCTCATGTGTTGCCGGGCGCTACGAGCTTATTAATGCTTGGCCTCAATTACCAAACTTCAGCTCCAAGTGGGTCGCCACCTGGAACAGGAAGAATTGCTCGTTATGCATGGAGTAACGTGGACTACCACGACCTCGTCCATAAAAAACTGAAACAACTGAAGAAGTTTGTGAAGGATCTCGATCCTTCGATTGGTGTCCGGGGGGTTGTCGATACCGCTCCCTTATTGGAGCGCGAGTTTGCGGAACTAGCAGGAATCGGCTGGCGAGCCAAAAATACTTTATTGATCAACAAAACTGCGGGAAGCTGGTTTTTCCTCGCGGCGCTGCTGCTGGATGTACCGCTTCAATACGATGAACCGATCACGACCAACCATTGCGGAACCTGTACCGCATGTATTGATGCGTGCCCTACCGATGCTTTCGTGGCCCCCCACGTCCTCGATGCAACGCAGTGCATCAGCTATTTGACCATCGAACACCGGACTGCTGTTCCGCTGCCCCTGCGTTCCCAAATGCAGGATTGGATTCTGGGCTGTGATATCTGCCAAGAGGTTTGCCCCTGGAATCGCAAGGCACCGCTCAGCCACGAAAGCGAACTCAAACCTATCGACGGCCATAACCCAATCGAATTGCGTTCCCTCTTTGAAATTACCGATGAACAATTCCGGGCCCGATTCAGAAAAACCCCACTCTGGCGTCCCAAACGAAGAGGAATTTTACGTAATGCAGCAATCGCTCTGGGCAATAAACCACATCCAGACAACCTCATTGCGCTCGCGCTTGGAATTTCTGATTGCGAACCACTGGTCCGCGGCGCAGCAGCCTGGGCTTTGGGGGAACATCGTTACAGCGCAGCTGACGAGATACTCAGAAAAGCAGATGGTCAGGAATCGCTAGACGAAATCCGACAAGAAATTGCTGACGCAATTTTGCGAATCCGTACAGACAAACCACCTTTAGATTGAAGATGGTGCCGCGATCTTCTTGGAAACTGCAGCTCCAACCCTCAGCAAGAAAACATCGCGGGGACTATCCATTCCCGGGGCTCCTGAATTATCTGCAAGGTAACGCTATACCTGCTTCTGCTCGCTTATCAAATGATAATTATGTTGATCGTGATGAGCCTTGCGTATTTCTTCGATGTCTTCGATTCGCTCGAAAAATGCATCAAGAACGATTGGGTCGAACCGACTTCCTCGTTCCGATAGCATGATCTCGAGACACCGTTGAATTGGGAACTTTGGCTTGTACGGTCGCTCGCTACACAAAGCATCGTAAACGTCTGCGACACAACAAATCCTACCCTCAATTGGAATATCATCTCCCTTCAGACCTTCCGGATATCCGGTGCCATCCCATTTCTCATGATGAGTTCTTGCAATCGTTGCGGCCAACTCCAACATCGGCGAATCAACACCTTCCATGATAAATCCACCCATAGAGGTATGCCGGCGAACCCGTTCGACCTCAGCATTAGCAAGTGGCTCCATGATCTCCATGCCAAGCCCACAATGAGTTTTCATTACTTCGAACTCTTCGTTGTTCAGACGGCCCGGATTCAAGAGCACTGAGTCGGGAATCCCGATCTTACCGACATCATGCAGCTGCGCGGCCAAGTCGATTTCGCGACAGTATTCCGAACCAAATCCTAACTGCTGGGCGATGACCGCGCTGTACTTACCCACACGAATAACATGTTCACCCGTTTCATTATCGCGGTATTCCGCTGCACGCGCGAGACAATGAATGATCTGCTCACGAGACTTTTCAATCTGGCGTGTCCTCTCGCGAACCTGCCGCTCTAGCTCAACCGCATAATTGGTAAGGTGATCATGGTGACGTTTAACCATCAGTGCATTTTGCACACGCAAAATCAGATCACTCGGATCAACGGGCTTACTTAGAAAATCGGTCGCACCGAGCTGCAACGCATCTCGCTTGATTTGATTCTCAGAATTAGCACTCAAAATAATGAAGGGCACGTGTTGGATATACTGCGTCTTCTGCCTGACTTTTAAGAGATCCAGCCCAGTGATGAAGGGCATCATAATGTCCAGTAAAACCACATCGGGTTGCTCCCTGTCAATTGCCTCCAAAGCTTCCCGCGGATCAGTCAATGTAACGAAATTTTCATATCCATCAGAAGAGAGAAATCGCCGCACGACTCGAATCACCAACTCTTCGTCATCAACGATCATAATCTTCGATTTCCGAAGAGCCGCTTCATTCGGTTTCAAGCTCTTCGGATCGAGAGGTGTTCGCAATGGCAACGAAGCCTCCAAACCTGATTGAACCGGTTGAGATTCTGAGGTGACAAAAGGCATTGAGAGAGCCGCAGATTCGGCCGACAGTTCGGGAAATTGGTCCATGTCAATACGTTTCAAAAGCAAGGATTCTAAATGTTAACTGACAGTTGGCACTCAAGAAGCTGACAGCGGTAAACACGGGGGATCTGAAGCTGACGCTCGAAAGTGTTACGCGCAGGTAAAAATTTTCAATTTGTATCTCGAAATATATTGAAACCAGCACACATTACGTTTCAAGAAATCAAATAATATTAATCGCAACGAGTGCAAAATTTTTATTAAAGTGCCGACGGATCGTTTCCTAGGACGACGAACCCACCAAGCAAATGGCCCATTCCCTCGGGTCAACCGAGCGTTAAACCATTTCCCCCGTCGAATCTGCCATTGCATCGAGTGGATTCACTAAGTGCCCAGCTTTCCAATTACGGCATTCATGAATCACTTCATTAGCAAGCTTTAAAACACGCTCGATATCCTCGTCCTCCGACTCAATTGCGACACTCAACCGATTCGTTACCTCATTCACTCCATCCCCTTTGAGCGTCTCGTCTTTAAGTAAATCTACCGTTCGTTTGATACCTTCGACATCTTCCAACTCAATCGCTTGAAATAGCTCTACGATGTGGGTCTCCATGGAATCAGTTATCGGGGGAATGGCTTCCAGTGATTCCTGCGGAGTGATTGAATGCCCCTCCTGCAGGTAAGTCAGCAATTCTTTTACAACATCCACGTCAAACTGAGCTGGTGTATTCTTGACAATTTCCTGGAGCGCTTCAAAATCGGACATTGGTGCTCGATAAACCCGCTCGTCGGTCATCGAATCAAAGGCATCACAAACGTCAATGATCCGACCGGCTAAGGGAACAGGGTCGTTAATATCACAATCCGATTCGCCGCGATTGTGAAAACAATTGTGATGCGCCTCAATTACACTCGCAATTTTATCGGAGCCAAAGGCGCTTCGAACAATCTCAACTCCGATCTGATCGTGCTTCTCCATGACCGTCCACTCATTAGCTGTGAGTGGTCCTGGCTTATTCAAAATAGAATCCGGCACACCAATTTTCCCAATGTCGTGTAACAATGCTGCAATCTCAAGCCGATAAAGATCGCGTTTGCCAAGCATCCGTTCACCGACTCCAACACACAGGTCGGCGACTCGAATCGAATGTTGTGCGGTGGTGGAGCAACGAAACGAAAGGGCTGACAGCAAACCGGTTACCGCCGAGTATGGAATCTCTTTTGTAAATTCTTCCCGAGTCAAACCGGATTGAGAATCTTCTTTCGAAAAATTAACCGGCCGTTGATCGAATCGTACAATTTGATTACGCCCATTCTTTTTAGCGTCGTACAGACTCTCGTCCGCCTGATCGAGCATGTGCTGAGGATCCATGGCACCGAAATGCCGGGAAGACACACCGATACTCGCCGTGAAATCAACGCCGTCAACCTTCGAATTCTGCACCTCAGAACGAATTCGTTCCGCGATTGCCATACATTTTTCGAATTTCACGCCCGTCAACAAAACCACAAACTCTTCGCCACCATACCGACAAACCAAACCATACGAAGATACAATTCCCCGCAATAGCTCACCCAAATTTTTCAAAACCTCATCACCAATGGAATGGCCGTGGTTATCATTAATCTGCTTGAAATGATCGACATCGATCATCATGACGGCAATGTCTCCCGTTCCGCTATCATTCCAGTCCTTCTCAAACCGACTGAAAAATGCCCGTCGGTTAAGGCACTTAGTTAGAGGATCAAAGGAAGCCAGGAAGTTAAGTTTTTCATTTTGTCGTTCTACTTCGTCACGCGAACTTCTCAAGGAAAGAATCACGCGAGCAAGTTCTGCGTTCTTGTTTTCAATCGCCGTGACATCGTCGAAACTCACCAAGGCACCACGAATCGAATTCCCTTTTCCTTTAATTGGTGTCGCATTTACGACGAATTTCCGAATCGGCGACCCTAACATTTTTAATTGAATAATTTCACCGCACACGCGTTCCTTCGTTTTTTGGCAAATAACCCAGGGAAAGTTCGAACCTAAAGATTCATTTTCGGGAGCCCAATTAAAATCATCCAACTTGGTCCCCAAAACCTTGTCATCTTTGACATTAATGATTCTTGCAAATGCTTCATTGAGGTGGGCAATTTCTCCACCGGGCGCAATCAAGACAAGACCTTCCGCGAGCGTATCCAAAGCTGATTTAACGCGGTCAGGAACCACGTTAGAAGGATTAAGATAGTTAAATGTCTTTCCAAGAACCGCCCAAGCCATCAGGGTGATACTGCTAAATAGAAACAGCACAATTCCAAACGGATAAACCGGAAACCCAAAAGCTCGTTTTACATCCATTTTCCGAAAGACGACTTCCAATTGGGCCCATTTTTTCCTGTTTAAAAATACGGGCGCCGAAAACACCTGGAGGTCTTGAGGCTTGTTACGCGAAACATAGGTCTCATGAAGTTTGTCAGTCGACGTTAGATAGCCGCCGTCAACTCCTCGCTTCAATCCAATCGAAACCAAGTCCTTCTCCACCGCCACTGAACGTCGAAATAGAACCGACAGCTCTCCCATCCGCTTCGTTTCAGCCAAAGTTGTAACGTCAACAATCAGCAGCTTAACTAGACTGGTCCGTGATTTTATGATCTGGTTTTGAGGATTTGGGACCAATTCAAGCGTAATCGCGAGCAACACAAGCGCAGACACACCCAGACCTAGGGTGAGGGCTAATCTAGCTGATGATTTAATTTTGAACATAGATTTGCCGATTCGCAAAACGCAAGGAAACACTCCCGAACCTTTTAGGCTTGTTAAATCTAGCTGCCATTTGTGATTTATGACGGGACCGAAAAAGTAAATTTATCGAATGGACTGTCTTTGCGGTCGAAAAGGGTGACTGGCTAAACGGGCGCGGCATTACCGATTAGGCCTACAAAAGGAACCACAACGAAGATTAGGCTGGAAAAGTACAGCACCGCCGCACTCATTGACCCCCTGCGCCAGTTGCTGTTTTAATTAAAAAACCCATCAACTTCGTCCTGCTTCTTCTCACCATTTTTAGAGGCATAGCTCTCGAGAACTGGAAGTGGATCGATCATCTGCCACGAGGGCAATTGGGCAAGTGCGAGTGCCATTAAAGCACTTCCCCTTAAAGTCCAGAACACATAACCGAGCGTACCGAGAGTTGTGAGCGCACCGACGGTCATTTTTATGTCCTCGAGGCTCGTCTCATAGCGGTCTGCCTCCTTCAATTGATCAATGAGGTATTCGGTATTCATCGAAATGCCCATGATACTATTTAATTCAAGATTGCGAATTTCAGATTCTTCCACGACCATCTCGGAAGCAGGATTTTGAAGCAGCATTCGCAAAACATCGGCCGCGCGATTCCGATCCGAAACAAGGCTGACGTACTCTTCAATTGGCTCGGGAACGAATTTAACAAAAGCCTCGCGATTGGACGCATCTTCTTCTTGCTGCAAAAACCGCCTCTCTCTTCTTGCCGCAATTGCATTGGTGATCCCGAGATACTCGTCGTTGTTTTCATCGGTTTCGTCAACCTGCCTTTCGACATTTGTCAACGGATTCACATTCCCCAGACCTGTAGCAGCTTTCACTAGGACACTAACCGTCGTAGCCTCACCATCCGCGACTCCGTCGCTCGGAACGTAAGTAAAAGTATCAACCCCAAAGAAACCAGCATTCGGCACATAGACAAACGAACCATTTGGATTCAACAAAACCGTACCGTTGGCAGGGGGATCTACCAAAAGTGCCACAATCGAATTGCCCTCTACATCACGGTCGTTGGCGAGCACACTCTGGAATGAACTCAATACCCGCCCGGTCGTTATGGAATATTCATCTAAGCCGCCCACAGGTGCATCATTCACCGGGTTAACTTGAATTTCAACTTCAGCAATGGAACTCGTTAAGCTGCCATCATCCAATTGATACGTAAACTTGTCACTCAAGGTCTCCGACCCATCGTGTAGGTAGACAAAGCTCCCATCCGAATTCAGCTCCACAGTGCCGTTCACAGGAGAATCCACCAATCGAACGCTGATGTCGGAACTGTCCGAATCTGAGTCATTCCCGAGCAGTTTTTCATCATTCGCTGAAAAACTGGTGCCTTCATCAAGCGAGAAAAAATCACCCTGTGCAACAGGAGCGTCATTCACCGGGCTAATCGAAATTACAAAAACTCCACCCGTTGCCACTCCTGCTCCATCGTCAACGAGAAATTCAAAACTGTCTGAAAGCGACTCCGATCCGTCGTGCACATAACTGACTCGCGCTTGATTGAGGTCATCCTGAGTGAAAACACTGGCTGGGATACCTCCCACTTCCAGAGTTCCCTTTACGGGAGCATTGACTATGGAATAGACCAGGAGATCATCCGACTGTTCTTCATCGACGGCCCGCAGAAACGATGCGTCAATTACCGCTGCACCACCCTCCGAGACAGGCAATGCTGAATTTACAATCAAATTTTGTTCGTCATTTAAGTTGTTGAGCTCGACCAATACGTTCGTAGAATCGGATAGTCCCTGACTATCAACCACCTCTACTAACAAATCTAACGAGGGTGCCAATTCGTAATTGAGGAGCGAATCATCCACAACCCTCACCTCGCCAGTCACCTCGTTTACGTCCAGTATTCCAACTCCAGTTCCACCGATTACCTGATAATTCAACACATCATCGGCGTCGACATCAATTGCAGAAAGCACTCCAACCGTAGTTCCGTTAATTGAATTTTCGTCAATTGAGAAATTCTGATTAGTAAATTCGGGAGTTTCGTTTAGATCGAGCAATGAAACCAAAATCATTTCGTCGACAAACAATCCTTGCAGGTCGGTACTGCGGACAACCACTTGGTACTGGGCCTTGGTTTCAAAATCCAGCACGGCACCTTGAATCAGCAATTCGTCGTTATTAGCCCCGCCAATTGAGAAATACTCAGCATCGCCTCCGGTGACAACTGAATAGACAAATTGATCACCAAGATCCTCATCAACGCTAACCAACACTCCTAAACTTGCCCCGCCAGAGGTGTCTGTGTTTTCTGCAATCGACACAGCATTGAGATTAATTCCCGTCGGAGAATCATTTAAGTCTCGCACAGAAATGGAAATGGAATTGTCAAAAAACGCGCCCGCTTGATCGGTGACTCTTAACACGAGGTCATAGCTCGACTGTCGTTCAAAGTCGAGAATTCCATCTTCTAATAATAATTGGTCTCCCAGAACACCGCCAATTCGAAACAGGTCTTGATCCCATCCCCCGATGACAGTGTAGACCAGGGCATCATCGAGATCGGGATCATTGCTTGATAACTGACCGACAATGTATGGCCCACCTGTGTTGATTGGGTCGGTGTCGGTGTTTTCGTCAATCGAAGAATTACTTAGAATCAGGTCGGTCGGACTGTCATTGACGGGAACCACTTGGATTTCCTGATTGACTATTCCCGAATCAAGTTCACCATCACTGACTTGAAAGCTGATCAACCTACTCGCCGGGTTGGGCGACTCACTAGTATTTTGATAAGTCACGCTTCGAAGTGCCAACTCGTAATTCTCAATGGTGTCCGTTCCTTGTAGCTGTAGCGTCCCGGAACTCGAGTCCCAAATTCCAAAAATCGTTGATTGCCCGCCGTCGAAATAATCAAGCCGATCCTCTCCAGATTGATAATTAGTGGAAATGGAGATCGTCGCCGACTCTATCAGTTGGTCATCAACATCGGAAATTACGATCGAATCCCACACGGCAACCATTCCGTCATTTTCATGGTAAACCAGAGGTTCACTGCCGCCAGAGTCAATCACGGGAGCATCGTTTACCGGAACGACACCAAGCTGCATATTCTTTACCACCGTCTCGACATTGGCTTCATCAATCGCCCACGAGAAAACATTCGCCGTCAAAATATCATTCGGGGTTGCGACTGCCCCTCCCCCGGTAAGGTCTGAATAAAAAACCCCGGTATCACCGGTAAACAAAATCTTTCCTTCACCATGTGATCTCAAGACCATCGTCGGATTACCCGAATCTTGATCGACAGCCAGAACTTGATCACCCTCCTGCAAACTGGCGGCATCAAACGAGGCGGTGACTGCATAGGCCAAAAACGTGTCTAACACCTGACCAACTGAACCGAACGCTCCATTCATAATCGGGTTATCATCATCACTAATTACCCACGTCGTTCCCGCATCTAAGGTCGTTAGTCCATAATATTCATTGAGGGCATCCGTAGACGCTTGCTCACCGGTCGAAATCAGCACACCGCCATTGAGTACCCACTGATCAATCGCATTGAGCTCTTCAGTGGTCAGCCGTCCATCGTCAATTGCGCCACCGAAATATATCTCCCCTTGTGATAGATATTCTGCATCGATCGTATAACTCGGACCACCAATAACGATCGAAGAAGAAACAACGCCGCCCGGACCAAAATTCGCGGATTCCGTTAAAATTGCTTCGGCTTTTGAAAAGAAGTTACTTCCAAGACTTCGGTAGCCCGGTTCACCGGCCAGAACATTAACCGACAAGCTGCCGTTGTTAACATAGAACTCAAATGAGCCATACAATCCATTACTGGCATCCGGCTCGGGAAGAAACTGAAGCAGTCCAGCATCAATCTGGTTCTTAGAAACAACATCGCCGTTTTCCAGTGGTGTTCCATTAAGCACTAAATCACCATCTAAAGGCAACGATGTGATTGTGATTGTGTCAATCATATTTCCTAAGAAACCGGTAAAATCAAAATCACTGGACGAAAACACATAAGGCGTGTCTTCGGGGGTAGAAACGTACCCCTCATTTTGATCGGTTACAAAAACATTTATCGCGCCATAGCTGGTATCGACACCACCGTTAGCAACTCCATCGCTGTCACTCAACTCAAACTCAACAACTCGCACCCCAAACTCAGAGCTTGTTGTTGCAAACGAAATGTTGTGGATCAACAAGGCCACATTTTCAGTCGTTGCCCCTGAACTAAACTGAATAGCAATTGAAGATGAATTAACGTTGGTCAGCGCACCCACGGAAACTCCCTGGACACTAATCAGGGAACCGACTTCTAAACCGTTGGATAAACTTACATCGGAAATCTCAAGGATTCCGATTTCGTCTTCGGCGGCAAAACTGAGCCCTTCGATTAGTAAGCTACCGCCATTGAAATTGGTAATCAGATCTGGATCATAAATCGAGACAGCTACACTTGCATCTAATACACGAGCTTCGCCATCGTTAAGCGAAACAAGTGAATCACCAGAAAAATAATTCATTGCGGGCGCATCATTCGCAGCCATCACCGCGACGCTTCGCGCCTGCGTATTTGAAATCGATTCGCTATCAAAAACAGTAAATTCCACCGTCCGAGCATCCTCATTCGGACTTTCACTGATATTTCGATAATCGATTTCCCGCAAAGCTGTCTGATAGTTTTCAACGGTGTCGGTACCGCTCAAAGTCAAGATTCCAGCGACGCTATCCCATAATCCGGAAATCTCGCCAAACCCTGTAAACATTAGCACGTCAGCATTCGGCGAATAATTGTTTACAATCGCTACCGTTGCGGAATGCAGATGCTCGTTATCAACATCAGTGAGTGTAATCGTTGAACTGACCGACACCCTCTGAAACCCCTCAACAAACTCCACCGGTGCGGTTTCTATGCCAGAAATGACCGGCACATCATTGACCGGCAAAATGGTTTGGGAGACGGATTCACTCGCAACACTAAACGGACTCAAGCCACCGGTTTCAGCAACACTGACGCCAAACGTCCCGCTGAGCTTTCCGTCCGTTTGATCCCACGCATGAAATACTAAACCTCCAGACGGACCGAAATAATCGGGCGAGGGAACAAATCGAACCAAAGCGTTCGCATCTAAAACCACAGCGCTTGCAGCAGACACATCCTCGAAATTGACCCAACCATTCCCAACTTCAAACTGCCACCTACCGTTCGTCCGATCTGTGGCAACGACTGCGATGCCCTCGACGGCACCCGCATCGATGTCCGTAATTCTGTCACCACCCGCTGAGGCAATTATTTCTGCAACAGACGATCCTGCGGGATCAAGCGCATCCTCAAAAACCTCAGGTAAAAACATATCACCGGCATCGTCCAAAACCGGGGCGTTGTTATTGGGCGTATAGTCGATCTCCAGAGTCGGAGCAGTTCCACTCTCGGAGCTGTGAAAGGTAACTGTGCCGTTCCCAGGCAACGAACTACCAAGCAAAATCCCCTGATTTGCTCTCGCTCCGGTTAGCCAATCATCCAACAGTTGTGTCACGTCCCAGCTATAGAACAAACCCGGATCTGAATATGCAATCGCCTCGGCATCGTAATCCGCACCGGCCGAATCCCAAACTACTCCGTTGGTTCGTTGATTCCACGTCGCCCCTGTACCGCCAGCATCTAACTCCCAGGGATTGACCACGGAAAACAACTCAATCCCGAAGTTATCCAAGGACTCGACACTCTGCAACAACAAAGACGCCGAATTAATGGTTACGTTGTTCGGGATAGTTCCCAAATCAAATTCAATCAAAGATCGAACATTTCCGTCACCTCCTCCGGTTTTGGATACTTGCAGGGTTGTTGCCGAACCAAGCGGGCTATCAGGAGACGCCTGGGCAATGTACGTGTCTTTATTGCTGGTGATTTGGAGGCTCTCCAGCGTGTGCGCCCACGCTTTTTGAGTCTGTGCGGTAAAAACTATCTGGCTGTCAATTTGTCCCGTTCTATATTCAAGCGTCCAATCTCCCCCCAATTCTCGAAATCCTGTAAGGTCGTTACTGGCCCCAATATCTCGATTGGTGATTTCCCCAAGTCGGTCAACAAAAGCTTTACCCTCGATACTTTCAGCTAAGTCACATCCATAAAGTAAAACATCTCCTCCGAATGCCAGCCCAGTAGTCCAACTGGAGAGATGACTTTCATATTCACTTAAATTTTTGGCGTTGACCGAACTGTTCCCCAATTGAAGCTGGCCATCGCTACCATGAGATATAACGTGGATTGCGTCGTAGTGTTCTCGCCCATCGAGAAATTCCGTGATCTGTTCAATTCCATCCGCATCTTTGGCTAAGATCGCAATATCGAAATCGATGTTGCCCGAAGTCTGCGTTTGGATATCATCGACGAGAGAATCAACATCTCCAACATGACCATCGATAACGACCAGCTGTCTAGCATTCGATGGCTTCGTAACCGTATCGATTGGGTCGTTTGAAAACTCGTCAAATGACTCAATCACTGTAGAAATAAAATCACTTTCAAACCCAGCTATGGGAGTGACGTCAAGAGCGATCGCATTATCATCCTCGTCTGAAGTCACCGACTCTAAAATTTCCTGCGCGCATGCAACCAGTGGCGAAGCATCGTACAGAATTCGGTCCTCGAGCACGACGAGTTCAACGTTTGAAACTAAAGGAGAGGATGCTCCCGCAGGCCGTATTGGCATGGATGGCATGGCGTCAACCGTTAAATGAAAATCACTGTGAGCCTTAGCGGTCATCGAATGACAGCTACCAAACCCAACTTGCTCAAACTAGTCCGTTGTAAAGCTGTATGAATCCGGCAGACAAGGATACATCTTCCGTTTCGGAAAGAGCTGACAATTGGCGAAACAATTCCAAAAACTGAGCAGAGCGGCGGTAATAGCATGACTAGTCGGAAACCATCAAATGTTCATTATTGCCACTGCGAAACGATTGAGTGTCATAGATTCACAAAAGCGGACCCTGGCTTGTGAAGCTTTACCGATTATCCGTTTTAAGACACTGATAGCCCGAATTTCTAGCTGCACTTCCGTAAGAAGATTGGTTAATACCGACGCATTTCAACGAAACATAATAGTAACTGTCGTATGCAATAAAACGTTGGAGCCTGTTGTGACGTTTATTCGGAAATGGATAACCAAACCAAAAATGCGTCCTGCGTTTGCGCTTGTTTCGACCGTATTTCTAGCAAATTCACTTTGCCTTTGCTCTTCAGTGTCAGCTCAAGAGACAATTCCTAAAGTACGCAACCAGCTGCGAGCGGGGAGTAGAACCAAGGCGTTTTTAAATCTCGACTCAAAACAAATCCAGCTAAAATCGTTACCCCAACTGGCTGCACCACAAAATCCAGACAACAAACAACCAACCCCGCTGAAACAGCAACCAAATTCGATATCGGTTTTAAACGTTAGTCAAAAAATCCCTGGGCAAAACCGTAACCAGATTAGTTCCATCGATAGCACTTCTCAACCAACTCTTCAATCAAAATCATCTAGTAAGTTCGACAACACTGGGATGCTAAAATCGCAACCCTCAATCAATACCATTTCTGCAAAAAAGCATTCAGCCGGCCACCTCCCCAGACTCGCACCAATTTTTAAAAACCTGCCAGACACTTCCTTTGCACCTTCCGCACCTAAACGAAGAAATTTCATTGCTGGAAAATCCAACGCGGTTACCCAAACGCAGGAACAGGAATCGATCGAGTTGAACGACTTTCTGGGAACCAAAGACACACCAATACAGCAAAGCAATCCGGATTCACTTGTCGAGGGAAATACCTGGTGGAAGTCCAAAGTGGTTTCGCCACTCGTTGACAACGCAACCGAACAACCCGTTGACACAAACAGTTTGGTTTACGCCACCCTCCAGAACTCTCCTAGAATCCGCGCTATCAGCCAACGGCCTTTGATTCTCGAACAGCAAATCGTGGAAGCAGAAGCAGATTTTGACCCGCTCACCTTCGTGAGGAGCCAGTTTGAAGATCGAGTGGATCCGGTTGGAGATACGCTATCAACAACAATTGACAATTCAAGCTTCCTCAAAGATCACACCTGGACCGGTGATTTCGGTATTCGAAGAAAGTTGAAAACCGGAGCGTCCTATGAACTTAGTGAACGCTTGGGCTTTCAAAATAGCAACTCCAGCTTTTTCACACCTCAAGACCAAGGCACTGCAACACTTGCCCTCAATGTAAACCAACCACTCATGAAAGGGAGAGGCAAATATTACAACGAAAGCCAAATCCTGATTGCGCAAGCAACCAGCGGCGCTGCGTGGGATACTTTTACCGCGGAACTGCAAGATGAGATACAGAAAACCATTTCCGCTTACTGGGAACTTTACTTTGACCGCAGCGTCTACCTCCAGAAACAGCGCAATGTCGCCCGAGGAGAATACGTTTTAGAAATACTTGAAGGCCGTAAAGAGCTTGATTCCCTGCCGAGCCAAATAACGAGAGCGCGGTCTGCCGTTAAATCACGACAGACCGACCTAGCCAATGCACGACGTGACATCCGTGATTCTCAAACAGAACTGAGACGCCTCACCGCGGATCGAAACTGGCAAGCAGAACAAACCACAGAAATGCTTCCCACAGAAACCCCCAACACTACGGGAATCGACATCGAACTCGAACAGGTTGTGTTTAAAGCCTTAGAGAATCGCCCTGAAATTCGTGAAGCAATGGCGCGGGCAAAAGTCAAATGCATTGATCTCAACATCAGCGAAAATGAACTACTACCAGAATTGTCTCTTTTACTCGGAACCTACGTTAGTGCACTCAAGGGAGACTCCGCAATCGGGCAAGCCATTGTGGATCAATTCGGACAAGTGACGCCAGGCTATTCCGTCGGTCTCGAATTTAAGATGCCCTATCGAAACCGAGCCGCAAAAAGTCGCGTGACGCAAAGTAAGCTGGAGCTTGCTAAGATTAAGGCGGTTGTCGATGAGAAAATCCTCAACGTTGTCGCTGAATCCCAAATTTCCCTTCGTCGCGTCACTTCAGCAAAAGAAACCCTCGACGCTGCTTTACAAGCAATTGTCGCCGCCAGAGCGGATCTCGAGCAGAGCTTCAGACGATGGGATTCATTCGCACTTATCGAGGGCGATTTCGCGGATGGACAAACGCCAACGACAGCACTCGATCAGTTATTGGATTCGCAAGAACGACTAACCAATGCCGAGCTCGTTTACGCGGAAGCGGAACTGGAGCTGAAATCTTCCGAAGTCCAACTCCAGCGAACGATGGGTACGCTCCTAATTCATGAGAACATTAATTTTAATCAGAGCAATTCCAACGGTACTCCAGAATTAAATATCCAACGGCAGGAGAAACCGCAGGGACAACCACAGATTTCG
>JAALLA010000196.1 GCA_011087765.1 Pirellulaceae bacterium
TGTTTACAAAGCAAAAGAAAACCCCGAGCAACTTGGTTTCCCAACAGCCCGCAACATCGAACATTTAGAAAACAAGCTCGTCATTAATTTTGACAATTGCGGAAGCGGTTTTTTACCAGTCGAAGGAGATCTCCCTGGTTTCGAAATTGGTGATGCCGAAGGAAATTATGTAACAGTTGAAGCTGAACTGACTGAACCTAACAGCGTGACTCTTCTTTGCCAAAAACCGATTCCATCCACCGTCCGCTACCTCTGGGAAGGGTACGCAAAAAACAAAGTGAAACTGTTCAACGAAGATGGTCTGCCAGTGGGACCATTTTGCATGCCTGTGACCAAAACGTCTCCGAGTACACGTTCTTCGTCAAACCGTTCTCAAACTCCCCCGATCGTCGCCCATCGAGGTGCTTCGGCTGCCGCACCCGAAAACACCATCCCTGCATTTGAGTTGGCCTGGGAAAGAGGAGCCGACGCGATCGAGCTCGACTGCCACCTGACTGCCGATGGGCATATTGTCTGCATTCACGACAAAGACACCAAAAAAGTAGCTGATAAAACTCTCGTTATTAAAACTTCTAAACTCGCTGAACTTCGCAATCTGGACGTTGGATCATGGCTCGATAAAAAATTCTCGGGAATCACAATCCCTACGCTCGCCGAAGCGATGGCAACTGTTCCATCCGATAAAAAAATATACATCGAAGTGAAATGCGATGCCTCCATTGTCCCGAGACTTTTTCAGGATATCGAACAGGCCAATTTAAGCAGGGAGCAAATGGTCATCATTTCCTTTAATGCCGAAGTGATCCGGCAAGTCGAATTGAGAGACCCACTTTTAAAAACCTACTGGTTGACCTCCATCAAAAAAGACAAGTTCGGCGATACCTCTCCTTCCCTTGATAAAATTCTGAAAACTCTGTCGCAAACGGGTACGGACGGAGTCAGCACGAATCACGCTCAGCTTTGCCCCAATCTTATTCGGGGCATTCAGCAGGCAGGCTACCAGCACCATGTCTGGACCGTAGATCAACCACAAACCGCCGAGAAGCTCTGGGAGTGGGGGACTGAATCCATCACCACAAACCGCCCTGAGAAAATCCGGCTGCATTTTCAAAAAGAAATGCCCGCTCCCGCTGGACAATGACTGAACGCAGGCAACGAAGAAGCCGTTTCCAATACCTCCAAATCGCCACTAACATTTCCACCGATAAGAAATTAACTAATGATTGGGCCAGCTGTCAGGCACGACAAAGCCACAAGAGGATTCTCGCAGTTCATTATCAGTTAATTGGAATTGGCTCACAAACACTGGGTAACCCTGAGTGTCAAAATGCTCCCTCAACTGCCGTACGAATTCTATTGGCGTTTCCAGTTTCCCCAAGCTGGCGGGGCCACCATCGAGCCAGTGCGGTTTCTCCCTGACTCGATACATACAATTGGGCCGCTGCAAACGGGCTAATTCAGATTCCCGAATCCACCATCCAGTTAAATGATCCTCAGCAAGCTTCGCCGGAGCTGTCGG
The DNA here is from genome assembly GCA_011087765.1 of Pirellulaceae bacterium. Classification (GTDB taxonomy): domain Bacteria; phylum Planctomycetota; class Planctomycetia; order Pirellulales; family Pirellulaceae; genus Mariniblastus. Next base: position 1,520 of record JAALLA010000196.1, read on the forward strand.
CCTGCCTGTCATCTCGAGCGGATAAAAAATCCGGCCCTTTACAAACCCCCGCCGGACAGCAACCTCCGGAAAATCTCGCTGACTCTGCAAGAGCTGATGCTCGAACATTCGCTTCGTTTTCGCCTCAAAATTATCTGACGCGTTTGGCCCCAAATGATGGCTACCGTTTTTAATATGATCCGGATCGTAAAGGTAAAACTTGATCGCGACTTCCCAGTGGTTCAACAACCGCTGTTCGTCGACAAACAGAAAGTCAATTTCACCAAGTGTTTGGCCGCCATCACGCACCTGTAATCCATGGGCAACCAAATCCACATGGCGCACGTGCACCAGCCAGTACAGCATCAGTCGTTCGAAATAACGACCCACGCGTCTGTCTTTAACGGGCTTAATAAACTCCCAAAAATGCTCCCGAGAGATATCACCAGCATCAACAAGCTGCACTTCATCGTACAACTCCCCCTTTTGCTCTGATTGTAAAAACACATGGGATATCAATGAGGGGCTATTTATTGCCCAAATCAAATCTTCAGCTGCCTGTTCAACAGAGATCATATTAAAATTCAACCATCGCTTTCTTAGGCACCGAGCACCGCTTTCATTGGTCAGCTTATCGATTAAAGCCAACACATCCAACGTCCACCATCAATACGATTTTCCAGAACCACTATTATTGTTCAGAAATTAATCTAGCGAAGTATTTTTTTTACAGCATCGCCCTGCATCGGTTAAACTATTTTGAATCTAAATCTCAGATCAAGATCCTAGCAAAGATATTATTAATTACATCGACGGCAAATTTCCCCAGCGAGCCTCCTAATCTACCGAAAGCAAATGAAGATGTTCAAACTTGTTCCAACTTTTATTTTTCTGATCGCATTTTTCCCAAGTGCAAATTGGGTTGCTGGACAGAGCATCGAAACTTCGAATAAATTACCGAGCACTCAACAGCCTGGCGCTAGTCACACGCAGGAAATGCCGGTTCTTTTCAAAGACAACTTCGAAGACGGCTCATCAAAATGGGAAGTTATCGACAACCAATCATGGAAGCTTGAGGATCACGGCAAAGGTCAAAGCCTTAGCATTATCCAGAGGAACAGCGAGTACCAACCAAAAGTCCGCAGCCCGCGTCACATCGCCCTCATTAAAGATATTGAGGCAGCTGATTTCGTGATAAAATTTAAAGTCAAATCAACCAAAGACACCGGAAACCATCGCGATTGCTGTGTCTTTTTCGGATACCAAAACCCTACGAACTATTATTACGTACACCTCGGTGCCAAACCCGACCCGCACAGTGGTCAAATCATGATCGTGAAAGATGCACCCCGATTGGCATTAACTAAAAATGAAAAAAAGACCCCGTGGGACGACTCATGGCATCACGTCAAACTCGTACGCGACTCCCGGAAAGGGACTATCGAAATTTATTTTGACGACATGGAGAAACCGCACATGTCGGTCACAGACACTACGTTTGGCAAAGGTCGCATCGGACTTGGGTCTTTTGACGACATGAACGCTTTCGATGAAGTTGAAGTCCGCGGGAAATAAATCCCCTTCCTCAACTTTGTTTTTTACCGAATGCGGAACGTAAGGCAGCTAAACTCTTAGGAACGGCAGTCCACGGATCTTCCTTGCCTTCAAATTCCAGCGAAACGTACCCTTTGTAATTCGCCCCCTGACATATCTTGGCGATTTTTTCGTAATCCATGTCGAGCGTATAATAAACGCCGCCGCCAAAATAAGTTTTTGCCTGAATAAACACGGCTTCTGGAGCAAGCATTTCAAGTTGCTCGTAACGTCGCTCAAAAAAGTTTCCCGTATCCATCGTTACTCGAAGCCAGGGTGAATTAATCGCGTTGACAATTTTCAAAACCCCCTCAGCAGTGCTGCCGAGTCCCCAGTGATTTTCCAAACCGAGGACAACGCCGCATTTCTCAGCGACCGGCAAACATTCGGTCAACGCATCGATTACCCATTTGAACCCCTGTTCATCCGTGCAACCGGGGAGGCGAGGCTCAACTCCTTTGTTATTCATCAGCTCCTCAAAACTTTTTGACGTCCCCCAGCGGCCCGTGTTCACGCGGATGGTGGGAATACCCAGTTTATACGCCATCTCAATTTGAGCGATTGTTTTTTTAATGTTCTCATTCCGATAGTCGCTGTCAGGTCGCAAAAAACCCTGATGAGTCGACATGCCGCAAAGATCAAGGCCATTTACAAATGCGCGTCGCTTCAATTTTTGCAGCATTGAGTCCGATGTATCCTCCATCTGCACTAGCAATAATTCGACGCCGTCGAAACCCATTTTTGCGGCTGTGTCGATGCATTCAGGCATCGTCAATTTAGAACCATCTCGAAATGTAAAAAACGAATACGTCGAAACAGCAATCCGGTTGGGAACAAATGGAGCAGACTCAATTGCGCCTTCTGTTGAACTCGTGAGGCTCGCAACCATTCCCCCTGCTGCCGTCCCTGACACGGACGCTGCGATCGCAGTTGCCCCGGCTGATGCTTTTGTCAAAAAACTTCGCCTATTTATTAAAGACATGTTTTGGTCCATTTTTTACTATTAAGACAGTTCTTATTTATCCATATTCTGCCTTTTATTGAGGCCAATTGAAATCAAAAACTTAAGAAATGAAACCATAAAACAAATCAATTTAACTTCTCGCAACCTCCCCATCGGGGCCGGGCAAGATTTGCATTTCTATGCTCCGCAAAATCAAATAGGAAACGCCGATCCAATTTAAGAAATCCGACTCAGCAAATTTGAATCAAACGTTCACGCTCATGCATGACTCTCCACCACCGGTCAATGTTGACGACTTAAAAATTTACTGGGATTCGACCAAACAGCGATTGCAACGCGCCTGTCCACAACACCCGCTGGCCGTGCGAATGCACCGCACGTTCAGCTGGCTCGCCGCTGCGGAATGCGAAGACCCGGAAGATCAACTTGACGAAAAATTGATCTTCCGCTGGATCGGACTCAATTCACTTTTTGGCCGCTGGAATTCATGCGATCACGAACCCGAAAGGGATGGCCGCGCGCTTACCGGATTCTTGACTGTCATGGAAGAATGTGACAAAGATGCTTTAATCAAAGCCTACCTGATCGAGCAACAAACATTGATTAGCCAAATTTGTTCGGATCCATTTGTTAATAAGTTCTTTTGGAAAGCACTCGGTACAGAAAGAAGATTCAATCAACGCCGCGATGAAATTTCAATTCAACGCATGTACGGCGATGAAAATTACTGCCAAATCTTACACGAAGTTTTTAGTCGAATTTATTTGGTGCGATGCCAGTTGATTCACGGAGCTGCAACGTTTGGAAGCAAACTCAACCGGGAAATAGTCAAGCAATGCGGCATTGTGCTAAAAGGCATGATTTTTGCCATCATAAAGATCATCACCGACCATGCCTGGTCAGAAAACTGGGACGACCTTTGCTATCCACCAGTCGCAGATTCCGAAGGGTAGGTTTTTCAGAATTTCAAACTCCAGAACTGATTTATTGAAACCGAATCCAATCCGCGTGAGTAGAAACAACGGAACTCGCTGGCCAACCCAACAACTCAAAATGGGACAAACAACTCATGTTTAGCAAAATTATTTTGATGACGTGCAGTCTGCTTCTAATTGCCAACAGTCTTGCATGGGGTCAGCAGAAACCATTGGTGGAAAAGTATCTGCTCACGGGAAAATTTTCCCAGGGAGAACAAGATCTCAAGGCACATCTTGAGAAACACCCGAAAGACGACCAGACGCGACTTGGACTCGGCACACTTCAATTTATGCAAGCCTTAGATCATCTGTCCAAGAGCTGGTATCGATACGGCATTAACAGCAATACAAGAAATGCAATTTTGCCATTTTTTCGACTGCCGGTTCCCAACAATCCAAACCCCGAACAAATTGAATACGAATCGGTTCGCCAGGTTTTTAAGAATATGATAAAGGATCTCGAACAGGCAGATCAAACCCTTGCAAGGATAGAGTCGAAAGACGTAAAGCTTCCACTTCACTTATTTGAGATCCATTTTGATATCAATGGAGACGGGAAAAAAAACAAAGCAGAAGATTTAAATGCCTTTCTAAATGAGCTTTTTGACCTAAAACAAATCCCTCCAAGGTGTAGACCGACAACCGTCATTGCCTTTGATTATGCCGACGTCATCTGGCTGCGAGGATACACTCACGTGCTCCGCAGCATGCTTGAATTTGCTTTAGCTTACGATGCTGAAGCGCTTTGGGATGTTTCGGCATATCGGATCTTCCCCAATGTCAAATTCAAGCACGATTTTATGAAAGAAGAATTCGAAGAATTAAAACGGGAACAAAATATTTCCCTATTTGATCAAAACACATTGCTTGATATTTTGGCTTCATTCCACAATTTAAATTTCAAACTAAAAGAGCCAGAACGAGTAATACGAATCCATCAACACTTGAAAAAAACGGTTGAATTGAGTCGCGAAATGTGGAGTGCTCTTGCCGAAGAAACCGACAATGACCGCGAGTGGATTCCCAACTCCCGGCAAACGACCTTGGTATCTCCCTTTCGCCCTACCGGTCAAACACTGGCTGCGTGGCAAGATATCCTAGACGAAACCGAGGCCATATTGGACGGCCGAAAACTACTCCCGTTTTGGCGTGGAGAAGCCAAAGACCGCGGCTTTAATGTCAAACGATTTCTGACAGAACCAAAAGATTTCGATTTAATACTCTTCATTCACGGTACAGGCGCTCTTCCGCATGTCGAACGGGGAGATGTTACCAGTATTGAAAAATGGAGTCAGTTCCAAGAGGCTTTTGGAGGTGATCTATTTAGTTTTGCAATCTGGTTCAATTGAGCTCAGTGAGACATCGGACATCAACCGTGCAAACCAACATTGACCGGAAAAAGCGGGTATGATCGTGAGCTAATCTTATATGACCGCGGCCTCAAATCATGTGCTCATGCAGATCAACTCTCAAAAGCAAACTGTCAGTCTAAATATTCGCGACAATGACTTTTATAACAATCCCTATCCTTATTACGAAAAACTTCAGCAACATTGTCCGATGTTCTACTGGCAAGAACATCGACTTTGGACATTTGTTAATCACCGAGACGTTTCATCTCTTTTGCGGGATCGGCGTTTCGGACGTCAAATCGACCACCTGAAATCGCGAGAGGAGTTAGGGCTTCCCGCCATCCCTTCCAACCTCCAACCCTTTTTTGATGTCGATCGACATTCCATGCTAGGGCTCGAGCCACCCTCTCATACCCGCTTGCGAGGCCTCGTCCAAAAGGGATTCATGGCGCGGGAAATTGAGCGTCTACGAGGGCGGATCGAGGAACTATGCCATCAGCTGATTGACGAAATCGAAGATAATTGCGGGGCCAGCAGTTTTGATTTCAAAGAACGATACGCAACCCCCATTCCAGTAATTGTCATCGCTGAAATGCTGGGCGTTCCCAAATCGATGGCGCCGGAACTACTGCGGTGGTCTCACAACATGATCAAAATGTACGAGATGCAAAGAACACCGGAAATGGAAACTGCTGCTGTTGAATCCTCACGCGAGTTCGTCAACTACCTTAAGTCATTGGTACAAGAAAGGCGCAGGCACCCGCGGGAGGATCTGATTAGTAAATTAATCGAAGTCGAATCAGCCGGCGATCGTCTCAGCGAAGATGAGCTGATCGCGAACTGCATCTTATTGCTCAATGCAGGTCATGAGGCAACCGTCAATGTTCTTGGTAATGGAATGGTCGCACTCTTAAACCACCCACAGCAATTAGCACTATGGCGAAATCATGGCACAGGCGATACTTCGTTTAGCAAATCGGCCGTAGAGGAGTTGTTAAGATTTGACACACCATTACACCAATTCAACCGGTGGGTTCTCGAACCCCTGGAGCTTGGTGGACACCATTTTGAAACAGGACAAGAGATAGCTCTAATTCTCGGTGCCGCCAATCGCGACCCCGCTGTTTTTCGAAATCCACATGAACTTCAATTAGACCGGCACCCCAATCCTCACTTGAGCCTGGGCGGGGGCATCCACTATTGCCTGGGGGCACCGCTGGCGAGATTGGAAATTCAAATCTCAATCCCAGTTTTTCTACAACGATTGCCCCGAGTCCAACTCGAAACAAAACCCGTTTATTCCAACACTTATCATTTCCACGGGCTTGAATCTATCTTAATGTCCACGGGGCCTACCGATTGACCGGCAACCTCTGCAAACCTCTCGCGCAAGCCTCTCGCGCAAGCCTCTCGCGCAAGCCTCTCGCGCAAACCATCTAACTTCTCTCGCGCAAATAATTTTGGAATGAGCCGACCATCGTTTAGGATGATTCAACACGAACTGTAATCACTAATCGAAAATCGCTTCAGAGTGAAACCACAACCTTCCGAATCTTCGCAACAGGATGCCACTGATCTATGAATCGCTCTATATTTAAATTTTTTAGTCTACGAATTTTGTTGTTTTGTGTATCGACGGGTTTTGCAATTCCTATCGCAGCACTGGCAGACAATGAACGCCCCAATGTTGTTGTCATCATGAGTGACGA
>JAALLA010000197.1:0-3223 GCA_011087765.1 Pirellulaceae bacterium
AAATCTAACGCTGAATCTCCAGGAGTGGAGGTTGATGGATTTTCTTCAAACACAAACATTTCTTCTTCAGAGGGAATGTCGATTTTTCGATTAGTTTTTTGTCGGGTGACTTTTATTTCCGGGATGGATTGTTTTTTGGGATCGGAGAGGTGGATTGCAGGTGCGATCGCGGCCGTTGGTGGTTTCTGACTACTGGCTTGCACGGTTGCTTTCATCGGAGGCAGAGCAAGCGGTGGAGGCTTTGATGGGGGCTCTGCGATAGACGGTTTTTCTAAATCGAGTAAGTCGGCACCGGAGGCGAGTTTTTCTTTCCACGAAAGGATATCTGCTCGCGTCATGCCGTCAGCGCGGTTGATGGCTGTGTCCGCGCTGATTTTAAGTTCTGGTATTTCAGCGACGACATGGATTCTTCCCGAGCTAAGATAATTAAAAGAAACGACGACCTCGGTTCCTTTTTTAATGTCAGTAGGCAAATCCTGGACGATGCATTTACCAATCATCGTAGCCCCTTGTCCTGTGTCGGTTCCTCCTTCGACAACTTGGACGATGATTTGAGTCTGGGCGTCTTTGGCAGTTTGAAATTTACGGGAGGATCTGGTGGGCAGGCTGTGATTCCGCGGGATGAGTATTTTTCTTCTTTTAGTTTTGGTTTTAGAATCAATTCCCAAAACGCCGAGATCGTGGGAATTAACATTTTTAATTGAAATGCCGGCCCCGGCGTCTTCGCCATATTTTAGGAGGATGTCTGCGTAAATTGCCGCACCATGAGCAACACATTCATCGGGAGAAAGTGTGCGATCGACTTTTAAGCCAGAAGTTTTTTCAAGCATTTTGGCAACCATCGGCATTCGAGTAGAGCCACCCACAAGTAGGAGTTTGGTCACTGCAGACCAATCTGTTTTGGCATCGCGAAGCAATCGTTCGGTTGTGAGTTTGGTGCGTTCGAGTAGGTCTTTCGTTAAGTCTTCGAATTCCGCGCTGGTTATTTCGATTTTATAGCGTTCGCCTTCGTGCTCAATTCGTATGAGCGTTTGTGACCGAGCCGACAGTGAGGCTTTGGCTCGGATGCACTGGTTCATCAGTTTTTCTTTGAGCGAATTGTTATTTTCAAAAGATATTTGATGCTTCGTTTCGAATTCCTTCATTGCAAAGTCAAAAATCCGATGGTCCCAGTCGATTCCGCCGAGGTAGACATCGCCGGCCGTACCGATCGTGTTGAAATGAGAGTTTTTGATTTCCATTAAAGTGACATCGAAGGTTCCTCCACCCAGGTCGTAGACCAGCACTCGCTCGGTTTCTTTCGCTGCCCCTTGAGCATTAAGAAAACCTTGCTGTACGCCATAAGCCAAGGCAGCGGCGGTTGGCTCGTTGATGATGTCAATAACGTCAATCCCGGCGAGTTCGCCGGCATCCTGTGTGGCTTTGCGACGCGGTTCGTTAAAGTAGGCGGGTACCGTGATCACTGCTTTGTTAAATTCGCCTAGCTTTAATTCTGCATCACTTTTCAGGCGATTTAATATGAGTGATTGGATCACTTCGGGCGGAAGAAAACAGTCGCGGATTTTTTTTCGATAACGAGCGTCGCCCATGTCTCGTTTCGCGTTTCTGGCAAGGCGATCGGTATCGCTTTCGCCAGCAATCGTCGCTTCAGTGCCAACAATCACAGCATCGTGGTCAAAAAACACAGCACTCGGGGTAGTGAGTTCCCCCTCACTGTTAATGATCGTCAGGGGTCTGCCTTCACTGTCAACGTGAGCCACTGCCGAAAAAGTTGTCCCGAGGTCGATGCCGACGGATACTTCAGGATTTTCCATAGTTACTTGTTCAGTGAAGGGTTGCTGGCGTTGTTGTGTTCCCCATTGTAAACCCAAAATTTGAAGATTCAAAGCAAAGCCGCCTACTTTATCGTGAGCTTAATGCTGAGCTGTAGGAAATAGGCTGAGTTTCCGGCGGAGGATCACTTGGAGGCGCATCTCGATGCAATTTTTAGTTTTGAGGATGGGTCTGGTTCGATTTTGCTTGTTTCCAAAAAATGTATTGAGTGGAGCTGAGTTATTCCGGCGGTAATGATGAAAAAAAGCTGCAAATCGGTATCCTCGCAAAAGACTTGTTTGGGTCTAATGTGGGCGATAGGTATAAGTTGGATTGACCAACGCTGTTCATTATTAGTGCAGTTTCTTTGTCTCGATATTTTCGGAGGGTCTGCGAATTGGGTGACATTCGAACAATACGAAATCGAATTATCGCTGGATTATTTGTTTTAATGCCACTGTTTATTACGTTTGCGATAATCAGATGGCTTTACGACACGCTTTATTCGCTTGCTTTGGGTCCGATTTCGAGCCACTTGAAATCTCGTTGGTTGCCCAGCGGAGATGAGGCATCATTTCTTCTGGACTCCCTGTTCTCCCTGGCAGCATTTGTTTTAATTCTTGCTTTTTTGTTTGTTGCAGGAATGTTCTTTCGCTCCCGCATTCATCGTTCGATTGATTGGATTCTGCTTAATGTTCCCGGAGTCAGTTCCGTTTACTCGGCGGTAAATAATGTTTTTCAGGCGATCTCCAACTCGCAAAACAGTTCGGAGAAATTCAAACGCGTTGTTTTGGTTGCGTTCCCGCACCCGGGAATGAAAGCGCCGGCGTTTGTTACCGGAGAAAGTGTTGATGTTAACACCGGGCGTACCATCTTGTGTGTTTATGTGCCAACTACGCCAGTGCCAACTTCAGGATACATGTTGATGGTGGAGCAAGAGGACGTGGTTGAATTAAATTGGGATCTCGAAGAGACATTGCAGGCGATTGTGTCCGGGGGCATTACCGTTCCCGAGACCGTAACCTACCAAACTGAAATGAAGAAACCGGCGGTTTCCAATGGAAGTGAATCGGATGCGTAATCAGGAGTATTTTTTTGACGGGTTAATTGGCCCCACGCATAATTATGCCGGACTTTCGTTTGGCAACATCGCATCTAAATTACACTGTCAAGAAGTCGCTAATCCAAGGTCAGCCGCACTTCAGGGGCTCGCAAAAATGAAACGCGTGGCGGATTTAACGGGTCGGCAGTGCCTGTTGCCGCCACTTCGTCGCCCGCGTCTCGAGTTCCTCCGGTCGCTCGGTTTTAAGGGCACTGATGCTGAGGTAATCGACCGAGCGTATCGATATCGCCCGGAATTACTGGCGATCTGCTATTCAGCTTCTAGTATGTGGACTGCCAATGCTGCGAC
>JAALLA010000197.1:3323-8091 GCA_011087765.1 Pirellulaceae bacterium
CTGCCTGATCGAGTCTGTTTCGGTCAGCAAAACCCACGGGTCATCGATGCAGGAGTATTTCACAATGATGTGATTGCGGTTGGCCACGAAGATGTTTTACTTTGCCATCGCCAGGCGTTTCTAAATCAGACGGAATTACTTGATCAACTGAGCCGGCAATTTGAAAATACTACCGGGGATTCGCTTCGAATTATAGAATTTTCTGAAGCTGAGTTGCCCTTGCAGGATGCCGTTTCGAGTTATTTATTTAACAGCCAGCTGGTCACTCGAAAAGATGGCGGCATAAGTTTGATTTGCCCCGTTGAATGTGAAGAGAATCAAGCGGCGAGGGAGTGCGTCGCAAAAATCTTGGCAGGGAAGAATCGAATCGACGAAGTTATTTTTCTTGATTTGCGACAATCAATGAATAATGGAGGAGGCCCAGCTTGCCTCCGCTTGAGAGTCGTTCTGAACGCTCGCCAGCAGGACGCAATGCACGCGGGAGTGCTTCTGACCGAGTCGCTTTACAGCAAGTTGACCGAGTGGGTGTGTCGCCATTACCGGGAAAGCCTATCTCAAGACGATCTGAGAGATCCCAATTTGGTAGGTGAGACGCGGGAGGCGATAGAAGCGTTGTCGAAGATTCTTGATTTGCCATCGCAAGTTTTGCTTGATCAGCCCTAGCGATTTGACTCTGGTCTGGTTATACGTGAAGCTATTCCAAATTAATCGTTCATGAATTTGTTTGTAATTCTAATTTTCTAACCTTTTGAAATGAAGTCATCGCTATGAATTCCCAGCCCAGCGGATCCCCTCCGGATAATGGCAGGCAAACCGTTTACTGGACGAAGAGCCTTCAGATTGTGTTGTTTATCCTCGCCATCTGGTTTGTGGTTTCTCTTGGTTGCGGTGTACTGTTTCGAGAGAAGTTGGATGCTTTGTTGCCGCCGATGGGAGGTGCGCCGTTTGGTTTTTGGATGGCACAGCAAGGGGCAATCATTGGTTTTTTGCTCTTGCTGTTTCTCTACATGATCTTGATGAACTCTCTTGATCGCAAATCTGGTTTTGATCAGGAGGGTGAAGAATGAGTCAGGATTTATGGAATTACATTTTTATTGGTGGTTCTTTTGCCCTTTATATCGGAATTGCTGTCCGCTCTCGGGCGGCTACGACTAAGGAATATTATGTGGCCAGTGGGGGTGTTTCCCCTTTTGCGAATGGCATGGCCACGGCGGCAGATTGGATGTCGGCAGCGACTTTTATTTCGATGGCGGGAATTATTGCAGCCAGCGGTTACGATGCCTCTCGATTTCTGATGGGGTGGACCGGAGGATTCGTTCTATTAACGACATTGATCGTGCCCTACCTCCGGAAATTTAATAAGTTTACGGTAACCGATTTTTTAGGGGATCGGTTCTATTCGAATTTTGCGAGAGCGGTCGGCGTCATCTGCGCTGTGTTTATTTGCATGACCTATATCATGGGGCAAATGCGTGGAGTCGGGCTTGTCTTTTCAAGACTGTTTGACATTGAAATATGGACGGGAGTGATCATCGGTGCCGGAATTGTATTCTTTTACGCTGGGCTTGGTGGAATGAAGGGTATCACTTATACGCAGGTAGCTCAGTACTGCGTTATGGTGTTCGCTTACACGATTCCTGCAGTTTTCATTTCGATGGCATTGACCGGAAACGTGATTCCACAGTTTGGTTTGATTGGAAACTTTACCGAGGCGACCGGCGAAACGGTGCCGTTGTTGACTAAACTAAACCAGCTCAACACGGACCTTGGATTCCCTGATTATACCGTTGGTAAATTAGGAACCTTGGACATGTTCTGCATCACCGCCGCGCTGATGTGCGGGACGGCTGGGTTGCCGCATGTGATTGTCAGATTTTTTACGGTGAAGTCAGTCAAAGCTGTTCGGAAATCGGCTTGCTGGACCCTGTTGTTTATCGCGGTGATTTATCTGACTGCACCCGCGATCGGAGCATTTGCAAGAACGAATCTAATTTTGGAAGTTCAGGGAACAGCTTACGCTGAAGCTCCAGACTGGTTTAAGAGTTGGGAAGACCGGGGCCTTATCGCCTGGGTGGATAAGAACGGGGATGGCGTAATGCAGCATGAAGCTGGCGGAGTATTTGCCGGCAATAATGAAAAGCCAATTTACGCGGAAGCTACCGAAAGAGCTGCCAATGAACCTCGATTAACTACGAATAAGTTGAGTGAAAATTCAAACGAAGTTTATTACGACCGTGACATTCTCGTGATGGCCAACCCAGAAATGGCGAACTTGCCGATGTGGGTGATTGCGTTAGTAATGGCGGGTTGTGTTGCGGCGGCACTGTCAACAGCTGCTGGGTTATTGCTGGTTTTATCAACCTCGATTTCGCACGACTTAATGAAGAAGATTGTGAACCCCGGGATGAGTGATTCTCAGGAAGTGATATGGGCGCGCTCTGCGTCGTTTGGGTTCTTAGTGGTCGCGGCCTATTTTGGGATCAACCCACCGGCTGAGTTTGTCGCCAAAACGGTTGCTTTTGCTTTTGGATTAGCAGCGTCTTCGTTCTTTCCGACTATTTTAATGGGAGTGTTCTCCAAGCGAATAAACCGGGAGGGAGCGATTGCGGGGATGATTGCAGGAATTGGTTTGACGCTGGGATACATCATTTACTTCCAGTTCATTGTCGACCACCAAAACTATTGGTTCGGGATTTCCCCCGAAGGAATTGGGTTTATTGGAATGTTGGTCAACTTCTCGGTAGCGACGCTGGTCTCTTGTGTCACACCACCTCCGCCGGCTTCGGTCGTCGAGATGGTGGAAGAAATTCGCTTGCCAAGGAAAGCAGGTTCGGCAACCCATTAAATTTGAGTTGAGAGTTAAGCACAAACAGGCCTTGAGACTCGGCACTGCCCCGTCGGGTTCTCGGTTATTCGTTGCTCTCGCAGATGTATTCCCGCCAGCTTTCGAGTTGTTCGTCCGTGAGGCTGTTGGGCCGCTGGATTTCGTAGCGGAATGCTTTTTGGGTGGAGCCACCGACTTTGACTTTGATTTTTAATCGTCCATTTTCTTCGTAAGCGAATCGAACTTCGATCAGGGTGCCAACCTCAAGAGTATCCGGCAGATCCCAGATTGCACAGCGGCCCAGTTGGGAGCAATCTTCGGGGGTGTTGTTTTCCCCTTCAACGATTTGCACCAGAATTGATTCCTGGTTTTTGCGATGTGTTTTGAAAACGCGACGAGCGACAACTGGTAATGGTGTATTTCGAGGGATCAACGGTACGACCTTGGCGATCCCGGTCTCGACTTCATTCGCGACCACGCCGAGCGTGTGTGAGTTGACGTTCTTGATTTCGCTCGGGGCAAAAGCATTGGAGTGACGATTCGAAAGCATCGCCGCCCTCAGGGCAGCTCCGTGTGCGACCGCTTCATCCGGTGAGAGAGAACAGTCTGGTTCCTGTCCGGAAAGGGAGGTAAGCATGTCGCGTACCGCCGGCATTCTGGTCGATCCACCGACAAGGATGACTTTATCAATATCGGTCCAGGCCAGTTTCGCTGCCTTTAGAGTTTGTCGAACAGTAAAATCGGTTCGGTCGAGTAGATCCAGGGTCATGTCTTCGAACATTTCACGGGATATTTCCGTTTTGATCGAAGAGCTCCCAAAAACGCACTCGACGCTGGCTTTTGACCGGGAGGACAGTGTCTCTTTGGCATCTTTGCAATCTCGAAGTAGTTTTCCCAGCGCCGTTGAATCCTCCGTGGGGTCGATGCCGTAGTTGTCCTTGAAATTTTTGGCAACATGGTCAATCAACCGTTGGTCCCAATCCTGGCCGCCCAGACGCATATCACCATCGGTGGCGATGGTGCGAAATCGATTGACTCCGACCTCCATGACGGTCACGTCAAATGTGCCGCCGCCGAGGTCGTAAACCAGGACATTGATTGGCTCGGCAACTTTACCCGAAAGGTCAATCCAGCCCGCTTGGTAGCCGTAGGCGACCGCCGCAGCGGTGGGCTCATTGATAATGTCCAGAACTTTGAGGCCTCCGATGAATCCAGAATCTTGTGTCGATTTGCGGCGAACTTCATCGAAGTAGGCCGGGACTGTGATGACGGCTTCTTCGAAATTTCCAGCGACGCGTGCGGCATCACGTTTTAGTTTATTCAGAATCCAGCCTTGAAGTGCTTCGGGGGGGTAGCGTCGATCTCCAAAAACTTTGTCGTAAACTTGATTCCCAATTTGGCGTTTGGGACAGTCGGCAATTTTTTCCAACTCGGAAGCTCTGGCTTTCGCGGCTTCACGACCCACGATCACTTCATCTTCGTCGAACAGAATTACACTTGGCGTCAGTAGATCGCCTTCGGCATTAGGAATGGTTTCGGGTCGCCCAACATCATTCACATGGGCGATCACGCTAAAGGTGGTACCAAGGTCGATGCCAACGGCGGGTTTAGTCGGTGTGTCGTTCATTAAGATATTTTTGCTCAATAATAGGGTCTTGAGGTATTTTCTCGTTATTTTGATCGGTCAAGGCCGTCTAGCCAAGCCAGCTAAATCCGATTGAGGTGAGTTGATCGCGTAATAAAGTCCTGAAACTGTCCATTGCAAACAAGTATAGAACGCCGTTGGCAAGGCTTGCCGATTAGCAAAACAAATTGGGAATTTTGGTTGCTGTGGATTGCGGAAGGTCTAACGCAGGCAGGATTTTCTTTAATTTTTATTCTGCAGATATTCCGATACCCTTGATACGCATGGATGGTGTGTACGTACTCAAGGAGGGATCTTAA
>JAALLA010000198.1 GCA_011087765.1 Pirellulaceae bacterium
ATGTGCAAGAATTCGACGACGGAGTTGCTATGGCTACCGCATCGGAGCTAGAAATCCTGACGACTGGCCTGTCTCGCAAGATCTGGCAGAAAATTTCGATCTTGCATAAGGATGCTATTGAAGGAAAAGCCAAGTAGAGTCGGTTCGTATTCAGGTGGGCTATGAAAAAAGGGTGTCTTTGGAAGACACCCCTTTAGTCATGGATTGCAGCGCGATCCTAATTGCCACCGGGCCTTCTCCCACCCGGACCGCCGCGGCCCGAAGTTCGATTGGACCGCTGCATTGCCTGCAGCGTATTCCGATCCTCAATCGGAATTTCGGTCTTCCAGGCTTTTCCTTCTCTCATCCCCGTTCGAACGTGAGTCGAGTGGTTTTTGGAGACCTTCGCAGCGGCTCCAGCGTATTCGATCAATGCGTTTTCAATTACGCTGGGCTTTGTAGAAGGGCTGAACTGTTTGATTAATTTTCCGTCCAAGCCGTATTCCCCTGGCTCAACCAAGAGGATTCCAGGTTGCCCGGAATAATTTTCAATTGAATTTAACATCGACGCATCGGTTGTTGTGGAATAGACGAATTTCCCCGCCAATTCCTTTGAATACGCCAATGGTGCAAGGGCGTTTTGCATAAAGTCAGCTGGATTGTTTTCATCTGCTACACATATAACCGATGGCAATCCATCACAAGAACTAACATTCAACCCCAAGCGAACGTCCTTAAGTTGGGGAAGAATCGGGTTCGTTAAATCTGCGGAAGTCTTGTAATCTTTCGCGATCTTATTCATTTCGGCTGCCAAACTACTTGGTGAACGAAATGCAAAATTAGGACTGCGCCCTGGTCGACAGAGATTCTCTTTGGTGTCGGGCGTCATTAAGACAAAAACAGTATTTTCAAGATCACCCGTTCTGCCAACGTAAACCGTTCGTAAAAATTCAGCCTCGGCTTCGTCCTCATAAGTTGCCAGTCTGATGCAGACAAAATTTCGAGATGCTTCAATCACCTTTTCGTTAGACAGGAAACTCCTGTCCATATTTTGTTTACCCGGTCACCACATTCCAGGCACTCCAGCACACTGCGGAGCAGCGGATAATAACATGATGGGTCGATTAGTAGCCTTAGCATCGGCGAGTCCGTCAGTAAGGACACCATGCCATGCAATTCCACTAGGAATTTCCGATTTGCTCTGAGCATAACAGCTGTTGATACAAATCATCGCAGCCAGAGCCGTGATTAAGCGGATTCGTTGCGAAGACTTAAACAAACGAGTCGGAGAGGAGTTCATAACAATCTCTTTTAACTTGAAGTTTCATTTTACTATCAATCAAACACGCAAGGATTTGTTTTAATAGACGGCTGATTAGGATTTTTTTCAAATAAACCAATAGAAATTCCTTGGAAGCTTGAAGTTACCCATGCCCTTCCCTGTGCTTTGAAGTCGCTCGTAATTCTAGCAAGCCATTTGGGTCAAAAAGACGAAATTATCAATGGTCGTTTCGCCGAGCGCACCCATGTTGAAACTAAGCAACAACTCACGCTTAAAATCAAAAAGACAATTATTTTCTAGCTGGTTAACCATTACGGGGGCTTAACGGCAATTGCGTTTCCATTGTCGATTTGGTCGTTTGCTTATTTTTTACGAAGTGTTTATCACTAAAACACTGTTTTTTCTGTGCTGTAATCACCAGCAGCCCGAAAATCCAAGAACGGATCAGTATCGATAAGGATAGTATTTTGACCACACCGAAACCGTTTGATGCAGAAACCACTCTTTATAACCCCGAATACGAGCATGACAGCTGTGGCGTTGGGTTTGTAGCACAAATCGACGGAGTCGCTTCTCGGCAGATTGTCGTTGATGCATGTGGGATCCTATCGAGGATGGAGCATCGCGGTGCGTGCGGTTGCGAGCCAGAAACGGGCGATGGAGCTGGAATTCTAACTGGAATTCCAACCAGGTTGGTTGCTAGACTTGCCAAGCAAATTGGCTTTTCGACTGATTTTCCTTTCATCGGCGTCGGGAATGTCTTTCTTCCTAAGGACGAGGAAGAGCGTGAAAAATGCAAACTGATTTTCGCTCAAAACACAAACCGATTCGGGCAGAAACTAATTGCCTGGCGGGAGGTGCCAGTCGATGTTGAAGGATCCGGAATCGGTCCCACTGCAATTCGCAGCATGCCAAAAATTCTTCAAGTCTTTATTGGATCGCAGACCGGAATCAGTCAGGCTGATTTTGAGCGTCGGCTCTATCAAATTCGGAAGTCGACAACAAAATCGATCCGTTCCAGCGGCATGTATTCCTCAGATTTGTTTTATGTTTGTTCGCTCTCATCGAGAATTATCGTATACAAAGGAATGCTCTCAACGGCTCAATTGCCGCAATTTTTTGTCGACCTCCAAGACGAGGACTACCAAAGCCATCTCGCAATGGTTCACTCTCGTTTTTCTACCAACACTTTGCCAAATTGGTCTCGCGCCCAACCTCTTCGATGGATGGCTCATAACGGAGAGATCAATACTTTGCGTGGTAATAGAAACTGGATTGCTGCCCGCCAAGGGTTAATGGCGAGCGATGTGTTCAACGGACCGCTAAAAACGGTAATGCCCGTTACGGAACAAGGATGCAGCGATTCAGGTGAATTCGACAATGCGATGGAAATGCTCATGATGGCCGGGCGGGACCTGCCTGAGGTTGTCATGATGATGATTCCAGAAGCGTGGCGGAACCACCAAACAATGCCTGAAGATAAGCGTGCGTTTTATGAATACCATTCTTGCCTTCAGGAGCCCTGGGATGGCCCGAGTTCCATTTCGTTTACCGACGGCCGCATGATTGGGGCCGTTCTGGACCGGAATGGACTCCGACCGAGTCGCTATTATGTAACCGATGACAATCGCGTCGTTATGGCGAGTGAAGTAGGCGTGTTAGAAATCGATCCCGCCAAAATCATTAAAAAAGGACGATTGGAACCTGGGAAAATGTTTTTGGTCGATTTCGAAAACAAACGAATTGTGGCCGATGATGAATTGAAGACTGAGATTGCCAATAGACGTCCATATGCTCAGTGGATGAAAAATCAAAGGATCACTTTCGATCAGTTAGAACAATCGGACACAGTCGCTCCTCTCTCTAAGGCTGAGCGACTTTCTCAGATGAAAGCGTTTGGCTACACGACCGAAACGTTGAAGTACATGCTGCTGCCCTTGGTCAAGGTGAAGAAAGACCCGATTCTCTCGATGGGTAATGACGCAGCACTAGCCTGTTTGAGTGACAAACCCAGATTGCTTTATGACTATTTTGCTCAACTTTTTGCACAGGTAACTAACCCCCCAATTGATTCGATTCGCGAAGAAATTGTGATGTCTGTCGAGTGCTATATCGGCCCCGAAGGCAATCTGTTGGAAACGACAGAGAAACAGTGCAATCGCTTACTGCTTGATAATCCCATCCTTGATTTTCAACAAATGGCAGGAATCCAAAATTTGGATTACCGCGGATGGAAATCACGCACCATCGATATTACTTTTGATAAGAATGATGGTCCTGATGGATTTACATTAGCCTTGAAGCGAATCTGCAAGGAAGCTGAGACTGCAATTTCCGATGGTTGCGCTATCCTTATTTTATCGGATCGAGCAATTAACCGGGAACGCGTGCCGCTAAGCGCATTGATTGCGACCAGCACCGTTCATCATCACTTAATCGATAAAGAACTGCGGACGCGGATCGGGATGGTTGTTGAAACCGGCGAAGCAAGAGAAGTTCACCATCATTGTCTTTTGACAGGCTTCGGCGCGGATGGAATCCATCCTTATTTAGCCTTAGAAGCCATTATAGCTCACCACACTTCTTTACCAGACTCAGAATTAACTCCAGAGCAATGCATCGTTTCGTATCGAACGGGTGTCCACAAAGGAATGTTGAAAGTCCTCGCTAAAATGGGTATCTCTACCTTGGCGAGTTATAAAGGCGCGAGGATCTTTGAAGCGATTGGGCTTAATTCGGATGTTATTAAAAAATCGTTTCCCGGTACTGCCAGTCGAATCGAAGGCGTTGGTTTCGATGTCCTATCGAATGAGGCCTTGCGGAGGCATGAACTTGGCTATCCGGTTCAAAAACCTAATTCCGTCTTGCCGGTGCTCGAGTTGAAAACAGAAGGAACCGTCCATTGGAGACAGGATGGAGAGAAACACGCGTGGACTCCGCTAAACATAGCGAACATTCAGCAGGCCGCGCGGGCGGGAGATCCCGATGCCTACAAACGATTTTCGACCGCGATCAATCAACAGACAGCTCGAGAGTGCCATCTGCGCGGACTCCTAAAATTTCGCTCAAGAACATCGATTCCAATTCAGCAAGTGGAATCTGCCAAAGAGATTGTCAAACGGTTTTGCACCGGCGCCATGAGCTACGGCTCAATTTCCGGTGAAGCGCATGAGACGCTTGCAATAGCGATGAATCGACTGGAAGGCAAAAGTAATACTGGTGAGGGCGGAGAAAATTACGACAGGTTTGAAGCGGACGCAAACGGTGACTTGCGGCGGTCGGCAATTAAACAAGTTGCTTCGGGAAGGTTTGGAGTAACGGCCTACTACCTGAGTAACGCCGACGAAATCCAGATCAAAATGGCCCAGGGTGCAAAACCGGGAGAAGGGGGAGAACTGCCAGGTCATAAAGTGAATCAAACGATTGCCGACACGCGACGCTCCACACCGGGAGTCACGTTAATCAGTCCGCCGCCCCACCACGATATTTATTCGATTGAGGATCTCGCTCAACTAATTTTCGATCTCAAAAATGCGAATCCCACGGCCAGAATCAGTGTGAAACTGGTTTCTGAGGTCGGTGTCGGGACGATCGCTGCCGGGGTTGCGAAAGCTCATGCTGACAACATCCTCATCTCCGGTAGCGGAGGCGGAACAGGCGCTTCACCGTTAACCAGCATTAAACATGCTGGAATGCCCTGGGAACTTGGGATTGCGGAAACTCATCAAACCCTAGTGATGAACGACCTTCGCAGTCGAACTCGGTTACAAACCGATGGGCAATTGAAAACAGGCCGGGATGTTGTGATTGCAACATTGCTGGGTGCCGAAGAATATGGGTTCGCGACCGCCCCGTTAATTACCATGGGGTGTATCATGATGCGGAAATGTCATCTGAACACTTGCCCGGTCGGAATTGCGACCCAGGACACAGAGCTTCGCAAGAAGTTTAAAGGGAAGCCTGAGCATGTCGTCAATTATCTATTCATGGTAGCCGAAGAAGCACGTCAAATTATGGCGGATCTCGGGTTTCGATCGATCAATGAAATGGTCGGACGAGTAGATGCCCTGGATGTTGATCATGCGGTGGAGCATTGGAAAGCTAAAGGAATTGACCTGTCTAAATTGCTCGCACCCGCGGTTGGATTTCATGACGGGGTACAAGTCTATTGTACAATTGATCAAGACCACGCACTTGACGATGTCCTTGACTGGAAGCTTTTGGATCAAGCCAAAAATTCAATCCAAACCCGTCAACGTGTCGAGATCGAATCTGAAATCAAAAATACGGATCGTTCGGTTGGCGCGATTTTAAGCCACCATGTTGTTAAAACTCACGGGCCGGATGGCCTGCCCGAGAACACCATTTGTATTAATTTCGAAGGCTCGGCTGGCCAAAGTCTTGGTGCGTTTTTGTCGGGTGGAATTTCCATTCAAGTCGAAGGCGATGCAAACGATTACGTGGGTAAAGGCATGTCCGGTGGTCGGATAGTTGTCCGTCCACCGCGAACAGCCAGCTTTGCTGCGGAAGAAAATATCATAATTGGTAACGTTGCGCTCTACGGAGCAACGGAGGGCGAGGCCTATTTTCGAGGCGTAGCAGCCGAACGATTTGCAGTTCGAAATTCCGGCGCTGTTGCAGTTGTCGAGGGTGTCGGTGACCATGGCTGCGAGTACATGACTGGCGGGAGAGTGGTGGTTCTTGGCCCAACCGGCCGAAATTTTGCAGCAGGCATGTCGGGAGGGATCGCGTATATCTACGACCCCAACGACCAATTGTTGAAGAATCTCAATCTGGAACTGGTTGAAATCGATCCCGTTAGTAGTCAAGACGATCGGGACGAATTGCATGGCTTGATTGAGAACCATGCAAAACATACCGAGTCGACCGTCGCCACGGAAATTCTTGAAAACTGGGATTCCGAGGTAAAAGCATTCAAAAAGATTATTCCCGGTTTATACCGAAAGATTTTAGAACAAAAATTAGCTGAATCGTTGGAGCGGTGAAACTAGGTTTTTTAATCGACTAAATTACGGAGAAGGAGTTCAACAGCAATATGGGTAAGCCAACGGGATTCATTGAATTTGATCGCATGGACGAGAGCCGCCGCGACCCTGCCTCGCGGGTCGGTGACTGGAACGAATTTCTGGTACAGATTGATGAAAAAGATTTGCAGACCCAAGGCGCGCGTTGCATGGATTGCGGTGTTCCCTTTTGCCATACCGGGCAAACCATTGATCGATTAGCGACCGGTTGTCCAGTTAACAATTTGATTCCTGAATGGAACGATCTTGTTTATCATGGGAAATGGAAGGAAGCTCTGGATCGCCTGCATTCTACCAATAACTTCCCCGAATTCACGGGACGAGTTTGCCCAGCTCCGTGCGAAGGCTCCTGCGTGCTCGGAATCAATGAACCAGCTGTGACCATCAAAAGCATCGAACGCAATATCATTGATCGAGGTTTCTCCGAGGGTTGGGTCGCCCCCCGGGTTCCACAGGAGCGGACTGGCAAGAGTATCGCTGTCATTGGCTCTGGGCCTGCTGGGCTCGCAGCGGCGGACAATTTGAATCAACTCGGTCACCAAGTGACGGTTTTTGAGCGGGATGATCGAATTGGCGGGTTGTTAATGTACGGAATTCCCAATATGAAGCTTGGTAAGGACGTTGTTGACAGACGGTTGGACTTGTTACGAAAAGAGGGAATCAAATTTCAGACTAAGGTCGAAGTTGGAGTCACAATTTCTGCCGAAGACATCCGCAACCAATTTGATGCCGTAGTGATCTGTGTTGGCTCAACCGCACCGCGTGACCTTAAAATTCCCGGTCGCTCTACTAATGGCATTCACTTTGCAATGGATTATCTTCGCGGATCCACGGCATCTTTGCTCGATGGAACGGAGTCGATCATTTCAGCAAAAGACAAAAATGTGGTTGTGATCGGTGGCGGAGACACGGGAACTGACTGTATTGGAACTGCGATTCGCCAGGGCTGTAAAAGTGTTGTTAATTTAGAAATTGTTGATCGGCCACCAGAATCGCGAGCAGATTCAAACCCATGGCCGCAATGGCCGTTGATTTTTCGAACCGATTACGGACACACCGAAGCGAAGGCAATTTACGGGAAAGACCCCCGCTCGTTTAACATTGAAACGGTTGAATTCCTTTCAGATGCTGACTGGAACCTCAGGGCACTTCGAACAGTAGAAGTGGATTGGAGCGTGGAACGAACCGGAGTTGCTCCATTTTCGCCAATTGAGGGCAGCGAAAATCTGATTGAGGCCGATTTAGTCTTTCTTGCACTCGGTTTTACCGGCCCCGAACCTGGTATTTCTGAAGCATTTAGCTTGGAAACTGGGCCAAGATCAAACATCCTAGCCAATACATCAGACTACGAAACCAGCCAACCCGGCGTGTTCGCGGCCGGCGATTGTCGTCGTGGACAGAGTCTTGTGGTGTGGGCTATTCGTGAAGGCAGGCAAGCAGCTGACGCGTGCAACCAATATTTAAACGCTTTGGTTTAAAACGCTCGCACGCTGCCCGCTGTTCAACCAACAGCTTTCTAACGTTAAAACACGTGAACCCAATTTAGTTGGTTAGTAGTAAAGCAAATACCAGCATGGCAACTGCGAAACCGTCACGCAGATGTAATTTTCCGCTTTGACCGTTAAATCTTAGAAAATTCAATACCGCTCCCGTTGGACATCCATAGCGGCAATAAGCCATCGGCACGAAAAACGATACCACCATCCCCGTTAACGCAATGGCAATGGTAAGCCAACCGGCAATCCGAAACGAAAATGCGTCAAAGGGTTCAATGGATGCAAGAT
>JAALLA010000199.1 GCA_011087765.1 Pirellulaceae bacterium
ACGTTACTAACCCCCTGGAAGCCACAGATACGAAACCAATCAATTCTCCAAAAAGTTCCACCTTTTTCATTTACGTAATGCTGCTAATCTCTCTAGGACTCAATGTCTATTTAGTCATGATTTCACGGGGATTCTACGTGCGCTACGGAGAATTAGCAGCCGAGCTTCGAGAAACATTTACAACCAATTTTTGACTGCTTGACCGTTTATTCAGTGCTGGCAGATATTTTCCGCACAAATCTCCCTTTACGAAAAACCCAATCGGCGGCACAATGCCTGCCACAAGATAATTTGATAACTCGAACCGGCTGGCTTCGGCAAATGGATTTCCGAAACCGAATCGAGTAACCCTCACGACAGCAAGGAGTGCTGAAAGTGAACAATAAGCGACGGATCGCAACTTTTCTTACCGTTCTCACGGTAACCGCCTTGATAAATTTATCTTCCACATCGGCTCAACAAAAAGTCGCCATCGTGGATATTCCTTTAATTTTCAAGAGCCATGTCAATTTTGAGCAACAACTCAATGGCCTGAAAATTGAAGCCGAAAAATTCAAAGAAGCATCAATGGCCGCCCAAAAAACCTTGATGGATAAGGCGAGGTTGTTGGAGCAAAGCTTCCAGCCAGGTACGCCGGATTTCAAGCGCGAAGAAACCGCACTGGCTCAACAAGCAGCCAAGATGGAAGTCGACCAAAAAGACACCATGCGCGAGCTGATGCGACGCGAAGCTCAATTGCATTATCAAACTTATCTAACAGTCACTGGGGTCATTGAGCAATATTGCGAACTCAACCAAATTAGACTAGTTCTCAAATTCGATCGAGGTGAGATCGACTCGACCAATCCAAGATCAGTGATGCAAAAAGTCAATGGAAATGTAATCTATTATCTCCCACAAAATGACATCACAGACATTGTCATTGCCAGAGTTAATCAGATCGCGGTAGGGCAGAATTCCGGTGGTACTTTTCAAAAGTAACTCCAATACCGGTAAAACGATGTCGCTTCCTCGCACGCCCCCTCGAAAGTAAAAAATTGGCTCTTCCCAGAAAACAAACTACGATTTCCCAAAGTGTCTCGGTTTCCGGTTACGGATTCTGGAGTGGCAGGGACGTCGAATTGAAATTCCAACCTGCGGAAGCCAATAGTGGCATCGTCTTCGTGCGAACCGACCTTCCAGGTCAACCAAGGATTCCAGCCGTTATTCAGAATCGAATCAACGGCCCTCGGCGAACAACCCTGGTTGCCGAGGGTTGCCCCGTTGAAATGGTCGAACATGTTCTCGCAGCACTCGCTGGATTGAATATCGACAATTGCGAAATCCATGCTACCCGCGCAGAAATGCCGGGGGATGATGGATCCAGCAAGGCGTTCTCCGATGCCCTAAGTCAAACAGAACGGGTCGAACTGGATGCTGACCGAAAAACCCTTCGCGTCACTTCTAATATTCGGGTCGGTGACGAAAATTCCTGGATTCAAGCAGAACCGGTTGAACAAGATCAATTTGAGCTCGCCTACCAACTCCATTATGAGTGTCCAGCCATTGGAACTCAGACATACCAAACTCAGGTCACACCTGAAATTTTTGCATCAGAAATTGCACCGGCAAGGACTTTTGTGCTTCTCGAGGAAGCCGAAGAACTCCAAAAAAAGGGATTAGGGCAACGAGTCAGCTACAAAGATATCCTCGTTTTTGGCCCCCAAGGACCGATCGACAACCAAGTTCGATTCGAAAACGAATGTGCCCGGCACAAACTACTAGATATGATTGGTGATTTTTCGCTATCCGGGACTGACCTGATTGGAAAATTTACCGCATCAAAAAGCGGCCACCGTTTGAACTCTCAATTGGTATTCGCGCTACTACAGCAAATAGGCCATACTAACTCCATTCGAAAATCAGCTTGAAACGAACTCCTGTGGATATATATTCCCCCAACGAAGGCACGCCGCAAGTGGACACACAAGAACCAGCACCCAAGGTGTCAAACTTGGCTTGCGTTGACCCCGAGGCGATGCTCGCACCGGGTGTCGAAATCGGGCCGTTTTGCGTTATCGGCCCCAAAGCGAAAATCGGCAGGAACACAAAACTAATTAATAACGTGACCATTCTTGGTGACGTCACTTTAGGCGAAGATAATATCGTCTCACCGGGTGCTGTACTCGGCGGAGCGCCTCAGGACATCAGTTATCGAGGCACTGAAACCAAAGTCGTTATTGGTGACCGAAATGTAATTCGGGAATGTGTCACTATTAATCGGGCAACTGTAAAAGAAGATCATTACACCCGCGTTGGTAGCGATTGCTATTTTATGGGCAATGTTCATATCGCCCACGACTGCGTTATTGGCGACCGGGTTATTATCGGTCATGGCTCCATGCTCGGCGGTCACGTCCATGTTGACCACCACGCAACGCTATCAGGCTCCGTCGCCGTCACCCACTACGGCGCAATTGGTTGCTACACATTCGTAGGCGCCGCAAGTCGCGTGTTACAAGACATCGCACCGTACATGCTGGCTGACGGAAGCCCCGCTCGCCCTCGCTGTGTCAACATCGTCGCACTTCGTAGAAATGATTTCGAACAGCCCGTGGTTGACGCGATCAATGAAGCGTATCGCTTGATGTATCGAGCCCGTGTCGGGCTTAGTAATTGCGAGGAAATTCTTAAATCAAAAGGCTATTTAATTCCTGAGATCAGCCATTTCTTGGAAACGGTCGCCCAGTCGCAAGCGGGTCGTCATGGTCGCGGACGCGAGCTAAGGAGAAAAGCAGCGTGACAAAATTACGAGTTGCCGTTATTGGTGCAGGTCATTTAGGGAGAATCCACACACGTCTCCTTAAGACTCAAACAGAAGTCGATTTAGTCGCTGTGGCGGACCCCAGTCCAGCCGCTCAACAACAGATCATTGATGAATTTGGAGTCAAGGTCGTTAGCGACTATCGCAAACTCATTGAACAAATCGATGCCGCCGTCATTGCCACGCCGACTCGAATGCACTTCAAGATTGCCAATGAACTTCTCCATGCTAAAATTCACACACTCATAGAAAAGCCGCTCACTGACTCGGTAACGGACGCACACGACTTGGCCCGAACCGCGGAAGACAACCACTGCGTTGTTCAAGTCGGCCACGTTGAGCAATTTAATCCAGCAATTCAGTCAGCCCTTGAGCTGGTCGGCCAACCCAAATTCATTCAGGCCTCACGAATGAGCGGGTACACTTTTCGGTCAACTGACATTGGCGTCGTTCACGACTTGATGATTCACGATATCGATCTCATTAATTCTATGTTCGCAGGGGAACTCGTTGAAACACGCGCCACGGGCGTTTCCATGTTCGGTCACAATGAAGATATCGCTAACGCTCGTTTACAGTTCAGCTGTGGAGGCGTAGCAAACTTGACCGCTTCCCGATGCAGCTTTCAGGCACAAAGAAATTTCCAGATCTTTGGCACTGATGGATTTGCCAACGCCGACCTTGCAACCAACAAAGTCACTTTCGTAAAAGTTCCCACCTGGATTCAAAATAAAAAGTACGATCTACTCGATACAACCCCTGAACAGCAAGCCTTTATTCGCGAAAATCTCTTTTCAAAAATACTTCCCATGTCAGAGATTGAAGTCCCGCAAACAAATGCAATTCTGGCGGAACAACAAGATTGGCTAAATGCGATCCGGACATCTCAAACTACGCGTGTGAGCATCCAACAAGGCGCGCAGGCAGTTGAAATCGCGGACGCCGTGATCAAGTCAATTGATGCACATAACTGGAGTGCGAATGCTTCAGAAACCCATTCATCGGAAACGATGCCTCACGTGCCCCCAACGCTTCTCCCGTTCCCACTGAACGGTCAAGACGAAGAACACCGCAAGGCCGCCTAGAGACAGTCGATTGACGCGGAATAATTGAGCCAAACTCAGTTGCTCCGTATTCGGGATACGATGGTCGGCTTTCCGATGGCAGGTTTTCGTCAAACCGAGGCAGGACTAGCCTAGCCGTCATTCATCGCTAGATCGACGGGCGCGATAGACGTTCCCGTCCACGTCTATTTCCCAGCACGAACTCACCGGCGAACTCAATCCCCATGAGTTCAATGACTAAGCAAGATCTCGATCTTCAAACAGCACTAATGCCAAAAGCATGGCCATCCCACCGTAAAGAAAGGTGTAGATAATTGACCAACCCATGTACGAATAAGGCACCACGGAATTGGTGTTGATCGCTGCCTGAATGTCAAAGTGGTTGAGCACAGGAAACACAATCGCAATCAAGTTTCCAAAAACGACCACTGGTTCAAATTCAGCAAGTGACGACTGGACTAAAAGCGGTGTTAAATGCCCCAGCACGTATACCGAAAAACAAATCAAGAAATTGGCAAGAATTCCGAATCGGGTTGAAATCGCAACACTGATCGCAACGAAAATCAGGACCTCGAGGAAGCAAAGAAACACGCCCGGAATGACCCGGACTGACTCGAGAAAACATTGAGGCCATTCACATAGCCCTTTTGAAGCTTCCTGATAATCGTAAATGGGTTTGTAGGAAGTCCAGATTACAAACCACAACCCAAGGACGATAAACATCACCGCAATCGCCAAAGAAATCCCGGTGAACTTCCCGAAAATGAACTGCCTCCGGCCAACGGGTTTCGAAAGCACCGTCAATGCGGTTCGACCTTCAATCTCTTCAGCAACCGACTTACTGGCCGCCCAGATCGCGAGGAAAATTGCAAGGACTCGAATTAGGGTTAACCCCGAATCCTTGTACATTTTTATATCTTCACCAAAGGTGTTATACGGAACATAAATCGAACCGACAGTGAACAGCGCTCCAATTACCAAAATGAGCAGATACAACGGCTGGTTGACTTCCGTTTTAAACGTCGAGTGGGCAATTGCAAAAACCTTAGGGCACATCGTCGCAAAGGTCAGGTACAACAGATAGATCGCAAACACGAATACGGCGATACTGGGCACCACACCTACCTCCTGGTAAATCGGCGTTACCAGCCATGAGATATTGACGGTGGCCTCGGTCCCTTCTTGTCCCATGTATCGGAAATAAAGCTGATCGATCTGGTCAAGCGGGATTGGTCCACGTCCGTCAACTCGCTGCCTCAAGATCATCTCATCAGAACCGGGCTGAATATCGACGATCCCAGTCGTCGCGGCTTCATCGATCGGAAAAACAGCCATGTCCAATCGTTCGTTGGTTTGAATCCCAAAGATCTTCAATTCCGCACCATCGAAACCAACGTCCACTCCAGTCCCACCATCGGCAGTCGTCGACGCGGGCACAGTGAACGATTTCTCAAACTTTCCGGTAAACGGAAGGCGTGTCAAAGATTCAACTAATTCGTTGGGCTGATCGACGAATTTGATAAAACCAAATCCGTTGTAAGAAGCAAGAATGAATCCGAGAATGGTAAATGCGACCATCGCCACACAAACTTTATTCACCCAACTCAGGAATCCCTCTCGGAAAAGTCCGGACGTCTCACCAATCATTCGCCTGGCAATCAGCCGCCACACACCGAATCCAACAAACATAGAAATTGGAAACGCAAAACAGAGTGGCATGATGGACTCAGATGAGAACACACTGCCGGTCTTCCAAGACAAAAACCACGTAAAAAGGCCAAAATAAAGCCCACCCGTCAGCAAACCGAAAATCGCATATTTCCGCGAATCCTCGCTGACCGTGTTGAAAAACTTGACCCGCTGGAAAATCAGAATCTTGGCCATCATCAACAGTACAAAGATGAAGCCGATCGTGATGCCCAAAGAAACTAGCCAGACGGGGGTCAACCAGTTGGTTACTTTGATGTTCTGAGCAATGAGAAAGGGGACGCTAGTCATGCTGTTGTCGTCTTATTAGTGAAGCCAAATGGAAATACGGCACTATTACGCGGGAAAGAGATATATCCTTGTGCTTACGGATATTATGTTCACATTGTTCAGATTCTTCAAAGGGAGAGTGGTTGCAAATGTCAGAGTAGGGCAAAGGGAGGTTCAATGGTTCCGAATACGCTGATTCAACCGATGATTTCGAAGCCCGTAAACTCACCCCGATAGGGTTTTCCGCTTCTTTCCGCATCCGTAACGAACCCGGGGGTTTGTTCCAGTAATGCCTCGAAAAATCCTTCGATTTCCGAGAGTTCACCTTCCATCCTCAGTTTAACCCGTCCGTCAGGCAAATTCTCAATCGTTCCAGCAATGTCGAATCGACCGGAGATTTGCTTAGCCTTATACCTGAATCCGACTCCCTGAACTTGGCCTTTAAAGAGAATTTCCGTTCCACGCAACATTCGCTCACTCCAACTTCCTACGAATACCGTACTCCGATGCCTCTCCAATCTACTTTCCCTGCTCCCGGATTCAAGCTACAACCGCCAATGATGGCTAAGTCTCGCCCGTTTGCTTTTGCTGTGACATGGACATATCCGAAACGGAATTTGAACCAGACCTCGATAAACTCAACCCGACAACTCGAACAAAACCCGGCAGCTCAATTCTAATCTAACGACTCTAGCCTAATCATTTTCTAGCCTTACTACAGAAACGCATTAATGAAAATCAGCCCCAATGAACTGGAAATCTATTCAGTGGCCAGTCGCGAAGCAGCCAGGCGAGGCGGTCAAGTTCTTTTAAAATGGATGGGGAAAACTACGACCCGGGAAAAAGGATTTCGAGATTTAGTAACGCAGGCGGATCTTGAATCTCAGCAAGTAATTCAAGATTTCTTGAAATCTGAATTCCCCGACCATCAATTTATCGGAGAAGAAACAACCGGCGAATCCGATACAACATCTCATTCAGATTTTTGCTGGATTGTTGATCCTCTCGACGGGACGACGAACTACGTTCACAGCCTTAGGTCCTTTGCCGTTTCCATCGCCTTGTATCATCGACAGACCCCACTCGTTGGCACCGTCTTGGACCCCGTGCTCGAGGAATGTTACTGGGCATCGCGGGGATTGGGGGCGAAATTAAATGGCGAGCCCATTCATGCAAGCGGCTGCAAGGAGATTGACAAATCTTTGTTTGTATTCAGTTTCCCTCGCGGCATGACCCGTACTAATCCGGAAGTCGTTCGATTTTTGAACATGCTGGAAAACGTTGGCAGCATTCGCCGACTCGGTTCCGCTGCCCTTAATCTGTGCTACGTCGCATGTGGGCGTGCAGATGGCTACTGGGCAACCAGCCTCGCCAAATGGGACGTTGCTGCTGGCTGGCTAATCGCCCGCGAAGCAGGGGCTTCGGTGGCTGATTTTAGAGGAAATGAAATCGATTTGGAAAAACCTTTTTTCTGCGCCGCCGCAACTGCAGAGTTACTTCAACAAGCAACTCCACATCTCAATGTTTAGTTTAACCGCGGCTAACTCAAATGCCTCGCCCTAAAATGCCACGCATTCAACTGTTGACGGCCGCTTAACCAAACTCACCCATTAGTTCTTCTTACGATTCACTAACGCCTCGCGAATTTCTTCCAGACGCTGCTCGTCTGAAGA
Source organism: Pirellulaceae bacterium (assembly GCA_011087765.1). Taxonomy (GTDB): domain Bacteria; phylum Planctomycetota; class Planctomycetia; order Pirellulales; family Pirellulaceae; genus Mariniblastus. The sequence continues at coordinate 7,518 of JAALLA010000199.1, forward strand.
CGAAGATGATTTGATCATTGTCACGAAATAATCGATTTCAGCGGGCTGCACGGGACAGCCTATATTACCTTCTGGTCCAACCGATGTAATAAGCTCCTTCCCGTCACCGTCAAGAATTACAATCCACGGCATGCCACCGGAACGCTCCTTTTTCATTTGATCGAACATGGCTTGGCCACCTTCCATCTTGTCAGTCGCAATCGCAACAACCTGATAATTGTCTTCGAACAAGGGGCTGTTATTTACGAGGAACTCCTCGAGTTTGTGGCACCACCCTCACCAGTCCGCAGTAAAGTGCACGAAAACCGCTTTGCTTTCTGCCTTGGCTGACTTCACCGCAGCTCCCAAAACCTCGGCGGCCACCAATGACGTCTCGGAACTCTCAGTTACAACCGGTTCCGCTGGGCTCTCCTCCAATTCCGGCGGCTTGCTTAATGGCTGCCGACCCTGGTTCTCAAGAGCTGCCTTCACTTTTCCATCTTGAGCCGCTTGCGCGATCTCATTCTCAGACAGCTGCCCTCCATCGCATCCGAGAACAGCTGCAACAGTAAAGACCAGCGCCG
>JAALLA010000200.1:0-2096 GCA_011087765.1 Pirellulaceae bacterium
CCGCCCTGCGGGTTTTTTTGACTCGGCTTTACGTGTTTGTAAGCCAAGTTTACGCCTTCCACGACCAACATTTGGTTTTTGTGGTCGACTGAAATGACTTTACCTGTCACGGATTTGTCTTTACCACTGATGACTGTGACTGTATCGCCGTTGTGAATCTTCATTTTTCTCGCCGCTTTCTCGAATTAGTGAATCGAGGAGTTTCCGTCATTTCTTGCCAATTGTCAAGGCTTAATGGTGAAATGATAGGTTCGTCAACTCAGAGATGGTTTGTTCAATCTCAAGTCGCAAATTCGCACATTTACCGGATGAAAAACTTCCATGGAGCTGCCGGCATTGGGCCGTTTTCATGATTTTTTTCGCGTTTCGGGCGTTAATTCCGCCTGCCGGTAAGATTTCGATCCTCTCTCCGGCCTGCCTACACGCGGAAGCAATATTCGGCAGTCCATCCACAGCGGTCGGTTGGTGACCGCTGGTCATGACGCGGTCAATACCGGCTTCGATTAGTTGCTCGAGGCTTTTTTGAGGGTCCCGAACGTCGTCAAAAGCCTTGTGAAATACTAGTTTTTTACCTTTTGCGAGCCTGCGCATTTCGTTACACCGGTCCACGGCGATGCCCTTGTTTTCATCGAGGCAGCCGAAGGCGATTCCGTCGACGCCTTGGCCAAGGAGCCATTTGGCGTCATGAATGAGGGTTTGCCACTCGAGCTCCGAATAATTGAAATTCCCTGCGCGTGGCCGGGCCATCGCAATAATTGGAATTTGAATGGAATTCATTACCAGCCCGAGCAGTCCAGCTGACGGCGTAAGGCCATCGAGTTCCAGCGCAGAATTCAATTCAATTCGATCAGCTCCAGCGATTTGAGCTGTTTTCGCAGCTGCGAGGGAGCCGCAGCAGACTTCGATCAGAAACCCTCGAGAAGCCAGAGGTGTATCACTCATGGTCAGCTTTGGCGAGAGGATTGGGGTCGCAATAACTGAGAGCCAGCATTGCATAGGCCGTCACCAAGTTGGGGTCTCCTTCAAACCAGCGATCGGCCGGATTGGTCCAGGAGCCGTCATTCCGCTGAAGTTCAGATAAGCGACGCGTAAGATCCGCTTGCCAATTTTTTTTCTGTTGATCTTCGGTCAGAACGAAGGGGTCACCGGTTGCTGCAAGTGTTTTTGCAAAGATATGGTAATAATAAAACAGACCCTGTTGTCCCATACCGGGATTGGAGTTTAGGTCGTAGTGTCTTCCGATCCAGTCCTTTGCTGCTTGGACTCTGATGTCATTTTGATCGACGCCGGAATAGAGGAGGCTTTTTAAACCGGCGTAAGTCATCGAAGCGTAGCTTCGCAGTCCACCATCGGGTGTTTCGCCCGCCTTCGACTCACCCTCTCCAACGGCGGTATAGATGAAACCGCCTTCATCATCAACGGACGCTTTGCCAACCCATTCAGCCGTGTTGTGTGGTGTCGATAAATTCTGACACCGAGACATGAAGGTTGCTGCTTTTTGAAACGCTTCGCTCTGTGGATCTTCCGCGACAGCTTTCAGGGCATCGAGAAAATAGGAGGTGTTGGATGCGTCGGGACGTTTATGTGTCCCGTATCCCTGCCCACCGTAAAATGTGCTGTTCAGATCGTATCCCTCTGATTCATCCCATTGCAGGCCTTTGAGGAACGCGATTGCCTTTTGGATTGTTTCATCGTAGTTCCCATCTCCATTGACGCGATTGAAGCACATTAAAGAAACACTGGTTTCGTAATTCCGGAGGTTGCTTCCCTCTCCGTAAATCCCACCGTCGGAGCGGATTTGTGTTTCGAGAAACGCGAGTGATTTTTGAATTTTTGGATCGGCTTGGGGCACTCCGTGCTCGAGCAAGGCACTAGTGCACAACGCGGTAACTGCGGGGCTGAGTTGTTTGCTAAATGAACCATCGGTAGCTTGACCCTTTTCTAGCAAAAAGGTGATCCCGGCTTTTGAAGTTTTTTGGAAGAGCAGTTCGACAGTTTCATCTGTTACTTGAGAACTGCCAGAGGGGGCCGTCTGAGACGTTGTTGGTTGCTGAAGGTTGGGGGGTTGCGCGGTAGATTGGGACGCCTGAGGTTTT
>JAALLA010000200.1:2106-8044 GCA_011087765.1 Pirellulaceae bacterium
GGGGTGGATGTGGAGGGGTGTGGTGTGTCCACGGGCGGTGTGGGTGGGGGGGGCGAATCGGAGTCTGCCGGTGAGACACGGGGGACGGTGTTCTCAGTTGTGGGAGTCGGCACCTCGCGCGGAGGGATTGAGGTTTCAGAGACGAGAATTGGCTCTTCTTGATCGGTCTGCGAGCAGCCTAAATTAAGGCATAGCAATGCCAGAACACAGGTGGTTAAGACTGTCATGGATTCACGATTGACACGTGGCAACATTATTATCGTTCCTCACTTGGTTTGCACGGCAGCAGGGGAAGACAGGAAATGGCTATCGTTGCACCGTGCGAAGTAGTCAGGCAAGATTCTGAAAGAGAACCCTTGCTTGAGCAAAATAGGAGTACTTTTAATTGTCTTCGACATTGCCGCAGATTATCGAACAAGCGGAGTGTCCAAACATATCATTGCTGATTACTCTAAAACGGCAAGGATGTCGGTTTCGTTCATGATTAGCAACTGTCCGCCATCTACCTCGATCTCAGTACCCGCGTAACTTGAAAATAGCACGCGATCTCCTTCGCTGACCTGGAGCTCCGAGCGACTGCCATTCACCATCAGTCTTCCGTTTCCGACGGATAAAATGCGACCTTCTTGTGGTTTTTCACGGGCGGCATCGGGTAGGACAATTCCACCGGCAGTTGTTTCATCAGCTTCAGTACGTTTAACAACTACTTTGTCGTCTAGAGGTTCAATTCTCATAAAAAAAATCCACGAGTGTCGAGCAATAATGTGACACCTATCAAAAATCGGGTGTCACCCAAGCCCGACATTGTTCCATGAGCGGTTCTGGGGTTCAAGCCGATATCCCGAAATCGAAATCGAGAACCGTGAGATCGTCCCGAATTTGGCCAGACTGAGCCAAGTGGGTGTGTTTTACCGAGGTTTCGCTGTGTTTTGCTAGTTTTTGAGGCCGTAAAGTCTGCACAATCGTTGGAAGCCACTTCGGACGTTGTTTCCACCGTTTTAAAGCGAAAATGCCGAAAACTGAGATAGACGCTTATTGTTGCTCTTCGAACAGCGGTGTGAAATTAATGAATTCAGCCCAAAATGTGCCTCAGCCCGAGACAAATCCACGAACGATCCTGCAAGCGATCTGTGCGCGACATGGATTCGATCTCGCTCAAAGTAATTTCAACAAAGAAACCCCCGAGGCCGGCGAGAGCGCTGGTTTAGGTGAGGGGGCTCCCGCTGGTGGAGAGGAGTTGATCGCGCTTCGGATCGACCCCAGCACAACCCCGCATTATTCTTCTAACGATGCGAGCATTCTTGAGTCAGTGGTTGAGTCTGCAAGTCAGATTCAGCAGCTCGCTGAACGGCTCTCGGTAAAGGAAGATGAACTTTACCAGAACGAAGAATTACTCGAGCTCAGAATCAGCGAGTGGGAGGCGGCTACTGAGGTGCAAGAAAAAGATTTTGAAATGAGGGTGAAGCACCTGTCTCAGCAGGCATCTCAGGTCAACTGTCAGCAACTGCACCTAATGAAGCTGCAATCGGATATTGTAAAAAGTTATGAAGCCGTGCGAGCTGCAATTGAGACGTTGATTGTAAATCCAGAAAACGAAGACGACGTGCCGGAAGCGTGTAAGACTCTGAAATTCGAATTAGCCGGGCGCTTTGACTACATCGTTCACCGCTGGGAACATCTCTCAGAACTGATGAAAAAGACGCGATTGACCCAACAGGCAGAACAAAGCGAAGCCGATTGGACGAATTGGCTTGCCGGCTAGTGCTTAATGCACTCGTCAGCTTCGCCAGTTAGCTTGCCATTTGCCGCTCCTAAATCACGTTTCGTTTAAAGAGCTTTCTTGCCGGGGTGGTTCTCAGCCCATTTCATTAGAGAGATAACGAATCTCTCGATGACGGGAATGACATCAACCGATTTGTCAAAATCCCATTCGAGCGTTGCTTCGTCCATATAGGTTGAACGATTCAGTTCCAGTTGGACTGCATGAACGTTCTCCATGGCTCCGTAATGTCGCGTAATGTAGCCGCCGACAAACCGTTCGTTAGTGACGTGTGAGTAATCAGTAATGGTCTCGGCAAATTCTTCGATCAGCTCTTGGAATGCCGCTCCACACGATTTTCCATGATTCGTGCCGAAATTGAAATCAGGAAGATCCCCTTCAAACAACCTTGGGACCCGTTGCTTAATTGAATGGACGTCGAGAAGAACCACGAAACCGAACTTTTCGATCAGTCGCTTTAACTCGGCTTCCAGTTGAGCGTGGTAAGGTTGCCAGTAGTGTTCAATACGGTTTTTCTTTTCGGTCTCGTCTGGTTCCTGATCAGGTTGGTAGATCGCATCGCCTCGAAAAGTAAAGTTGGGGCAAATCCCCGTCGAAACTTGCCCTGGATAGAGGGCTTGGTCATCCGCAGATCGGTTCAGGTCAACGACGTAACGCGAAGTGTTGGCAGATATCATTGCTCCGCTTTCGATCGCCGGGAGATCATAAAGTCGCGTCAGGTGCCAGTCTGTATCTGTTTTCCTGAGGCCTTCTTCGGTCATTTTTTCCGCAATTTCAGGTGGAATGAATACGCCGCTGTGCGGATTGCTGACCACAAAGGGAGAATAACCTTTTTGAAATCGAAAGAGTTTCATGAGAGTTCGTTTGGTTGGCTTTATTTATTCGGAGGTAATAATAGGCTTAACTTACCGCTAGCATAACGGAAACCGGATTCGACTTGGAGCAGGTAACTGTTTCGTCGTATACTTTCGAACTCTTGCCGAGTAAAAGCCCGAGGAAAAAGGAGTTTCCACGATGCGAAGTATTGCGGTTATCAATCAAAAGGGTGGTGTTGGAAAAACAACGACCGCCGTAAATTTAAGTGCTGCGCTGGCTGAAGCAGGCAATCGAGTCTGGCTGATTGATTTGGATCCGCAAGCCCACGCGTCTCTGCATCTCGGTTTCGGAATGGAGGAGGACTATCTTTCTGTCTACGACGTTTTGACTGCGGATGTTGGATTGGATGACGTCCGGCATTTGGTGGACGAAAATCTTTGGCTAAGTCCGGCTCATATTGACCTTGCCGCTGCTGAGATGGAATTAGCGGGTGCCGTGGGGCGAGAGATCATCTTGCGTGATCGCATGGCAGAGGTGAGCGAGAAGTTTGATTACATTATTTTTGATTGCCCTCCCTCTCTGGGAATTTTGACGCTCAATGCGTTAACGACGGTCGATGAAGTATTTCTTCCACTGCAGCCTCATTTTCTTGCGCTCCATGGCTTGAGTAAATTGCTGCGAACAATTGAACTGGTGGGGCGTCGTTTAAACCCCGTGCTTCAGTTGACGAGCGTGGTGTATTGCATGTTTGACACGGGAACGAGATTAGCGAATGAAGTTGTAGAGGATGTCGAACTGTTTTTTGAGGATCAGCGGTTGACCGATTCCATTTGGTCCAATGCTTATAGTTTTGACACGAGAATCAGGCGCAACATTCGATTAGCAGAGGCCCCGAGTTACGGCCAGTCAATTTTCCAGTATTCGAATGATTCCAATGGCGCTCAAGATTACCGAAGTTTAGCGCAAGAGGTTATCCAGCAGACGGCAGCGATGCAAACGGTAGCACCCGCAGCACCACATGACGTGCCGGAGCTCGCTCCTGATCCCTTCTACGCCCCTGAAAATCACTTCCATTATTAACCACAGCCTGCATTCACCCGGAGGCGGGTGTGTTTTGTAGTGAAGCGGGCGTGTTAGGAAAGACGTTTGCGGGTGGGGACTGCGTGGGTTTAAGCCAAGATTGAGTTGAATCTCAGTTAACGCTTGGTGAAAAAACACGGTTTTCGGCGAAGACGGGTCGCTCTTTATAGAATGCTTGTTAGCATATATCCGATTTTTGTAGACTTATATTTGGATCATTGGTATGTCGGATTTTCCGCCCAGCACTGAAGAACTCATTGAGACTTTCGAGGACCTTCAGGATTGGGATGAGCGTTATGATTTCATGATCGATTTGGGGAGAGAACTCCCGAGGCTGCCGGTCGACTTGCAGACCGAAGACAACATTGTAGAGGGCTGCATGAGTACGGTTTGGCTGGTAACGGCCCTGCCGGATGGAGTCGACCAGCCAATGGCAATTCAGGCGGACAGCGATTCCATCATTGTAAAGGGCCTGATCGTCATTCTGCTGGCCTTCTATTCTCACCAAACTTCGGCCCAGATTGTTGAGTCCAATGTTGGAGAGTTTTTAAAGCAATTGGGGCTGGATCAGCACCTGAGTCCGCAGCGGCGGAACGGTTTATTTTCGATGATTAAACGTCTCAAGGGATTAGCCGCGGCCTACTCTAGCGCTCCGCCAAGTTGAACGAAAACTTTTCTGCCGAGCTGAAAGCAAATAGAGAAGAAGATTATCTGCCGAAGTCCTCTGACTCTGGATCAAGGCTGGCAATATTTCCTTCTTTGAATGCTTCTGCCATTGCGAGAGGAACGGTTGCTTCGGCCGCGACAAGGATCGCCTGGTTGGCGACTACTTTTGCTTTGTTCTCTTGCTCAACCGCGACTGCTTCAGCGCGTCTCTTTTCGGCGAGCGCCTGAGCAACACGGGTATCTGCTTCGGCTTGATCAGCTTGAAGACGCGCGCCGATGTTGTCTCCAATATCGATGTCTGCGATGTCGATGGAGACGATTTCAAATGCTGTGTTGCTATCGAGGGCCCGATCAAGAACCGCTTTGGAAATACGGTCGGGCGTTTCCATGACCTCTAAATAATCCATTGAAGAACCGATCGAGGTGATAATCCCTTCTCCTACCCTGGCAATGATGGTCTCTTCGGTCGCTCCTCCAATCAACTGATCGAGGTTGGTTCGAACCGTGACTCTGGCGCGAACTCGAAGTTCAATTCCGTCTTTTGAGATTGCACTGAGAGTCGACTTATCGGTGAAACTGCGGTCCGGGCATTCAATGACCCTGGGGTAAACGCTTGTTTTGACGGCTTCCAGCACATCGCGACCTGCCAAGTCGATTGCCGCCGCGCGATCAAAATCGAGATCGATGTTTGCTTGTTCAGCCGCAATAATCGCTTGCGTTACGCGGTCAATGTCACCGCCGGCAAGATAATGGGCTTCGAGATTTTGGGTCGCGATTCCCGACTTTTCATTTGATTGGATGCCTGCCTGGTGGGCCATGATTCTTGCTTTGACCACTCGCGTGGCATCAACACGCCGCAACTGCATTGCAATGAGTTGGACCATTTTGACTGGCGCACCCGAGGTGAGCGCCTGAAACCAAAGGGCTCCAAATTTTAAAAATGCGAAGAAAACGATGAGCAAGAACAAGCCACCGAAAGCGGTTCCAGTCCAAAGCAAAATGGTCAAGATCGACGGCACGGTTTAACCTTTCGACGGACTTTTGGTTTGGCGAAAAACGTGTCCGCAATCACACTCTTTTCTTCTTACGTGCAGTTGTGATTTGCATTGAGGGCATTGCTTGTTCCATGATTTTTGTTTTGGCTCGCCGGCTTGGCTCGCTTTACGCGCCGCGTGCAATTGCTCTTTTCGAGATTCGTCGGCTAACTGGACAGCACACTGAGGGTGAATTCCATCCTTGGAGTATGATGATTCTCCGCAGACGGGACACGATTTTGATTTTCGAATCGCGTATTCAAAGGTCCGAGTTCCATTCGTCATCTTGCCGCCTTTTCGTAAACGAGTTCGGGCGTTTGCCATGCCGTTTCCCTGGCAAACTGAAAGTTCCTCGGTCTCGCAGGGCTCACAGCACAACTTAAATAAGGTTCAGCTTAAGTAGGTGAGCAAGCGAAACTTCGGCCGTAATCGTCAGTCGCTGATAATGCGATCAAGAGATATCTTGAATATCTCTTGCGGACGCAATCGAATCGACCATCCTATGAGTCAATTGCAACCTGTAACGAAGACGACGCCGGATTGTACGGCACGCCAGTGGCCG
>JAALLA010000201.1 GCA_011087765.1 Pirellulaceae bacterium
CGAAAACGTTGTTCCGAAATCCAAAGATCGCTGATCATGAATCTGCCCGAGTTAGATGGCTGCTTTGTTGATTCACACGAATTGGGCCGCGTTTATGGAACGGCCATGGCTTTGCTCAGTCTCGCAAACTGCGATTTGGCAGATCCAACCCAACCTTGAGCCGTCCGTCAAAAGAATCTCAAAAACCAAAATTAAGCAGAGCCTTAGATCGACTCATTTTACGTTACCGTTAAGGCACCGAACATTCAAACGAACCGGTCAGCATTTATATTCAAGCCAACAGAACTTCCACCGGTTTAAGTGAATTACTTTAAGTGAATTTATCTCGCTCACTTACTTCCTAATTAGTCGAACGGGTTTTACATGCAGATTGCAATTCGATACTTGCTTGCTCTAGCAGTTTTCTGTACTGGAAGCACTTGCAATGCAACGGAAAAGCAACCCAACCTTTTGTTTTTCTTTGTTGACGATATGGGCTGGCAAGATACATCCGTTCCCTTTCACTCAGAACCGACGGCACTCAATCGTGACTACCGGACTCCCAACATGGCGAAATTGGCATCGCGGGGACTGAGATTTACCAACGCCTACGCCTGTTCCATTTGTTCGCCATCGCGCGTTAGCTTAATGACAGGCCAGAATGCGGCTCGTCACAAAGTTACATGCTGGACTCTCCGAAAAGACACGAGCCCAGCCCGCCCCGGGAAGCAATTCCTACCGGCAAATTGGAACTTAAACGGCTTGCAACCTGCAGGCGACACAACCCAGCGAAGCATCGCCCAGGAGTGTTTACCTGAACTCTTGCGGAAGGGCGGGTATCGCACGATTCATGCCGGAAAAGGACATTTTGGAGCTCAAGGAACTCCGGGAGCGAATCCGTTGAATATGGGATTTGATGTTAACATTGCCGGTTCCTATATGGGCGGTCCAGGTTCGTATCATGGCGACCATAATTTCTCTGCGGCTTGGCGGGGCGGCGGAAGCATCTGGGATGTGCCCGGCTTGGAAAAATACCACGGGCAGGAAATCAACTTAACCGAAGCGGTCACGCGTGAAGCAATTCGCGCAGTTGAAAAAGCTGTTGTCGATAAAACTCCCTTTTATCTTTATATGTCACATTATGCAGTGCACGCGCCTTTCGAACCAGACCGTCGTTTTTTGCCAAACTATGCAAACGAGAATTGGAATCAGCACAAGAAAAAATATGCGTCCATGATTGAGAGCATGGACAAATCTCTTGGTGATCTCCTAGAAACGATTGATCGTCTCGGAGTCACTGAGGAAACCATTGTTATTTTCATGTCGGATAATGGATCACCCCAAAACAACCCCCGCAATTTACCATTGCGAGGTCATAAAATTTCCGGGTACGAAGGAGGAAATCGCGTCCCGCTGATTATTAATTGGCCGGGAGTCACGGCCATGGGAAAACGAAATGCTACTCCGGTAATAATTGAAGACATTTTCCCAACCCTACTGGAGCTGGCTCACTTAGAAGCTCCGGATTGCGATGGACAAAGCTGGGTGCCGATCCTCAAGGACAACACTGCACCTCCAGAAACACCAAGAGAACTGCTATGGCATTACCCCAACTTCTACAACCAACCCCCCTACAGTTCTCTGCGACTCGGCGATTGGAAACTTCTCTACTGGCACAAAAGTCAATCATTCGAGTTGTTCAACTTGGCAAGTGACATTGGCGAGAACACGAACGTTGCCAGCAAGCATCCCGATCGTCTGCGAAACATGGCGACTCGTCTCGACCGGCAATTGAGAGATAAAAAAGCTCAGTTCGCGACCGTCAAAGCAACAGGCAAACCGATCCCCTTCCCTCTAGAGGCATTGAAAGCGCAACTTGAAAAATAGCCGTGCTTGAGCTGCCAGTGAACGGTGCGAGTTAGAAATTAAATACTAAACGCCCGTCTAGACGGACGGCCTTTAAGATTTCGGAAGCTGGATCTTCACCATCCAGCTATTCCTAACCTATAGTTAGGCCTCAGCAATACCTGACCGATTTACCTACCCCAACGGTCTCCCAAGGTTTTTCACAATATCGTCACATACAAACTGTATTGGTTTTGCCAGGTAAAGTAATGGCTAACTCAACAACCAACATTAACATATGGACTTACTTGGCTTGCGGAATTCTAGTCAGCTTATTGATGACCCTTGACTTTTTGTTTTTTGAATTAAGCGAAAGAGAATCATTTATATTATTTTTCGTTTGGTACATTATTCTACTGCCTTCATTGATATTCCTGACCGCGCTTTTCGGTGTTGGCTTTAAGACAATCCGTCGGTCGCTGCTAACAACTGCAATCATCGCGTTATTACTTGCTTTTTTTACTCAGCAGCCGCTACTTCCCTCACTTCGGTTCGCCGCGGCAAAACCAGAGTTTTGTGAGCTTTTGAATCGGTTTGAAAAAGAAGAAGCGATTGAGCTACCTACCTGGGTTGGATCGTTCCACGTCAAAGAAATTAAACGTTCTAACAATCCCCAAAGACCACGGGTTTGGTTTGACCTCGGACAAGGATGCTTCAATAGCGGAATTGTTTTTAGTCACAATGACCAAGTTTTTGTTAAAGAAACACATAGATATTTCTACGTCACCCAACTGAGTGATGACTGGTTTTTTGCCGTTGACGAATAGGCCTGAAACTGGCGTCCTCTTTTATTCAGAATTTCCTCTCATTTCCTCTCCACCGAACTATGTTTTTCGATAGGTATTTCGAATCCCGTCAACAAGAGTCCTAGAGCCAAAAGACGAAAAGGCAGAAGATGATATTCCATGTTATTCTTGGGGTGACGCTGGCAACCATTTTTTTTCAGCTAGTCTGGACACGGTCTCAAGGCTTTTCAACGAAACGGATTGTTAGCCTCTGTCTCCAAAACATCCTGTTTGTTCAATGGGGAATCGGAGGCATCTTTGTATCTCTGCCACACATATTCTCTCCTGACTCAATTGCCAACTTTATTGGCTGGCCCGCAGGCAGTCCGTTCCAATTAGAACTCGGATTTGCTTCGCTTGGGATCGCCATTCTTGGCGTATTGAGCCTCTGGATTCGAGGGAACTTCTGGATCGCACCCGTGGTTGCACAATCGACGTTTCTATTAGGTGCTGCAGGAATCCATATTCAAGATTTGCTCGAACATGGAAATTTTGCAGCGGGAAATGCTGGACCAATTCTCTTTTACGACATTTTCATTCCGATAGTCGCCTTAACTCTGTTGGTATTTCATTTGAAACACCAGGGGACTTTAAACGAATAAATCCAGCAATCCAACAACCTACTGAAATTTACCAACTAACGTTTTCGAAGATCTGAAGTTTGCCAACTTCGAATCGGAAGAGAGGGGTAACAAAACGATGCCATCTAAAATGGTTATTCGCCCTTAAAGAAACCGGGGTTACGTCCATTTGGCTAGAAAAAAGAGCGGAGAGCACGAGATTCGAACTCGCAACCCCTTGCGGGGCACTTCATTTCCAATGAAGCCGCTAGCCATTCGCTTACTCTCCTGGAAGTTCAGACCGTTCCTCAGAACGCTCTGACAAGGACGCATATCTTAGACTATTTTTAGAAGTATGCTAAGACGCTTCGACCGCCAGGAACACATTTCAGCCCAATTTTTTGACTTTGAGTGGGATTAAAAGACTCGGACTTGGCTAATTCAATGGTATTCCCAATTTTTCTATCGGCGATTCTCCACCTCGACTCCTCCGAATCAAAGCTGCTTTTTCGTTTTGGGACAAAATTATGACGACGAGACCTGACTCCCTTACCACCCAGTGCTACCCCTTCGAGTGACAATTTTCGTTTTCCAAAATATTTGCCACCCTAGCCTAAATAGCTCAGCCAAACAGACTCAACCAAAACAAAACACGACAGCGAATCGCCGCTGCCGTGTTATTTAAACTCGAATATGAACGATGGGCTATCTTTGTCCGCCTGGAAAGAGTCGTGTGAACCCGTTGACCACGCCATTGGCAGCAAAGACATCATTTGGATTTCTACTAAGTGCTAAAAGATTGCCCTCAATCAAACCGTCATGCTGAAGATAATTCACACCGGCCCCAAGAACCGCACGGACACTTCCATTAATCTCGGCAGCCGCGCCGATCAAAAAGGTGTCATCCCCATGGAATCCGCGAAAATAAAGGTTATTACTGTGCGATCCGTTGGTAACGACTCGATTGTCCCCGTTTCCTAAAACTAAACTCGAATAATGCGTACTGGCAGTTTCTGAAAACACAATCGAATCAACTCCATGCCCGGCAGAGACAAACAGATTTCGAACCGATCCATTTAGAAATAATTTATTTGGCAAGTTCTGCGAATGCCCAAGATCCACTGCAACGGTTCTTACATTCGATGCCGCGGTAAGTCGAATCGTGTCAGCATGGTCGCCACCGCGGTAATAGAAGTTATTGCTAATTTCACCCGCAACATTGACCACGTTCTTCCCATGCCCAAGGTTGACCTGCATGTATCGCGTGCTTGCCCCTTCCGCAAGCCGAACGATGTCATCCTGATGTCCACCAGACACATAGAGACTTTGAGCGACCTGGCCCGCAACGTTTACCTCGTTATCACCGGACTCCATGATCGCGCCAACAAAATTAACATCCGCCAACGGGCCAATACTCAAAACGTCATCACCACCACCACCACGAAGTCGTATTCGATTGGCATCTTCGCTGACGTTAATTACATCGTTTCCGCCATGCAGTCTCGAATACACGATTCTCGTGGTTTCCACATTTACATTTACAGTGTCAACGCCATGGCCACCATGATAATCGACCCGACCGATCGCCTGATCGCCCTGAACATTAAATTCATTTTCACCTCCACCTAACGCGGCAAAAACACCATCAACGACCTCACTGTGCAAGTTAACATTGACTGTATTACTGTCGCCGTTATGACGGTCGAGCGAAATCCAAATCCGCTGTACGCCTTCAAATGACCCGAGCGAAACACTGTCATCAGAAACATCAAAAGTATTCGAACCAGTCGCTTCTACACTCACCAATCCGTCCGCATTGCCTCCGACGTGCAACACCCCATGATGGTTGACATTGGCGACCGCCGTCAGACAGAGTCGGTCTTCAAGAGTCTGATATTCCAACCGTCGCCGCTTACGTGTTAACAAATCCATTTTCAATTCTTCCTGATGAAAACCGTTGTATGTAATACGCGTCCGCTATGAACGTGTCTCAGCCTCGCCGTTTAAAATTCCGTTATCCATGAGCCCAACAGACTTATTGCTGTGCGGCCTGAAGCCAGACAAAAATTCACTCTAGAAATAGCTTTCGATTTCGCCCGAATTCTCATCCAACCGGATGGGTTTGTCAAATTTTGACAGTCCCCTCTGATCAATCCTAGATGCTCTCTCAACGAGTCGTTTCGGCATTCACACCGTATTAGTGCTCAAAGGCACTGATTAAGGCTGTAAATGATCGGAGTCCCGCTCCCTCGCTGGATCTCCATCTGGCCCGCATCCCGGGTAACTGGTTGATTTCCAACTTTTTACCATTCACGCCATCCCACACGCTTGAGGACAGCGATTCCTGTGAAACTTCAGATAATCGTTGCTAAAGGCTTGATCTCTTATCCAAACAATTTGTTCGCTCCAAAATTTGGTTCGCTTTTATTGATTTTTTGAGTTCAGCTCCACCCGCACGATGTACCCCTTCAATAGACGGGCATTCTATAACTTCAGAAATATTAACCAGATAGATTTTCCCGAGACTTCCGCGTACGCATGAAAATACGCTTATCGACACCTCTTAAATCCTCTACAATTTGAGCTGTGGCGAGTTAGCTTCCTCCGAGAACCATGCAGCACACCCTCAAACTGGCAGTCGCGAAACTTTTAGATGAGTTAACTTCAGCGGATTTCAATAGTCATGTCGCGTCTTAAACAATCAACGAACGCAGTAGATGACCCGCGATCTATTTTAAACCAAAGTTCTCAACAAGATCCAGCTTTCTGCGTTCCCCCTTCCTCTGCTCCTCCGGTCAATCGCACCTCAGTCAATGGACATTCATCATTCACGTTGACGACTTTATTTCAAATCGTCACTGGGTGCTGCATATTCTTCGCTGTACTTCAAGCATCACCGCTGTTTGCCATTCTGGGGACCGTCCTCCTAACACCCGCGATTGTCCGAACTGCCATTGCATCGGATGTTTATCTTCAAAAAGGAATCCGGTTTACCTTGCTCCGGCGTATTCGATATTTTTTCGAGTCAACTGGGCTCACCGTCGTGACACTTTTCTTTTCAGTAGCCGTTTTCACACTGATCAGTCTTTTATTTGGGCTTTTCTGCGCTGTGTTCGCAGGGCTTATGGGGCTGTCCTCCATGGCTCGCGACATCGCTTTCGTGGGTACCGTATGCGGTATGATTTGGGGCGGCACTGCAGGCTTAATTGTGTTTATTTTTTGCCTCCGAACTTGGTACACCGCCGCCGCAGTTGAAGTTTACGAAGAACGCCTAGCCAACCCTGAAACAAAAAACTAACAACTACCTTCACTGCACAGCCAATCGCGCGCTGACAAATCAAGCTGCGATTCCATAAAAAAAACGACTCCCAAATCTCTTCAGGAATCGTCTTGTTCGATTTGATTGGCTGCAAGGCTTACAGATCACCCAGCTTCCCACTGATGAGTTTAATAAACTCTTCGTTAGTTTTAAAACGCTCTAATTGACGAGTCAACTGCTCCATTGCTTCGACATGATGCATAGTCGTTAAGGTTCTCCTCAGCATCGTGACGGCGCTTAAAGTATCAGGTGACAACAACAACTCCTCACGTCTGGTTCCCGACTGGGAAATATCAATCGCTGGCCAGACTCGACGATCTGCCAATTTACGATCGAGAACAAGCTCCATATTTCCAGTCCCTTTGAACTCTTGGAAAATAAGCTCATCCATTCGACTGCCAGTGTCTACCAATGCTGTTCCGACGATGGTTAAGGAACCACCTTCTTCAAATGCCCTGGCAGAGGAAAACAATTTTTTGGGTATATCCATCGCTTTAATATCGACACCACCCGACATCGTTCTTCCAGTATTCCCAACCCACTTATTAAAGGCTCGAGCCAAACGGGTGATAGAATCCATCAACAGGAAAACATCCTGCCCAGCTTCAGCGAGTCGCTTACACCGCTGAATCACCAACTGTGAAAGCCGAACGTGGCTCTCAATATCTTCATCGAGGCTACTTGCGATAACTTCACCGTTAACGTTTCGCTTCATGTCAGTAACTTCTTCAGGACGTTCGTCGATGAGAAGCACCATGAGTTTAGAATTTGGATGATTCTCGGCAATGCCGTGAGCAATGTGCTGTAGCATAATCGTTTTACCACTTCTCGGTGGAGCAACGATCAAGGCTCGCTGGCCTTTGCCAAGGGGAGTCAAAAGATCCATTACCCGTGTGGTGAGCGGCATCGGACCGGTCTCTAACTGATACCACGAAACGGGATTGATCGGTGTCAGTTTGTCGAAACTTTTGACTTCTAAATACGCATCGGGTTCCAACCCGTCGACTTCAAGCAACTCCCGCAAACGAGGACCCTGCTGACGTCTTGCCGGCTGAACCATCCCTTTGATCATTACACCGGCACGCAATTCATACTTTTCGATCATCGTTCCAGGAACAAATGGATCGCTTCTTTCACGAGAGTAATTATTTTCTGCGCTTCTCAAGAAACCGTAGCCGTTCGGATGAAGCTCCAGCAGACCAATTCCTTCACTTAGCTCTGCATCATCAAACTCGACTGGTTCATTGCTTCGCTTTTGTCCTCCGCGTCGACCGCCACGAGAATTATTTTTCTGTCCCCGATAATTGCCGTTGCGATTTCCACCACCCGAGTTACCACCGCCCGAGTTACCACCGGAGCGACGACGTCGACTTGATCGACCGCCTCCCCCGCTATTTCCCCCGGACCGATTATTCGAGGAACCTCGACCACGGCCACGATGGCGATTGCCCTCAG
>JAALLA010000202.1:0-1344 GCA_011087765.1 Pirellulaceae bacterium
CAGAAAACAACTGAACACTGAAAAAGTAACCAAACGCATCACGCACCTCCGCCTCGTAAAAAATAAACCGCCCTCGGCATTATGGCTGCCAATCCGCAAGAATCAATCGCCTCGCTCCTTCCATCCACTTGCAAGGCCCGTTGGAAAATCAGATTGGCGGTAAAGATTGAGTTGAAATTGAATCAGATCATTCCACAAAGCAAAGCGTATTATTCTCTTTCAGATTCTCGCTACCAATTAGACATCAAGGTGTCCAGATCGTTGCGGCGATATGGTGCAAGCATTCAGTCGTCGAATAGTAATAAACCGCCACCATCTTTCCGTCTGATCGTCGAAGCAAGCGGGGGTATCCCAAGTCATTAGTTTCGTTATCTTCGGAACCAAATTCATCTCGAAGGACAATCGGTTTCGACCACGTTTTCCCCTTATCTGAACTGTAGGCCGCAAGAATCCTGCCCTGGTCGCGTTCACCGAATACCGCGCAAAGTCTGCCATCGGCGGTCGCTGCAATTGCAGGTGGATTTCCGTTACTGGTCCCTGAGTCACCAATTTTCGCAGTGAATTTCCACGATTGGCCCCCATCGGTAGAAGTGTACGCATCGACCCAGTTCACTTCGCCCACATCTTTGTCTTTGGTCTTTCGCCTCATTGCTGTAATGAAAGTACCTTCAGCAGTACGAAAAGTCTCTGGCATAACCGCGCGGGCGTTGTCTTTGACCGGAACTACCCATGTCAAGAATTCAAAACTTTTTCCGCCATCTTTGGTTCGCGCTGCAAAAATTCGATCGGTACCAAACTGGCCTCTTTTGCGACTTGAAAGTAAAAGAACCGCTTCGTGTTTCCCGGTCACCACGTAGTCGGTTCGCGGCGTCAACTCGGTAAGCCCTGAATCCTTAAGTTCCGGTGCCTGGTGAAGTTGACCAAATCGGTGTGGCCCGCTCCAGGTGTTCCCGCCATCGTACGTGTAATAAAAATGACCTTTCCCGTCTTTTGCGCCGTGGTACCCAGCACCAACCATTCGCAACGCAAACTTGGGATGCTGGAAGTTGATGGGTTTTTTGAGCGGCAAGCATTTGGGTTTGGCCCCCCTATCTCCAACGTAGTTGCCGGGGTTGTAGGCTTTCCAGGTCTCACCTCCGTCAACGCTTCGAGCAAGCCAGCATTCCTGAAAACCCTTTCCAATATTGTGACCGTTTTCTTTCAGTTCGTATTCTCCGCGGGTAAAACCAACGAGCAGTTGGTCACCATCGAAAATCCATGCACCATTGTTAGCCGGCCAACCGCCAAATTTGCCGTCCTCCTGATAAACGACAATGTGCTTGATGTCGTCCGGGGTTTGGGCGC
>JAALLA010000202.1:1444-7979 GCA_011087765.1 Pirellulaceae bacterium
TTCAGCTTGCTACAATCTGTGAATTACATTGTTAAGTGTCGCAAAAAATGCCATTGTCTTTCCACCGAGCCTTACGTCGCCCCAACATCTTGCCAGAACGACGAACAAGGACTTCAATTTTACCGGGCCACTTGATATCTTAAATTTATGGCGCCGCCGTAGCTTTAATTGGCAGAGCACCGCATTCGTAATGCGGGGGTTGTGGGTTCGACTCCCACCGGTGGCTCTTTGATTCTTTTCGATCTCCATATCTGGCGGGACGAGCCTCAGCTTTCAACGGGCACAAATTCAACCCTCACGGCCACATTCCGGCTGGCGATTCTCTTGATTTTGCCATTTGACTTGAATTCGCTCGTCAATTCGTGGAAATAGTCTACTTTTACCTTTGTTTCGTTGCATTACTCCTGTTTAGTTTGCCGAATACTTTTGGGTGTGTTTTGCCCTAAAACCCTGCGAATTCACTGAACCAGCCCGCTTTCCCTTTGGCCTGAACCATCGACAAGTGATTTTCGCTGGGTTTCCAGCATCGCAACCCACGATGATGGTCTGACCAAATTTTTTAACCGAGGAATGGCAGTTGCCTTTTCTTTGTAAAAATGGCAAAATACGCGGCTTGAAATCAGGACCGGTGCATTTGCACCGCAGTCCGAAACTCTTATTTCCCGAAGATTTAACAAATCTCGGTTTGCCCTTTGACATCTGTCGCTTAAACGAGGTTATTTAATGGCTCAGGTTCCGGAAATCGAATTAAAAGACATCCTGCTGTCAAACAGTTCGTTTGGTCCCAACGAGATCACCTTCATTCTTACAAAAGTCTGTAACGACTACTCCCAGTTCCCAAACTTAAAAGAGGTGACTGGCGTGCTGGAGTCCCAGCTTGAAAGAACGCCGGCCGCTTCGGTTCGTCTCGGTGTTTGCCAATACATGATTGGCAATTACGAAACTGCCATGGTCACGCTCGAGAATGCGGACGGTGGTGCGTTAGCTTATTTTTACCAGGGCAAGAGCCAGTTCGCGCTCCACAACTGGGACAAAGCGATCGAATGCTACGAATCGGCACAACGGGCTGGATACAATGGCGACCACTGCCAAATTGCAATCGCCGAGACGAAACGTCTCTCCAAAGACCTCTCGGGTGCGATGACCATTCTCGACAACATGTTCGGACCGATCGAACAAACCGCGGAATACCTCTATCAGCGTGGCGCGACCATCGCTGCCATGAGCGACAATCCGGATGAAGTCTGCAAACTTTATGAGCGAGCTGTCGAACTTGAGGACTCACATCCGGGAGCCTTGTTTGGACTGGCTCTGGAAAATGACCGCCGTGGAAACGACGAACGAGCGATCGAACTTTATCAACGTGCCGCTGCATCGTTCCCAACCAACGTAGGCGCTTTGCTGAATCTTGGGCTGATCTACGAAGATCACGATCAATTCGAGCGAGCGACTCGTTGCTACGATCGCATTCTTGAATCACATCCGACTCACGATCGAGCACTGCTTTACCGCAATGACTCTGTCGCCTCGATGGACGAGCATTACGACCACGATCGCGAAAAGGTTCGCCAGCAAATCGCCGGGGTAATGAGCATTCCAATTGCTCAATTCGAACTTTCTGTCCGCAGTCGAAACTGCCTACAGAAAATGGGGATTCTCACTCTGGGAGATCTTTGCAAAGTTTCGGAAATTGAATTGTTGAACAGCAAGAACTTTGGCGAAACCTCCCTCGTTGAGATTCGCGAAATGATGACCAACAAGGGATTAATGATTGGACAATTCGCCCATCAAAAAGATGAAGCGGATGAGCCGATTGACACCAGCCAGTACAGCCCTGAAGAGCAGATGCTTCTCGATCGTCCGATTTCCGACCTCAATCTTTCCGTACGTGCTCGTAAGTGCATGACTCGCTTGGGACTCGCAACCATCGGTGAGCTCGTGAGGAAATCGCAAGACGACCTGCTTGAATGCAAAAACTTTGGCGTAACCAGTCTCACCGAAGTTCGGGAGAAACTGGTACAGGTAAATTTGAGCCTACGCGGCGAGTAATCCTAACCTGAGTAAAAAATTAATTAAACATTTGGCCCGCGACATCGCGGGTCTTTTTTTTCGCTCTTTGATCAATCCGAGGGAATCGAACGAGGTTCCTAACCTTTCCCTGTTAATGCAGAAGGCGTGCCATGAACAAAGACGGGTTTCAATTCGAAGTCCTGCATACGGACAAACACTGTGGCGCCAGGCTCAGCAAACTAACCACGCCTCGAGGCACCATCGACTTACCGACGTTCATGCCCGTTGGAACCTGCGCGACCGTCAAAGGATTGACCACCGGACTGGTAAAATCGACGAAAGCCCAGATCATTCTTGGCAACACCTACCACCTCGCTCTCCGCCCCGGTTCCGAACTAGTTCAAGAATTCGGAGGCCTGCCAAAATTTATGGGCTGGGATGGGCCGATGCTGACAGACAGCGGAGGATTCCAGCTCTTCAGCCTCGCTCAATTGACCAAAATCACGGAACACGGCGCGACGTTCCAATCGCACATTGACGGCTCAAAAATGGAATTGACTCCCGAGCGGAGTGTCCAAATTCAACAGGAACTGGGAGCTGACATTGCGATGGTGCTCGACCACGTCATTGAGCTGCCCAACGAAAAAGACACAATCGTCGATGCCATGGAACGCACCATTCGCTGGGCCAAACGATCCCAGGACGCACACAACTTGGACTCACAAGTTCAATTCGCAATTGTCCAGGGAGGCCTCGACCCGGAATTGCGAGTTCAATGCGCCCAACAGCTGATCGAACTCGATTTCCCCGGGTACGCTATTGGGGGATTGAGTGTCGGTGAACCGCCGAGTGAAATGTATGCGATGCTCGATGTGACCTGCCCAGTGTTGCCAACAAAAAAACCAAGATACCTGATGGGAGTCGGAACGCCGGAAGATTTAATTGAAGGTGTGAAACGCGGAGTCGACATGTTCGATTGTGTCATGCCAACCAGAAATGGACGGAACGCCATGGCATTTACCGACGAGGGAAGAATCAAGATCCGCAACGCAATCCACGAAAGGGACTCTCGTCCGCTACAGGCCGACATCGAGACACCCTACTCACACCTGAGCCGTGCGTACTTGCGTCACCTTTTCAAAGCAAAAGAAATGCTCGGCCCAATCCTGCTCTCCCTCCACAACTTGGCCTATTACCAGCAGTTGATGCGAAAGGCACGAGAAGCAATCGCGAACGACTGTTTTCTTGATTTTTACTCACAACACATGGCCGGCTGGAACCCAGCTTCGCGCCGCTGATTGGTGATTATTCACACGATTTTTGTCGATCACGTCCTGACGCGAGGACAGAAATGGAACAAAGAGGGGCATTCGAGCCTTTCCAACCGTTTTAGCCTTTAAAATCAAGCTTATTCGGGGTTTTGCCCCCTGACTTGGCCTTGTTGGTAAGCGGGCATCGTTTTATCATTATCGGCTTGAAAAAGGTGTGAAGTTCTTAATGAAGAGCAGCGCTCAAAATCGTTTTCCAGGCTCTAAATTGGCTTAGAATGATTTTGGGTTCGCCCTGGAAACGGAACTCCCTGCACTTGGTTCCCTTCGTTTTTTGTTTTCTTTACACCGTGATTGTTTGACACCTAAGGGTGATCGGAGGTTCCAGCAGAGGAACCACTGAACCCATCAATCCCGGACGAGTTAGGCCTAATGATAAACTTTTACAACACTTGCTGGTATTTCCTAGCACAAACGCAAGCCCAAACCGCAAACGCGACCGGCGAAGCCGCAGGTGGCACTGAAGAGTTGGCAAACAAGACACCCAGCCTCTTCGATAGCTGGATGTTCCCGGCGCTGATGGCCGTGATGTTGGTTTACTTCATTATGACAGCTCGACCAAAAAATAAAGCTCAAGCCAAAACGTCGGATTTGCTCGCCAACTTAAAAAAGAACGACAAAGTCGTAACTGCTGGTGGCATTCTGGGAACTGTTGTGAATCACCGCTCGGATGCTGAATACGTCACCCTGCGAGTCGACGAAACAAGCAACTCGAAAATACAGATACTAGCGAAGTCAATTGTTCGTGTAGTATCAGATGAAGACGCAGACACGAAAAAAACTTGATTTAAGTAAAACGTCGCTCCTTCGAAATATTTGGAGAGTTACGTTTTTAAAAAATAACGCGAATCCTTTACCCATATACACTTTAGGAATCCTCGGATGTTAGAGTTCAGCTCCAACGCTTCCCTTTTGGCACAAAATGCTGAAAACACTGTTCCCTTTTACCAAACGGGAATGTTTGTTTTTCTATTGCTAATTGCTGCAGTCGTTCTCGGCTACTTCGCCGCGAAATACATCTCCTCGGGACTAAAAGTCGCCGAGTATCAAGGAAGAATGTCGATCGTTTTGATTGCCGTTCTGATCGCCACGTTGATGATCTGGGCCAAATGGCCACCCAAACTGGGCGTCGATCTTCGGGGCGGTATCAATATGATCGGATCTCTGAATCTTGATGCATTTCTGGATGAAGATGGTGCTGGCAAACGCCCCGAGGCGGCTGACATCATTCCCGCGTTAGTCCGCAGGGTAAACCCATCGGGCACAAAAGAGATCATGATCCGCCCCCTTGGTGCCGACAAAATTGAAGTCACGATCCCGACTGTTGAAGCATCGGAAGCTGACGGCATCTGGAAACGACTTGTCGAAGCCGGAAAACTTGAATTCAGAATTCTGGCACGAGACACCCAGGCTTTTAAACTTCAACGAGACGCAGCTAAGGCACAGGCCGCTGCAGGCAATCGCAGCCGTAAAGTCCAAGATCTGGTCGATGGAAAAAAGGAAACGGTTGCAGTCTGGGTCGCCCTGGCTCGAGTCGTTCAAGCGGACGATTCGCCGAACGAAATCGCTCCCTTTAAATTTGTTCCTCAGCGGAATGACCTCGTACGCGATAAAGCGTCCGGAAAGATCCTTGATCTTTCCACTTGGGCTGCTTCAAATACCTCGGACGCAGACTCACAAGGCGCTGAATTCGCAAAATGGTGTGCTGCCCAGGGTGTTCGGACACCTCAGATCCTCGTGATTCAGCCTGAAGACGACCAAAACGTCGAAGGCGAACACCTGTCGAGCGTTAGCTCTGCAATGGACGAACGAGGACGCGGGAGCGTCGCGTTTAAAACAACCGAAGTCGGTAGCTCCAAAATGGGGATGCTGACACGAATGAATATCGAGCGGCCGATGGGAGTTGTTCTCGATGGCCAACTTCACTCAGCCCCGAACATTCAATCTGCAATTTATAAAAATGGCCGAATCACCGGCGAATTTACGCCTGAGGAAGTCTCAGAACTGATCATTACCCTGGAAAGTGGGAAGCTCGATGTGGCGCTGAACAAATCGCCCATCAGTCGAGATTTCATTGAATCGAATCTTGGTAAGCAGTTACTTGAACAAGGGTTTCTGGCGATCGGCTGTTCGCTCGTTCTTGTCTTGATCTTTATGATGTTTTACTACCGGTTCGCCGGAATTGTTGCGACCGCTGCGTTGCTACTGAACCTCGTTCTCATCCTGGCACTCGTCATGGCTATCAACCAACCGTTCACACTAACGGGACTGGCTGGTTTGGTCCTCACCGTCGGTATGTCCGTCGATGCGAACGTGCTTATCTTCGAAAGGATCCGGGAGGAACTCGATCGTGGGGCCGCCTTGAGAATGGCCATTCGTAATGGATTTGATAAAGCGACAACAACCATTATTGACGCGAACGTAACAACCCTTATTACCGCCGTTGTTCTTTACGTCATCGGTACCGAGCAAATCAAAGGATTCTCAGTCACTTTGATTCTGGGAATTTTGATGAGTATGTTCACTGCGATTTACGTTTCTCGATTGATCTTTGACATCTTCGAGCGGAAACGATGGTTAACTCAACTCAACATGACACGAATCCTGGAAAGAAAACAATTTGACTTCCTTAGCAAAGTAAGCCTCACAGGGATCATGTCCTTCGCACTGATCATCGGCGGTCTAAGTAGCGTATTCCTTCTGGGCCCGAAAATCTTGGATCACGACTTACGGGGCGGTTCGACAGTCCGAATGGTGTTTAACGATGCACAGGATGTCGAAGCCCTCCGTAAAGAACTGGATGACCTGAACGAAACTCACAACGGTGAAAGTGTCGAATTTTCAGTAACTGGGTTTCAGCAGAATGACGCTAAAGAGAAAAACACTGTCTTTCGCGTCGACAGTAATTTGCCGGCCTACGAAGGTCCGCCTCAAGAGAAATTTGATGAATTGGCAGACATCCTGGCACGTGTCTTCGAAGGACGCTTGAAGCTTAACCACGTAGAAGTCGTAAATTCACCTGCCAACTCAAACCCGGCTTCGACACCGGAAAAACCGGTGGAAACGGAATCAGAAAAACCAGTCAAGACCGGCCTGAACTGGGAAGCTGGTGGATTGACGCCTCTGGCCAGTGCGGCTTCCTCATTCATGCTTACCTATCAGGAACCAGCGAAGCAGGAATCTGAAAAAACTCCAGT
>JAALLA010000203.1 GCA_011087765.1 Pirellulaceae bacterium
GGGTATGCCTTGGAATGGGTTGGTACCTGCAGCATCAATCAAGAGCCTTGATGGTAATGTTGCGATACCAAACGGGATCGCCGTGATCTTGAAAACAAAGGTGCCCTTTCTTGTTTTTCCCGAATTTCTCCCAGGTTTTAAATTTACTTGCGTTCACTTTTTCAATCCAGTCTGGACTTCCAAGTTCAGCTTCAACGACTTTTTTTCCATTGAGCCAGTGCTGTACCGAGTTCCCGTTTAACACAATTTTTGAAGAATTCCATTCGCCAACGGGGTTGAGGCTTTTATTGTTTGGAACGTAGAGAGCGTAAAGTGCACCGGCGCGATGAGATTCGAGTTTGCCATCTTTATGCTTATCATCATCGAGGACTTGGTATTCCGGTCCGGACTTATATGGTTTTTTGTCGCCCAAAGAGACCCGGTACATGACACCGCTATTTCCAGCTTCCGAGATTTTCCATTCAAATTCCAAAACGAAATTGGCAAACTCCTGCTTGGTTATTAGGTCGCCACATTTGTTTCCATCGAAATGAAGGACGCCGTCTGCCATTGACCAGCCGGCACCGACCTCTTCGCTGGAATAACCGCGGAAGTCGCTTAATTCCAATTGTCTGACAGCGGTTACGTTTCCTGAGGCAACTTCGGTCTGCTCCATAAACGCACTCCAAGTGCCTTCCATGTGCTGACCATTTAATTTCGCTTTAAATTCAAACTCAATTTCCTGACCCTCGCGTTCTACTTGAAATCCAAAGGCGACCGAGCTTTTCTTCATCGAAAGGTTTGTCAATTCGCGTTCATTGCCACTTTCGGTTCCGACGTACTTGCCGGCGTATTGGGTGCCATTTTTTTCAATGACCAAATTTCCTTCCCGATCACCACGATCCGATTCGATCAATACTTCCCATGTGCCGGCTAAAGTTTCCCCTTTGCCAGTCTTGTTTTTCACGGTTTGAGCTTGAGTGGTTTGTTGTAAACCAAACACTTGTAAACCAAACACAAAAATAAGTGCGAGAGAGATTGTTTTTAAAAACATTGTTAGATTTGGGTTCACTTCTGGATCTCGAATAAATGGTGATTGAATGACTGTGCAACTTGGGGTTCAGTTTGGTTGCGGGCTTGATTTTGAAAGTGAAACGTTATTATTGTTTCTAAAAACACGTCTGTTCGATGACTCTCATTGACTTATTTTCTTCGCCCGGGACCTAGATGTTAGATGTAGTTTTGAATCTAGTTATTTAATTGAAAAGTGCGATTTTTGAAACAAGTTAGGTTATAAGGAGATGCCGGAACGAAAGCAACTAACAACCTTTGATCATTGTTGAAAGTTGGGCCGTGAATTGGAACGGGTTTTTGAAATCGTTAAAGGTGAATCAATGTGAAAATTCTTAAGTTGTTCAATGGCTTTTGTATTATTTTCTGATTTTGGTCCCTCATCTATTGATATATTTGTGATTAGATTCTCATTGAATTGCTCGTTTGGAGTAATGTGTAAAGTTGTTGTTGAATAAGATTGTGTTTCGTGGTCAGATTGATTCCCTTGGGTTTTTGACCTTCATAGTTGATTTGAGACTTTGACGAACCTGTGCAAGTCAATGGTTCGATATGCGTAATCCTAAAGCCAAGAAGTTGGTCGTTTATCCAAGCCTTCATTCAGCCTTCATGCTATTCGGGCTGCTTTTTCCGTTTCGATAAAGAGAAGATAAAGAGAAAAAATGAAATTGTTATTATCTTTAATTATGTGCTTTGTGTTTACGGTTCCGGCATTGGCTCAGCAGAAGATCAAGGACACGACGGAGTTGGGTGCTGCTGGCAAAGCCAAGGAGGACGTCGGCAACCTCGCGACACCTGTTAATCGAATCAAGGCTGCCAAGGGATTTAAGGTAGAGTTGATTTATTCGGTTCCGGGTGAGACTTACGGCTCGTGGGTCAATTTGTGTGCAGATGGTAAAGGGCGTTTGATCGTAAGTGATCAATTTGGAGGGCTCTACCGACTGACGCCGCCCGCTTCTGATCAGAAATTAAATTCTACCGATATTCATGCGGTACCGGCGGAGATTCGGGCAGTCAACGGCATGGCGTGGTCTGATGGCTCTCTTTACGTTGGGGTCAATGATTATGAAAAAAAGATCGCTTCTGGTTTGTACAGGATCAGTGACAGTAATCAGGATGACCAGCTTGATAAGGTTGAATGTCTCAGAGCGATGGATGCTCGTGGTGACCACGGTGTCCACGCGGTGGTCCCGAGTCCTGATGGAAAATCAATGTTCCTGGTAACGGGTAACACAACGAAACCTACAGAGCTCGCGCCGAGCTCTCAGGTTTCCCAGGTTTGGGGAGAAGACCACTTGCTTCCTAGTTTTCCTGACGGGCGAGGACACAATCGGGGCACATTGGCGCCTGGTGGGATCATTTACAAGGTTGACTGGGAAGGGAAAACATTTGAGGCCTACGCGTCTGGGTTCAGGAACATTTTTGACGCGGCGTTCAATCGTGACGGCGAGTTATTTACCTATGACGCCGATATGGAGTATGACTTCAATACGCCGTGGTACCGCCCAACGAGAATTTGCCATGTAGTGAGTGGCGGTGAATTTGGCTGGCGAAATGGAGCAGGGAAACGACCTGCGTTTTATGAAGACAATCTTCCAGCTGTCCTTGATATTGGTCCCGGATCTCCTACAGGAACGACCTTTGGGTATGGTGCGAAATTCCCAAAGAAGTACCAAAATGCTTTGTATGCACTCGATTGGAGTTGGGGCAAACTTTACGCGGTGCATATGGAGAGAGAGGGCGCGACGTATTCGGCGACCAAAGAAGAATTTCTGACAGGTGCACCGCTACCGATTACGGATGCAATTATTAATCCTATCGATGGCGCGATGTACTTTACAATTGGAGGCCGGCGGGTTCAGTCAGGGCTATACCGAGTTACTTATGTCGGCGATGAGTCAACGGACTTGGTGGAAGGCAGTACACCCGCAAGTGCAGCGATGGAGTTGCGTCGATCGCTAGAGCGGTTTCACGGCCGGCAAGATCCCAAGGCTGTAGCGGAGGCGTGGCCCTGCCTTGCTTCTGAGGATCGTTTTATAAGTGCTGCTGCTCGCACGGCGTTAGAACATCAACCTGTTGATTCGTGGGCGAATAAAGCGCTGACGGAGGCGGATCCCAAGACTCAGTTGCAGGCTTTGTTGTCACTGGCGCGGGTCGCAGGTGTTTGTCCTCAGCATCGCACGGAAGATTCGTCGCCGGTGGATACGGAAATGCGTGATCGAATACTCACAGCGGTGCTCAAGCTTGATAACAAAGAACTTGATCTGCAAAGCCAGTTGGTGATGCAGCGTTTAATTCAAATTACGCTGAATCGATTCGGAGCCCCTGAGGATTCGACTCGAAGTGCGTTGATTTCCTCAATTGATCCGTTGTTCCCGTCCAAATCGGATGACCTAAACTGGCTGTTGTGTGAAACGCTGGCGTTTCTTGAATCACCGCAGGTTGCTGCCAAAGCGATGGCGATGATTCAAACGGTACCTACGCAAGAGGAGCAAATGCAATACGCAAGGTCGATTCGAATGTTGAAATCGGGCTGGACTCCTGAATTGCAAACCGCCTATTTTGAGTGGTTTATTAAGGCTGCTAATTATCGTGGCGGAGCAAGTTTCGAGAAATTTATTCAATTTATCCGGAAAGATGCCGTCGCTACCCTTACCGACTCTCAGAAGAATGAACTCAAGGCGATTCTTGCGGTAAAGCCAGCAAAGAAAAGTGCGATCGATAATCTTGGTGAGATTTTTGAGGGTCGAGCCGTCAAAAAATGGACACTCGATGAATTGTCGGTCGCGGCCAAGGGAGGCCTGAAGAATAGAAGCTTTGACAATGGACGGAAAATGTTTGCCGCGGCTGCCTGTTATGCTTGTCACCGGTTTCAAAACCAGGGTGGGATGACCGGGCCGGATTTGACCACTGCGGGACGTCGCTATTCCGCACATGATTTGCTCGATCAGGTGGTAAACCCAAGTAAAGTAATCAACGATCAATTCTCATCAGTTTCAATTCTGACCGATGATGGGGTGATGCATAATGGCGTTATCGTAAATCTTGGAACAAAGAAGAATAGTTCGACGATTGTACTAAATACTGATTTGGCAGATCCTAATGAGCGAGTCACAATTGATCGAAACACGATTGAAGATTTGAGAGTTTCAAAAACTTCGCCGATGCCTGATGGGTTATTTGATCGAATGAAGGAAGACGAGATTCTCGATCTGCTTGCCTACTTGCTCAGTGGTGGCGATCCCGACCATGAATCATTTGCGAAGTAGAGGTTACAGGACTTGGAATCAATGGTTGATCTTGAATCATGGAATGGCTGCTGTTTTAAAACCGGTGGTTTAGTTCGCGGCGATTGATAAGCTACCATTAGTATCCCTCAGGGCAGGAGCAGAGACCGAATATGCGTAAACAACTGCATCTCAATCGTCGGCGTTTTCTTCGTGGAACGGGAATTGCGTTATCAATTCCATTACTGGAAACGTTTTCGTTTGCAAAAACCGAAGCCGCCCCGATTCCGCGCAGGATGGTTTGTATTGGGAATTCGTTCGGGATGTACCAGCCGCAGTTCTTTCCGAAGACGGCGGGTGCGGATTATCGCCTGACTCCGCTCCTCAAGCCACTCGAGAAACATCGGCGCGACTTTACTGTGTTTTCTCATTTAGACCATGGCGTCAAAGGCGGCCACTACGCGATTCACTCGTTTTTGTCGGGAGTAAAATACGCAGATGCCGCAGCGATGCCTTCCGGCAATATAAGTCTTGATCAACGAATGGCTGAGGTGGTCGGAATTGAAACTCGGATTCCTGCTTTAACGGTTGGTTCTGAGAACGGTTTGCACGGTGGCTGCATGATGTCTTGGACGCGGACGGGTGTTCGTGTACCTCCAATTCAGGGGCCGCGTGAGTTGTTCCGGAAACTTTTTCTAAATGAAGATAACTCTGGTAACGCTAAAGTGGCAGATCGTTTTTCACTTCGAGGATCGATTCTTGATGCGGTTCAAGGAGGTGCAGAGAGCCTTGGCAAGCGGATTAGTGGGAGGGATCGTCAAAAGCTGGATGAGTATTTTTCATCGGTGCGTGATGTCGAACGGCGGATTCAACAACGTGAACGCTGGCAAGCTATTCCGAAACCTGAAGCGCCCATTGAGGAACCGCGGAATAAAAACCTCGTTGATGACATTCCCGATCTTTACGAGTTGATTGCATTGGCCCTGGAGATTGATTCAACGCGGATCGCCAGTCTCGAATTGGCTGGTGCGAATTTCAATACGGGAATACTCAGCCTGAATAAAGGCTACCACGCACTTTCGCATCATGGTCAGGATCCGAATAATATCGCTGGACTTGTAAAACTTGAAACTTATCAAATGTTGCAGTTTTCTAAATTTCTGGATCGCCTTAAATCGGTAAAGGGCGTTCAGGGAGAAACGTTATTTGATCAAACGGCCGTTCTTTTTGGTTCAGGAATGGGCAATGCTAACGCCCACACCAATTCTGATCTTCCCATTATTCTGGCCGGTGGTGGTTACCGATTGGGTGAGCATCGGGTTATGCCAGCAATGAAAGCGGAACGTGTTCCGCTTAGTAATTTGTTTTTATCTTTGTTGCAGCGAATGGGCGTAGAGGACGACGGGTTTGGACATAGTACGGGTACGTTGACCGGTTTGGAGTTGCGTGGATGATTCGCTTGGATCAGAAATTGCAAATCGTAATCGGGTTGTCAATCGTGACCGCGCTGGTTTCATGGCAGATTGGCTTTGGTTCACTGTGTTTAGATTCACTCGGGGCAGAAGACGGCGAAGGCGGAAAAGTCCAGATTGCGTCTGGTAATTCTTTCGTTGAACTCAACAACCGTGCAGAATTCCGTAATCAATCAAAACATGTTGATTCTCTTGAAGCTGCTAAAAGTGACGAAGAATTTAAGGATGTGATTGTCCCCTTCTTGAGACAGCATTGTTATCAATGCCATAGCGCCACTGAGCGTGAAGCGGATCGCAGGTTCGATTTATTAAAATTTCCCTTTCCAGATGACAATGCACTCATTGATTTCCAAGACGTGCTCGATCAATTGAATCTTGGGGAAATGCCACCCCCTAGCGAAAAGCAACCGGATGCGGTTGAAGTAGCTAAGGTTATTAATTGGCTCACTGTGGAAATTGAAAAATTTCAGCAAAAACGAGAGGGGACGGGTGGTGAGACCGTATTGCGACGACTCAATCGTAGAGAGTATGTCAACACGATTAGTGATCTTTTGAATCTGGACACCACCAGTTTCGACCCGACCGTTGGATTCCCGGCGGATCAAAAAATTGAGCACTTCGATAATCAGGGGCAGGCCCTAGTTACGTCCGGTTTCTTGCTGGATCAATACTTGAAATCAGCTGATGAAATCATGGCCAAAGCCCTTCCGGCGTTGGTGAAACCGGAGCGGCAAGAATGGAGGTTTCGGGGTGGTTTTCAGCAGGGCGAGTTTACTGGATTTATCACCGACGTCGAACTTCGCGAAAAAACGGATCAGCAATTAAGTCAACTCAGGGGTACGCTCCGGTCTCTTGCAAAAGCAGCGGATCCGACCAAGTCAGCGACGATTCGCGATCGAGCTGCTACTGATTTTGAGAATCTTGCGAACACAGTGGAACGCATGCCGACACAGATTCGACTTTACGAGCACCCGCGGTCCCAGCGACACGTGGGGAGTTATGGTTTTGTTTCCGATTTTGAAAATGGTGTTCCGCACGATGGTTACTATCTAATTTCGGTAGAAGTTGAAGCGCTCAATCGCGTACCTCCTTATGAGGAAAATTATGCACGAACGCGTAGCGAAGAGCCGCTGATTCTGGGGTTCGTTACCGGGGATGTCAAAGAAGGGCCACTTCATCTTCCGCAGAAGATTGAACCGGAGCTTGCTCGGTTTGAGTTGGCAGATGGTAAGCAGACAGTTCAGGCGCGTGTGTGGCTTAATCAAGGAACCACGCCGCGGTTTATTTATGTCAATGGAAGCCATCGTGCCCGTGCAGCTCACATCGAGGTCGGCACGATGTTAATGCAGGAGGCCGGGCTTAAACCGAAAAAGTCCAACGATGCGTACGCGTATGGTTTGCAGCACGCGAAACTCCCTCACATACGGATCAATTCGGTTTTCGTTCGTGGGCCAATTTATGAAAAATGGCCGACTCAAACACAGATCGATTTATTAGGGGGCAAGGAGTTCGACCGGTCACGAAATCGAGAAAATCTGACCCAATTCCTGAAGCGAGCCTACCGCCGCGAGCCTACCAACGACGAAGTAGGACGCATCCTAAAAGTCATTGAAACGCGGGAATCTCAAGGGGTTGAATCGTTAGATGCGTACCGGGACGGTCTTAAGGCTGTACTCTGTTCGCCTGGGTTTCTCTATTTAGAGGAACCTGCAATCGATACCGATAACGGGAAACGGTTGTCGAATTACGCAATCGCTTCTCGTCTTTCTTACTTCTTATGGTCTTCGATGCCGGACGAGAGACTATTCTCGTTAGCATCGGCAGGAAAACTTTCTGATCCTAAGGTGCTAGAGAAAGAGTTCAATCGAATGTTGGCCGATCCAAAGTCGGATCGATTTGTGAGTGATTTTCTTGCTTCGTGGCTCAATCTTGGTGCACTAGGCACTACGCCTCCCGATCTAAATGCGTTTAAAGAATATTATATTGACGATCTAGCTGCGGCGATGAAGAAGGAGACATTCTTATTCACTCGCCATATTTTGGATGAAGGTTTGCCAATTGATCGGTTTATCAACAGCGACTTTACCTTTGTAAATTCCGGGTTAGCTCGTCTGTACCAATTCGATGTTACGATTGATGGCAGTGAATATGAAAAGGTCAATACAGCAAGTGGTCCTCGCGGAGGGCTTCT
>JAALLA010000021.1 GCA_011087765.1 Pirellulaceae bacterium
GGCCTTTGGGAATAAACATGTCGTTGTTTTTTCCAATCACACAACCGGCGATGACAGCACCGCAACCGCTGAGATCTTTGGTGTAGCTATGAATTACAAAATCAGGCCTTTCGTCCGGGTTCTTGCGATTTAAGGGGCGGTAGAGAAAGGGTGTGCCAACGGTCGCATCAAGAATGACTTTGAGTTCCTGTTGGTGAGCGATTTTTGAGATGCCGGCAACATCGAGAACGTATCCCTGGGGGTTACTTGGGGATTCGAGGTAGATGTAAATTTTTCTTCCTTGGGAGATACGGTCGGCGTACTTTTTCTGGACGGACGCCAGGAATGGGGCAAATTCGTCTGCCGTATAGCCGTCGAAGGTCTCCACTGAAATTTCGAGGTTGCCGTCTTTCGCGTACCAGTCGTGAATAAGTTGGTAGGCACCTCCGTAAATATTCCGGCTGGTGATGAGAATGTCATCGCGTCCGAGGAGGTGAGCCAGGGCTGAATCGATCGCAGCCATACCGCTATTGAAGTTCCAGGCCATGTACTCCGACGCGTAGTCCCCTGCTTCGAGGTCGACGATGTGATTGGCAAGGCAGACGCTGGTTGGGTTTAAGAGTCGCGAGTAAATTTCCAGCATCAGCTCTTTGCCCCGGAAGGCATCCTCAATCCACTCGGCACACGCGTAGATGTAGGTTGCCGTGCGAGTGATGACGGGGGTGGCGGAAAAGAGCGCGGTGACATTGTCGAAAACCGGGTACGGCCCTTTCGCCGCCATGGTTTCCGATTTGTAACCTAGGGATTGATAGCTCTTGCGAAACGGGTGCTGGAGCGTATCGAGGATTTTTGCAAGTTGGAATGAAAGGAACTTTTTCGCGTTGAAGCGTTGAATTCGGTCATTCTGATCGAGCGAATTCATCGATTCGAGCGTGAGCTGCCAGAGATGCGAGATATCGCCTTGAGACTCGTACATGCGTTCGACGACTCGCGAAAGCGTTTGGCCATATTCGGTGTCCGGTTCGATATGGAAATGTTTCAGCTGTTCTGCTGTGAGTTCTGCTGCGGTGGTCGCTCCGGACGTATTTCGTTTCGGCGACAATGTCTTCATTTGATCGGTTCTTGCGTCTGATGACATAGGTTTCTCCAGAAAGCTGAGGTGAATTCCCAGGGGTGATTGTCCAGAGCTCTGTGTTGCAACAGCAAGTCGTGGATCGTTTAGCGTTGTATAGGCATTGGACTGGCAAAAAATGTTCCGGGCAACCCGAGGGCACCTTGAGCGAACCAGATTCCCTTCGATGAACTGTTATCCCATCGCTTTGTTCACATAATGAAGTTGTTCTGGGAATAAGGGGGCGATTGCTGCGGGAGGTAGTTGGGTCGTTTTGTCGAATATCGCGCCGACTGCGACTCCTTGCTTGTCGGAAAAAAACGAGGCGCCGATCAATGAGGTGCCCGTAAAATTGGCTCCTCTCAAATCGGCTCCAGAGAAATCAGCCCCTTCCAAGTCGGCATCCACAAGCACGGCATTGCAAAGGTTCGCATTGTGGAAATGAGCATTGGAAAGGTTGGCACTGGTGAAGTCCGCACCCGAAAGGTTCGTCCCTGAGAAATTGGCGTCTCTTAACGAAGCACCGTTGGCGTTAAGCCCCGCCAGGTTGCGTTGAGATGCGTCGATGCTGCGAAGTTCCTGATTGGAGAAGTCTTTCGTTTCGATCAGCTTTAAGGCAGTTCGTCGGTCTATCGTAGGTGCCATGTAACGCTGTTCTATCCAGGGATCGGCCTGGTTGTGGTAGCCGGACTCGGCTTCCCAGAATCCAAGTCGGTCTTCGCTTAGCAGTTCAATCTGTTCCAGCCATTTTACGCTTTTGTAGAAGTATCTTGATTCAACAATATTTCGAATGGGGCCACCGTGAGTGATCTCAATCGGCTCTCCATTGACCTCGGTTGCAATTAGAGTTTTGAGATCGATGGCGGTTTCAAGAGTCAGGGAGGTGGAGTGGTTTCGTTTCGATCTCGCGAGAAAGGAGACGAACCTAGCACTCGGCTTTACCCCGATTTCGGAAAGTAGGTCTTCGAGCAATACTCCCGAAAAGGTCGTATCTAACATTGACCATCGCGTGACACAGTGGATGTCCATCGTTCGCTTGGTTTGTGGAAGCGTTCGTAGTTCCTCGAGGCTTAACGTTATTGGCTGATCGACTTCGCCGATAATATTGAGCGACCAGGGGGTGTTGGTTTCTGCCGGCAGGCGTTCACCAATGACGGGCCATTTTCCAGGCGCCACTAATTGTTGACCAGGTGGAATTCTATTCTCGCGGTTATCTTGCGTCATATTTGTTTGTTTCTCTGATTTCCAAATTCCATTTTCTTGGAGGAGGAGTTCCCACTTATTTAGGTTTCTGATTGAGCTTCGAACGCGGGGCAAATTGGGCTGTGCCAATTTTAGCGAGTTCCCTTCGTTCGTGTTGGGTTGGTTGGGGCGAGCAGCGGCAGGGATTGAAGGAGGAACACTTGAATCTCTTGAAATGCAACGAGCCACTGGCGAGAAGTCCCGCAGTGGCTCAGAGTGTTGGTTAGACAGCGTGTTGGTTAGATAATCGGCGAGGAAGCGCCTGATTTTTAGGCTTTATTGTCGTTGGTTATGGGCTCCATAACTTTGGTGTTTCTCTCAACGGCGAGAACGGTCGTTCGCTGGTGAGTGCCGTCGCGACTCGAGGCCACGACGGGAAGAACTTGTCTGCGATCCGGGAGTTCCAGTCGCAGTGCAAAGGATCCATCTGGTTGGAGGCGAATTGGTTCTCCTGCAACAGTTACGGTCGCTCTTGGGTCGGTCGCTCCATGCACAATCATGTGAGCGTCGACTTGGAAGTTGAATCGTTGACCATTGGCGTTGACGCCAGAGCCTAGCCGCTCGAATGCCGGAGCGTGCATTGGCTGAAGAGCCTTTTCTTCAAACACGTCTTGTAGATCTGCTGAGACGGTTTTTGGGTCGTGGCCCCCACTCAAAGCGTAATATTTTTCTACGTCATTGGTAATATCGGTCCAGTGTTCACTTTCTGGGGAGCTGCCCGGCGGGGGGCAGACCTGATTGCTTTTTGAAATCAGGTGAAATTTTTCACCCGGTGCGGTGTAGCCGATAGCGATCCGGTAATTCTTGCAGGGTTCGGTGATGTTGACGTACCAATTATTTACGCCGCTGTGAATTTCAATTTCTTGAACAACTTTCTCAACGGAGTTGGTGTTGCCATCGCTGGTAATTTCTAAGAGGCGTAGAACTGGTTTGGCGTTGTGCCAAAGTCCTGTCATTGCCACCTTGGCCCGTTGCACGGTCGCTCGAGTGACTTCCCAGTACGCCTGAAGCCAGAATGAATCTCGCACGATCAAGATCACGCGATCTTTTTCGGGCGGGGTGTTGCGTCTGGCCATACCGACGGCGGAAGACAGGTTTTTCAGGTTTTCTTGCCGTTCGCGTTCAATTCGGATCTTCTTGGCGATCGCAGAGTCCGATTGCTTTGGCTTTTTGTTGGCAGTCGAAGATTTGGTGGTGCGTACCGACTTGCCAGCAGCTTTGGAGGTTGTGGCTTTTTTACGAGCGGTTCCTGATTTGGCTTTCGCTTTTTGTTTGGCGACTTTAAGAAGAGCCTTAACCAGCTCGTCTTTTCGCATCGAATGCCAGCCAGAAACGCCCTTCTCTTTGGCCATTTGGGCGAGTTCTTTGGATTTTTGAGACGCTAGGTTCGCTGCAGTAATCAAGTTTCGTACTCCTCGACGCAGCCCATGGGGCGTCGAATGTTTGTACTGGAGGTACCCAGTACATAATTCCGGCTTTGCGGAGTCCGATCCGAAGAAGGAAGTAAATTGGTAATCGACCGTATCCCTTGCGGTCGCCGACCCCTGCAAACCAGTTCACGTTGAAAAGGTTGCGAGGCCTCGAGTTTTGAACGCAGCTAAAAAACTAAGGGAAGCAAAACTACCGCGATAATCGCTGAAGTCTTAAAAGCTGCCCGTCGCATCGAAACGTCCACGTCGCCTATGTTAAGTTTAGTTGAAATATGCTCAAAAAGCAAACGTTTTGGCGGTTCTTCGGGCGTTTTCATTGCTTTTGCGGATAGCCTAAGTGGTTTAATCGTAAAGGCTTACGTTTTTGCCATAGGTGTAATCTTGGATTCAGGGAAATGGAGTCATCGTTAGTTAAATCACTTTCGCAACTTTCTGAGTGGGATGTTTTGTTGTAACGGATTGAAGTGTAGTGGTTTACGTCGACATTGTGAAAATATTCTCAATCTTTCCGGGTGCGGGCTTGTCGGGTGACATACCAGTGATTAGATTAGCTCAAAAGGTTTTTCACTCGGAAAAAACAGGCCAATCTTACAGTCGTGGCAGGTCAAAAACGTTGGTAAACACGGTTGATGACCGATCTCCCATGGCGAAGTCTTTTTCTAAGGCTTCGGAGGTAACGTCCATCAGTATCATGATGATCGTTCCCGGTTTGGTGGGTTATTGGGTCGACCAAAAGGTTGGTTCGGTGTTGGTGTTTACCCTTTTGGGGTTGGCGTTAGGGATGGGGGTCGCCGTCAGGCAACTCATGCTTCTGGTGGCGAATCCTACTGATGCGGGGCGAGTCTCGAAGGTTGACTCAGACGAAGAATCTCAACAGGGCTAGGGGCCATTATGTTTCAGCAGTTGGCCTTGCAATCGATATTTGTCCGGTTGGTTTTTCTGACGGTTGTCGAGTTGCTGGCCGGAGTTCTGGCGATTTCGGTTTGTTGGTTTTTGGAAATCAATGTTTACACGGGGTTGTTGGCGCTTGTTGTTTGTCTCGTTTCAACGCTTGCGGCTCATGTTGCAAGTGAGTATCCGAGGGGACACGAGTTATTGATGGCTCGGATGGCAATGCAGATGGCCATACGGGTAAGTATCCCGGGGCTGGTTGCGGTTTGGGGAATTTATTTGAAGGATCCGCCGCTCGATTTGAGTTTGGTTTTTTATATAATTTTCTTTTATTTCGTGGGTATGATCGCGGACGTTCAGGTTGCTTTGAAGAAACTTGGCCCGGATGGTGCTAGCGGAGATTAGATTTCTGGATAAACTGATTCAGCGCAAGTCAAAATAGATATTAATAGGCAGTTACTGCTCGATGAAAAATAACAGCTTAGGCTCGATCGTTGCTCCTCAGGATGACGAACACAAGACGACTCAAGAGTCGCATGAGCACAGCGAAAGTGATGCTGGCCACGAAGTAGCTGGTCACGAGAAAGATGCGCACGATCACGACGAACACGACGAAGACGATCACGACCACGTTGAGGATGGCGACCACGACCACGACCACGACCACGACCACGATGGGCATGGTCACGGTGGTGATTCGGAAACGGCGACAACAGACGAGTGGAATGACGGGGTAGACCTCGCAATGGGGTATTATTTGAGTCCGGATAGCCTGATTGGGCATGTTCAGGATTCGGATCACTTTGAGTTGCCGGCCTTTCCGCCTTGGGGCGAGGGTATGTCAAAAGGCAAGTTGTCGATCCCGCAGATTTCCCCGTACACGGACGAGAGTCCGATGATGGGTGAGAATGGCTCTGTTTGGGCGTACCAGAAAAATGATTTTGTGGGTCCTGTTACTTTTCAGCCGACCAAGTTCGTTGTGCTGGAGTTGATCGGGGCGTTGATTGTGGCGGCAATCTTCATTCCCTATGCGAAGCGAATCAAAAGCGGGAATCGTCCGGTTGGTCGTTTCTGGAATGTGATTGACGTCATGGTTTGTTACATCCGAGATGAGGTCGCTGTTCCGGGGATTGGTTCTGCGGACGCCAAGCGGTTTTTACCGTTTATCTGGACGATTTTCTTCTTTGTGCTCACCCTGAATCTTTTGGGGATGGTGCCTGGGTTGGGGGCGGCGACTGGTTCGATATCGGTCACGGCGGCGTTGGCTATTTCAGTGTTCTTCGTCGTGATGGCGACCGGCATTAAGAAGATGGGGTTTGCAGGTTTCGTAAAAGCTCAGGCACCCCACCTCGACATCAACCCAGTTGTGAAGATAATCCTCGTTCCAATGATTTGGGCCATTGAGGTTTTTGGCTTGTTTATCAAGCATGCTGTCTTGGCGGTTCGTTTGTTTGCGAACATGTTTGCCGGTCACTTGGTGGTCGGCGTGTTCATTGCTTTTATTGGAGTGACTTGGCACACCTCCTTGATTTGGGGTGTTGGTCCGGCGGTGATTGTTGCCACGATTGCGGTGAATGTCCTCGAATTGTTGGTAGCTTTCATTCAGGCTTACGTGTTTGCGTTTTTGACTTCGTTGTTTATCGGTGCGGCAATTCATCCTCACTGATTTGAATATTTTAGAAAATTTTGTTGCTCTTTGAATTTGGAGAACTTTTGAATGTATAGGTTTTTGTTTGCGTTAGTGTTCGTTATGGGGGGTTTCCTCTTCTGTTCGCCAACTTTCGCACAAGAAGGTGGTTTTGCTGGCGATTTGTTGTTAGGCCAAGGCGTTGAATGGAAGTTCAAAGCAATTGGTGCTGGACTGGCCGTAATTGGTGCCGCTCTTGGAATTGGAAAAATCGGTGGTGCAGCTTGTGAGAGCATCGCACGACAGCCTGAGATGGCATCGAGCGTTCAGAGCGCTGGTATTATCTTCGCTGCTCTTATTGAAGGTGCTGCTTTTGCTGCCATCCTTCTATGTCTTGTATTCTAAATCTTGGTTATCGGCTCAAAGCCTGTTGTGTGTTTTGAGCAGACCTGAGGTAGTTGTTCAGTTTGATTTTCTTACTTGGTGAAGAGTGATGATGTTGAACCAAAGTCTAGCAGGCTTGATTGCTTCCGGGGCGGCCAGCCCTCCCTTGGAGCTTAGAGTCGATACGCTAATTTTCTCCCTCTTAATCTTTGCCGGGCTTTTGGCAGTGCTGTTCAAGTTTGCTTGGACGCCCATTGTCGAGGGTTTGGACGCGCGTGAAAAGCGGATGGTGGACGACATCGAAGCCGCCCGGATCGCGAAAGAGCAGGCGGAGGCACAGCTCACTGCCTATCAGGAAAAGATGGCTGGTGCAGACGGAGAGGCGTCGGCTTTAATTGCCGAGGCGAAATCAACAGCAAACGACGCGAAAGAGAAGATCATGGCGGAGGCAGCAGCCGAAGCTCAGAAAACTCGAGAGCGTGCGTTGGCTGAGATTGAAGCGGCGAAGACCGCTGCAGTTCGGGATTTGGCGGAATCGAGTGTGGACTCGGCCGTTAGTCTGGCTGGCAGTATCGTAGGGCGGTCGCTCGATAAATCGGATCATTCCGCTTTGATCGAGAAATCACTCGAGCAGTTCACCACCGGGGCATAGTTGCCGTTTAGATCAATCACCGACTGATTAGGTAGTCACTTTCGATGGTAGAAGCGAAACAACCGACGGTTTTCGATAGCGACCAACAGCAGTTGGGCGACGTTTATGCTCGGGCGCTCTTGGCGTTCGCTGCTGATGCCGGGAATGTTGACCAGCTGGTCGACGAACTTGGCGAAGTTGTCGGAGCGATCAACGGTGTGGCAGGATTGCGTGAGGCCTTGGAGTCACCAAGAGTCGGAGTGGAATCTAAAGTGGATCTACTCGACAAGGCATTTGCGGGGAAAGTCGAAAAAGGCTTGCTTCACTTCCTCAAGGTGGTGGGCAACAAAGGGCGTTTTGACTGTCTTGGTGCAATTGCTTCGTCGGCGAAAACTTTGCGTGATGAGATGTCGGGTCGCGTTCAAGCGGTTGTGACATCGGCGTCTCCAATGGACAGTGAGGTGGTCGGGCGAATCACGGACCAGTTGTCCAAGACGCTTGGCAAAGATGTTAGCCTTCAGGTTTTAGTCGATCCTGAAATACTTGGCGGAATTGTAGTGCGGGTGGGTGATACGGTTTATGACGGGAGTGTTGTAAACCAGTTGTCTCAGGTTCGGGCGCGAGCGGTTAAGCGTGCTTCGGATGCCATTCGTGAAAAATTGGATCGCTTCACGACGTCAGAATAGTGACCGTGTAGATCCCGGGGCTTTAAAAATAAAACAAACTTCAATTGGTTGAAGCAGGGATGGCCGAAAGGTTGTCTTTTAAAAATAACGAGGAAATCAATGAAAATCAGTGCTGACGAAATCGCCTCGGTGATTCAACAGGAAATCACTAACTTTGAGAGCGAGATTGATGTTCGCGAAGTAGGAACCGTGCTGGAAGTCGGCGACGGTATTGCCCGTGTTCATGGCCTTACGAATGTTGCCGCCGGTGAGATGGTCGAATTCCCGGGAGGGATCATCGGCCTTGCGTTTAACCTCGAAGAGAACTCAGTCGGTATTATCATTCTGGGTGATTACCTTAAAATTAACGAAGGTGATCAGGTTAAATCACTGGGGACTCTACTCTCCGTTCCGGTTGGCGATGCGGTCGTCGGTCGCGTTGTTGATCCTCTTGGGAATCCGCTCGACGGAAAAGGCCCAGTTAATTCAGATGCGACGCGTCCTGTTGAAATCATTGCGGCGGGTGTTGCTGAGCGGAAGCCCGTAACCGAGTCGATGCCAACCGGCATTAAAGCGGTTGACGCGATGACTCCGGTTGGTCGCGGACAACGCGAATTGATCATTGGCGATCGTAAGACCGGTAAAACTGCCATCGGTATTGACGCGATCATCAACCAAAAAGGGACAGGCGTCCAATGTTTCTACATTGCTGTCGGTCAGAAGGATTCGTCGGTTGCCGGCGTAATCAAGGAACTTGAAGAGAACGGGGCCATGGATTACACCACGGTGATCGTCTCTGGTGCAAGTTCACCCGCACCAA
This sequence comes from Pirellulaceae bacterium, assembly GCA_011087765.1. GTDB lineage: Bacteria > Planctomycetota > Planctomycetia > Pirellulales > Pirellulaceae > Mariniblastus. The sequence goes on from JAALLA010000021.1 coordinate 8,781, forward strand.
TGCAGTACATCGCTCCTTATGCCGGAACGGCAATGGCTGAGCATTTCATGTACGCCGGCGGTCACTGTTTAGTTGTGTACGATGACCTTTCGAAGCAGGCGGTTGCCTATCGCGAGCTTTCGTTGCTAATGCGGCGGCCTCCGGGTCGTGAAGCTTATCCTGGTGACGTATTTTACTGTCACTCTCGTCTGCTTGAGCGAAGTGTAAAACTCAGCGACGAACTCGGGGGTGGCTCAATCACTTCACTTCCGATTATTGAAACACAGGAAGGTGAGGTTTCTGCTTACATTCCAACCAACGTGATTTCGATTACCGACGGTCAGATTTATCTTCAGCCGGACTTGTTCTTTTCGGGTGTTCGACCCGCGATGAATGCTGGTATTTCGGTTTCCCGTGTGGGTGGTAATGCTCAGGTCTCGGCAATGAAGAATGTCGCGGGTGGTTTGCGACTGCAGTTGGCAGCTTTCCGCGCGTTGGAAGCGTTTGCTCAATTGGGAACGGACTTGGATGCTGCAACTCAGGCCGACCTGGATCGCGGTTACCGGATGGTTGAATTGCTGAAGCAGCCCCAATACAAACCGCTTCACGTCTGTGACCAGATCATGGTTATTTACGCTGGAACTTCCGGAAAACTGGACGACGTTGCCGTTGCGGATGTTCGCCGCTGGGAAGAGGAATTCTTGGAATACATCCATACGAAAAAGCAAAACGTTTGGGATAGCCTGGACGAAAACAAAGATGTCAGCGCGGTGATGAAGAAGGCTGACAACGAGGTCACCCAAATGGTGGTCGCTGCGATCGACGACTTTAATCAATCGTTTAAGTAATGGAAGGATTCTCAAGTAGCTCGAAACGAGTCGCTTGAGACAGTCCCTGTTAATTAAGAAGTAAGGCACGAAGGAAGGACGGAAACTGAAGGTTGAGAATCGAGCTCGCTCTCGAACTGAATCATACCTGGAAATTTCCCATAAATATAAATGGCCAACGCCCGAGCACTTGATAAACGTCGCAAATCGATCCGTAATATTAAGAAGATTACGAGGACGATGGAGTTGATTGCGACTGCAAGATTTAAAAAAGCGATGGATCGTGCTACCTCGGCAAGTGATTACACGAAACGTATCACTGCCGTCGTCGCTGATTTGGCACGTGCTGGTCTCGAGGTTACGCATCCATTGCTGGAAGCACCTGATGAGACGAAGAAGGCAACGTTGTTAGTTTTGACCGGAAATCGCGGCCTGTGCGGCGGTTATAATGGAAACGCAATTCGTTTAGGCGTAAAGACTTTTGAATCGCTGTCGAGTGAAATTGAAGACGTTCGCCTGGAGGTAAGTGGCAAGCGTGGAATTTCCGGCTTTAATTTTCGCGAAATGACAGTGGCGGATTCGTTTACAAATTTTGATGACCAACCGCTCTACGCTGAAGTTGAGGTGATTGCTAACCGGTACCTTCGGGCGTATGCGGAAGGAACCTTGGATCGTCTTGACGTAACGTACACGAAGTTCATTTCTGTCGCGAAGCAAGAGATTGTCAATGAGACGTTGCTGCCCTTGGGTAAAATCGAGGGTGCGGAGGCGGTCGACAATGACACCGATGTTTCAGGAAAGACGTCGATTTATGAGTTCGTGCCTTCGGCAGAGAGTATTTTAGAGGAAGTCGTCCCCACAAGTTTTAAGGTCAAGCTATTCAAGTGCTTTTTAGATGCTGCGGTGAGCGAGCAAGTTGCTCGAATGGTCGCAATGAAGAGTGCAACTGAGAATGCGAATGACATGATCAAGATGCTTTCAAGGACTTACAATCGTGCTCGACAATCTCAGATTACGGGCGAGATTATGGAAGTCATTGGTGGTGTCGAGGCATTAGAGGGCTAATTGACGAAAATTTGAGCCGTTGCTTCGGCTTGCTGAGTATAGAAGATAAATCAAACTGAAAATTGAACACTGTTAACTGAAGATAATTCTATGGCAAATATCGGTAAAATCACTCAGGTGATCGGTTCGACCTTTGATGCTGAATTTAGTGAATCGGCTATGCCGGCGATCTACAATGCGGTAACCGCTGAGATTGATGCGGGTGGGCAGAAGAGAACCCTGTTCGGCGAAATTTCAAAACACTTGGGCGGCGGACGTGTTCGTTGTGTCGCGTTAGGTTCCACGGAAGGATTGCGACGTGGATCGGATTGCGTTGATACGGGTGCTCCAGTTTCTGTGCCGGTAGGCGAGGAAACGCTGGGACGCGTATTTAATATGCTTGGAGAAACCGTTGACGGTCGTGGCCCCGTCGAAACCGAAGAGCGACGCTCAATTCACCGAGCGGCACCCGGGATTGATGAACTATCGACCAGTACCGAGTTGTTCGAGACCGGTATCAAAGTGGTCGACCTGTTAACTCCCTTTGTCCGTGGTGGTAAGGCGGGTTTGTTTGGTGGTGCGGGTCTTGGAAAGACCGTTATCCTTACCGAATTGATTGCTCGTATTGCTTCGAACCACGGTGGTTATTCTGTGTTCGCGGGAGTTGGCGAGCGAACGCGTGAAGGTACTGACCTGTGGTTGGAAATGCAGGAGACACCGATTGGCTCGACCGGGCAGATGGTGATTGAAAAAACTGCGATGGTATTCGGCCAGATGAATGAGCCGCCGGGTGCTCGATTTCGTGTTGCTTTGTCGGCTTTGACAATGGCGGAGCACTTCCGCGACCAGTCTGGTAAAGACACGCTTTTGTTTGTTGACAATATTTTCCGATTCTCGCAGGCTGGATCAGAAGTATCCGCGTTGCTCGGGCGAATGCCTTCCGCGGTTGGTTACCAGCCGACGCTCGCGACAGAGATGGGAGCGTTGCAAGAGCGGATTGCATCGACGAACAAGGGTGCGATCACCTCAGTTCAAGCGGTCTATGTTCCTGCTGATGATCCGACGGATCCGGCTCCAGCGACAGCGTTTGGTCAGTTGGATGCGTTCCTGTACCTCGAGAGATCGATTTCGGAGAAAGGAATCTACCCTGCGGTTGATCCGCTGGCATCGTCTTCCCGAATCCTTGATCCTGCTTACGTGGGTGATCGCCATTACGCGATTGCTCGACGGGTACAAACCACCCTGCAGAGATACCGCGAGCTTCAAGACATCATTGCTATTTTGGGTGTCGATGAGCTTTCTGAAGAAGATAAATTGATCGTTCACCGAGCTCGACGAATTGAGAGATTCCTTTCTCAGCCGTTCTTCGTTGCCGAGGTGTTCACGGGTAAGTCGGGTGAATTTACTTCACTGGAAGACACCATCCGCAGCTTCGAGGAGTTGTGTGACGGAAAATGGGATCATCTCCCTGAGAACGCGTTTATGTATGTCGGTTCGATTGAGCAGGCAGAAGAGCAAGCAAAGAAAATGGCCAAGTAGCCCCGGGGTAAGCCGCCTTTTGTAGGTCGGCTGTAACCTGAACTGTTTGGTTTTTCGGTAGATTTAGTCCGGCTTTCAAAAAAGTTTTCGTGCGTATTTAGAGCAATGTTATGGCCCAGATACAACTTGTAATCGTCACACCTGAAAAAACGACGCTTGATCAGATGGTCGATGCCGTGACCCTCACGCTCTTCGATGGCGAAGCTGGCTTTTTGCCGGGACATGCGCCGATGATTGGTAGGCTGGGTCCGGGTGAACTAAGGGCGCGTGTCGGTTCGGAGGAATCGAGGTACTACGTCGAGGGCGGCAACGTCCAGGTAGAGAATAACGTTGTTTCGGTTTTGACTGGGCAAAGCATGGGGGTCGATGAGATCGATCTTGCAGCGGCCAAGACGGCTCTCGAGGCTGCCGAGGCCGAGTCGGCTTCAACCCCTGCGTTAGCTGAAATGAAACAAAAGGCAATCGCTGAAGCACAGGCGAAGATACGAATCGCATCAAAAGCTTAAGTCCGAGGTTCGGGAGTTAATTCGAAGGTTTTTTTGCCGATTCGAGACACCCCGATTGGCGGAAGCTTTCTCTGAGAACTTTGTTCCACAAGACGTACCCCGTGACGTTCAGGTGGAGCCCATCTTTGGCAAACAGTTCTGCACGAGGTTTTTGATCGCTCCCCATCATGGGTTGGTCAATATCAACAAAGAAAAGTAGCTCGTCGGCCTCACAGTAAGATTTGATGAGCCCGTTCGTCGCTCTCATTTGTGTTACCAGTTGCCACCGCGAAATGCTGGGCTTGATAGCAACGTAGTGAATTTTTGCCTTGGGTATTTTTTTTCGAACGATTGCCACAAATTCGGCAAAATCAGCGAATACCCGTTGAGAAGATTTTCCAGCTTTTATGTCGTTGTCGCCTGCGTACATGACAATCGATTGAGGTTCGTAGTTAACGACAATGCGATCCAGGAATTGAACCGAATCGGCAAGTTGCGAACCTCCAAATCCGCGATTGATCGTAACCAAGTCTGGAAATGACACATCTAGGTTCCAGAGCCGGATACTGGAACTGCCAACAAAGAGAATGGCATTTTTAGGCGGCATATTCTCTTTGTCAGCGGCTTCAAATTTCGCGATGGCTGCTTGCCATCGCGATGAGTCGTGAGGGTCTTGTGGTTCGGACTGTGCGATTGCAGAGTGCACCACTGCCAAGGTAAGTAAGATAGCCAATAGACTTTTTTTCATCGTTGTTGTCATTCTCTGGTCAATGGAAACGGAGCGTCCAAAAAATTATAAAGCGGCAGTGGGCGTTGCGCCAAGAAAAAAGAGCTTAGGTCTCAGCCTGTTGGAAATCCGCATATTTAGAAACGATCTCAAGGATCTGTGGGTGGAGCGTTGAATTGGTTGCGAGGACAGAGCTTTTTTGCAAAGGGAGAGGATTTCCTTTGCAGTTAGAAACAGTGCCTCCTGCCTCTTCGACAAATAATCGAGCGGCGGCGAAATCCCAGGGAGATAGTTCGTATTCGAAGTAACCTCCAAATCGTCCAAGTCCAACTTGCACAAGATCCAGTGCAGCCGTTCCGAACCGTCGAATTCCGTGGATCTTTTTTTGAAAGAGCGCTTCGACGGCATTGAGTGTGGCTTTCATCATTTCGCCGCGATCATAGTAAAATCCAACAGCAATCATTGTATTTTCCAGAGACGCGTGCTGATTAACGGAAACCGGATTGGCATTCCAATACGAGCCTTTTCCGTGCTGGGTGGTGAAGAGGTCACCGGTGGTCGGATTGAGTATCACACCGCATTCGGCGACTCCCTCCCGGTAGTAGGCGATTGAAATAGCGAAATGAGGGATTCCGTGCGCGAAGTTATTCGTGCCGTCGAGTGGATCGATCACCCATAAGTGTTCGCTTTCAAGCGTCCCTGAATGTTCTTCTTCTGCGAGGAATTGATGATCAGGCAATACGCTCCTGATTTCATTTACAATTGCTCGCTCGGCTTCGATATCGGCTTTGGTAACGACTCCTTGAAATTCTTCGTTTGTATATTTTGTGGGAATTTCTGCAGAAGCAAGGTCAGAGAAATAAGACGAGAGTATCTGTTCGGCCTTTTTTGCGGCATTGATTGCTACTGTCAATTCGGGGGAAGGGTTCATGTTTGCAGGAGTCATTTTACGGATATTATTTGGCAAAAGTGGTTTGGCAAAAGTGGTTTGGCAAAAGTGGTTTAATGTCAAGAATTTAAATTCAAACGACTCGCCTTCGAGGACGACAGGTTAGTTTTTCTTGACGGTTGGCAGGTCGTTCATGAGTTCGATGATTGCCGAGCGGTCTTGCGTTGATGGCAGGGTCGATATGCCTTGTAACTGGAAACATTCCTTAAGGCATTGTGCCTGAAATCCTTCATTTAGGATTTCAAAACTGTCGGGGGTAGTGAGGCCGGGGTGTTCGACTCCACAGGCGTGGCTCAGTTGAAGAATTTCTTTTCTCAGAGTGACAATGAAGTTGGCAAGTTTTGCTGATTTGTCAGTGGGGTCGAGACCTCGCATGAGCCATGCATTTTGGGTTGCCACGCCAGTAGGACATTTTCCTGTGTGGCAAACCTGAGCTTGAATGCAGCCAATCGCGAGCATGGCTTCTCTAGCAATGCTAATCATATCGCATCCCATCGCCATTGCGGCGAGGGATTCATGAGGAAACCCTAGCTTTCCAGCCCCGAGAAACGTGATGCTTTCCTGGAGATCAAGTTCAGCGAACTCGCGAAAAACGCGAGAGAATCCCAGCTTAAAAGGCAGCGAAACATGGTCGGAAAATGTAAGAGGCGCGGCGCCGGTCCCCCCTTCCCCACCGTCAATGCAGATGAAGTCAACTCCACGCGTCCGGGTTTCCATCAATTTGGCAAGTTCTTGCCAGAAATTCAGCTCGCCCACCGCGGACTTAATCCCGATGGGTAGACCGGAGTTTTCGGCGAGTCGTTCAACAAAGTCGAGCAGTTCGTCCGCGTTCGAAAATTCAACGTGGGAGTTGGGTGAGAGGCAGCTTTTTCCAATTTCAATTCCACGAATGTTCGCAATCTCAGCAGTTACCTTGCTTGCGGGTAGGACGCCGCCCCGACCTGGCTTGGCTCCCTGGCTCAATTTGATTTCTACCGCTTTCACCTGATATTGATCGCAGGCTTCAATGAATCTGTTTTCATCAAATCCTCCGTCGGCTCTTCTAGCTCCGTAGTAACCAGTGCCCAGTTGCCAGATCAGTCCGCCTCCCAAATCGTGGTGCGGTGCGATCCCCCCTTCCCCTGTGTTGTGCAGGCATCCAGCTATTGCACATCCCCGGTTAATGGCCTGAATTGCCGGTGCTGACAGGGATCCATAGCTCATCGCTGAAAGGTTGATGATCGAGTTGGGGCGGAAGGCAAGTTTTCGATTTCGAGGGCCACCCAAAATTTTAGCAACGGGAATTCGATAATCCGGATCATAGTTAGGATCATCCGGTTGAATGTCGTGAATGGGAAACGTGGATTGTTTGACGATCAGATAGCCCGAGGTTTGTTCTAGGTCGTTATCGGTTCCGAAGCCGAAATAATTGTTACCCTTGCAGGCAGAACGATAAATCCAGTGTCGTTGGTCGCGGGTGAAGGGGCGCTCTTCATTGTTTCCCGCGACAATGTATTGCCGTAGTTTTGGGCCGAGTTCTTCAAGTAGATAACGTCCGTGTCCGAGCACAGGGAAGTTGCGAAGGATTGGATGTTTTTTTTGTATGAGATCGTGCGCTGCAATCAGGAGCACGACGAATAAGATTACGCCCAGAAATATGTAGCCCGTCACTATTCACCTCAATGTCTTAGGAAGGAACCCCATCCAGTTTAACCCTCGGTGGGGTTTTCAAGCTACTCCGGTCGGTTACCAATTTATCGATTGAGACTGGTTTTTGTGTGTGGAAATCCAATGGTGACCGTGCTAAGCGGTTATCTTAGCTCTTGCGAGGGGCTAGGATGGAGGCGTGAATTCTTTAGTGAAAAATTTCAAAAATCTCCTGCATCGGTTTTGGCCTGCGCTTTTAATTGGTGGGATCTGGAGCTGGTTTTTTGGTCCTATGATGATGGGTCGTGAAGTCGTTGGATTTCGTGATTCGGCGTACTTGTATTATCCGTTATTCGAGTGGATTGATGCCCAGTGGGCGGCTGGCGAAATTCCGCTTTGGAATCCGTTTTGTAATTTCGGGATGCCGGTGGTAGGGGATGGTTCTTCGAGTGTTTTTTATCCCGGTAAGCTTGTTTTCTTTTGTCGTTCTTTGAGTTATCCATCGCGTTACGGAATTTATCTGGCAATGCACATTCCTCTGGCCGCGATAGGGGCGTTTGGGTTTGCTCGTTTCCTCGCCGCGGAGAAGACCGGCGCGACGCTTGCCGCATTCGCCTATCCTTTTGGCGGAGTCGTGCTGTTCCAGGTGACCAACGTGATATATCTGGTAAGCGCGGCTTGGTTTCCGTGGGCCATGATTTGTATTTTAAAGATGGTCCAAACTAAACAATTAAAGTGGGCTCTCGGCTTGGCTATGGTCTGCGCGATGATGATTCTTGGTGGAGATCCGCAAATGGTCTATCACGTCGGTCTGATATCGGCGGTAACCCTTGGAGTTCAGTGTGCACGGGCACATAAGAATCTCGATTTAAAGTGTCGGATGAGTTGGTGGCGTGCGGTGACCTTGATGGTTGCCTTAGTCGCGACTACCAGCGTGCTTTCAGCAGTCCAGTTATTGCCTACGATGGAATGGTCGCGATTGAGCGAACGCTCCAGAACCTCGCAGGTTATGAATTTCTACCAGGCTTCTGGAAATAAACTAAGTCAGGCCGATCCTGAGTTGGAAGGCCAGTCGTTGTTTAGTGAACCGAGTGGTATTGCTGGGCATGCTTATCAATTCAGTCAGCCTCCCTGGTCATTAATGGAGTTGGTTTGGCCGAATATTTCGGGAAGGCCATTTCCCGTCAATCGTCGGTGGTCCGATAGTCTTGCCGGTGCCGATCGGATGTGGGTGCCGTCGCTCTACGCTGGTTTGGCTGTTTTTATTTTAGGAATTTTGAGTTTGCGATTGTGGGGGCCAAACAAGAAACAAGTTTGGCTTTCCTGGATTTTTTGCATATTTTCGATCGGCTCGTTTGGTTGGTATGGACTCGTTTGGTTGATCAATGAATGTCATCCCGATCCTTCCTTTCGGAGTTCTCTGGGACCTCAAGTGGGGGGTGTTTATTGGTGGATGGTGATGACCTTACCGAAATATTTTTTGTTTCGGTATCCGGCTAAGTTATTTGTAATCGCCAGTTTTGCAATTGTGGCTTTAGCTGCGATGAACTTTCATAAGTTGGTGAACCGTGGTGTGGCAGCGATTAGTTTAGTTCTGTCCTGCTTCAGTGTTGCCGCGTGGATTGTGGTGAATCAATGGGGTGAGGTCTGGCTTCCGTTGGCCATTGCTGATCCATTTTTTGGTCCTTTTGATTCGGAGGGAGCCCTTGCCGAGATTAAAATGGCTCTGTTCCATACGGGAGCTGTTGCGATGGTGTTGTTGCTAGGCAGTTGGATGGGCTCGGCAGGGAGGTTTCGCCTGGCTGCGGGCCGCTGGCTTCTCGGGGCGGTGTTGTTGATTTCAATTGTCGAAATATCTCTCGCAAATCATTGGTTGATTTCAACAGTTCCTGTTGCAGCATTTAACGAAGAAGCTCAGGGGCTCGTCGGTTTGAAAGAGATACGGGAACAGGTTGGCGTTGAGCCTCTCCGTATTTATCGAAGTGAAATGAGGGCTTTGCCTCCGGCGGACTGGGCTAATGTAAGTGCGGAACAACGTCTTGAGGAAGTCGTGAAATGGCAACGACGTTCCTTGTTCCCCAAGCAACATCTAGGAGAGGAAGTGGTTCTGCTGGGGAGTTTTAGTTCTATCTGGCCGCGATCCTACCAGAGTTTGATCGATCGCTGGGAGACGGTTGTTTCTGGAGATTACGATTCAAATGGAACAGAATGGATTCAGGATTCGCGAGTGCATGGGCTGATTGCAGAAGGCGTAGTAATCGAAGCCCCCCCCTTCCCTGTAAGCGAGTTGAAACCGCTGCCAATTGCCTGGCTGTTCGATCTGGAAGATAGGTCGGTTTTTGAGCTGCTGGAACAAACTCCTGAATCGGCGGAGAAAATGAAATCGATTGATTGGGAGGCCGCTACAAAGCGTCCTGAAATTGAGATGACAGAATTCAGAAGCAATCGTTTTGTCGCCACCGTCGCGACGGATGGAGCACGGGTATTAGGGTTTTATGCTCCACCCGTTGAGGGGTGGAAGGTGACGGTTTGGGATGTCGCTCGGAAGCAAATGTCATCTCCCAAATTATTAGCTGCCTCGGAGTATGTTCCCAATCCGACAGCAGGATTTGAAAATGTATTTTTACTGCCCTTTTATCAAGAGGGAGAATTTGTGGTTGAGTTTCAATACCAACCCGTATCTTTTTGGGTAGGCGCAACCCTGAGTTTTCTCGGGTGGGTCTCCCTGTTTCTCTATACATGCGGTCGTTTTTTAGGTTGCGTTGGGTGGTGGCCCGGCAACAAGAAATATCATCTGAAGGGTGATATGCGTAATTAGAGTCGCTAGACTAAGGGTTGAATTTTGTTTGGCTTGATTTACGAATTTGTTTTTTTGTCGAGGTGGTTCGATGTTGCGTTTTTCAATTGGTGTGGGGGTTCTTGTTTGTGGGTTGTTTTCTCTGCCGCTTGCATTGCCGACCAATGCCCAGGAAGATTCTGTCAAGCCAGTGACATTAGGAAGTATCGAAGTACTCGATCCTGGATTTAATGATTTGATCGATCCGACAAGCCCCATAGAAGTCCTTACAACCGGGTATCAATGGTCAGAAGGTCCGGTCTGGATAAAAGACAAAAGTGTTCTGCTTTTTTCAGATGTGCCACAAAATAAGATCCACTGTTGGAGTCCCAAAAAAGGTCATTCGATTTTTATGGATCCAAGTGGTTACGAAGGAAAAAATGGCGAGAAAGAGCCAGGCTCGAATGGGCTAATGACCGATGCCGAAGGTCGATTGGTTGTATGCGATCACGGAAACCGGCGGATCTACCGTGTTGAATCGGATGGTTCGAAAACAACCTTGGCAGATAAGTTTGAAGGCAAACGATTCAACAGTCCAAACGATCTGGTCATCCATTCCAGCGGTGCGATTTACTTTACCGATCCGCCGTATGGGTTGCGGGATAAATCCAAGCGTGAGCTTGATTATTGTGGTGTGTACCGATTGGGTGTCGATGGCAAGGTAACCCTGTTAACGAAAGAGCTTGAACGTCCCAACGGGATCGCCCTGTCACCGGATGAGAAGACTTTGTATGTCGCCCAATCGCACCGCCCTGCTCCGATTTACAACGCCTACGCTATCAAGCCTGACGGGACGACAAACGCAAAAGGGAAGACAATTTTTAATAGTCTTAAATACGCGAATCAAGGCGACCCTGGAATGCCTGACGGCATGTGCATTGATGTGCAGGGAAATCTTTGGGCATCAGGGCCGGGCGGGATACTCGTGATTTCGCCAGCAGGAAAGTTGTTGGGGCGGTTAATGATGGGTAAGCCAACCGCAAACTGTGCCTTTGGCGGCGATGGATCGACTCTCTTCATCACATCCAGCGATCGTATTTGTCGTGTGCAAACAAAGACCAAAGGATTAGGGTTTTAGCCGATTTCAATTTGACCGGTCAGCACGGGATTGGGAAACCTGCTGCGTTCGCCGGGGGTTAACTTCTCGCCGGTAACCATTCGAGGCGTTTATTCAGTAGGCTGAGTTGGGAGGGTAGTTGCCGTCGCCTTCGTCTCGATCTTTTCATCGGGATAGTTGGGGTCGTGCGGTTGCTCTGGAGACGGTTTTGTCGGTGCCGGAAATTTTGGGATTGTTCCTATGGGGGGCACCGGTTCGCCAGGAGCAACTGGCGGATAAAAATTGTGGAATCGTCGTGCGCACCGATCTTTAAAACTTGCGAGCGCTGAATTGCGAAGGTCTTCGGTTGAGAAAGCGAGATCAAGTGTTTTGTCGAGGAATTGGTTTGCTTTTTCGAAAATCGCGTCGTCCATTTTTAGATAACGATAGGCGAATTTCCGATCTTCAGGAGAGATATCAGCATCGCGTTTAGAGACATTCGCACGAACGTAAGAAAGGTCAGAAAAAACTGTAGGATATAATTGCTCAAGGCAAATGCAGGATTCATCAAACCGCTCAATAGGAAAGACGAATGCTCTGCCAGTAGCGATCGCTCGGTCAATGACCTCCATTGAGTCGAATGACTTGCCTCCATTAAGAAAGTATATCTGGCTGTTGGTTTGTGGGTGAACCTCTTGTTGAACCAGTTCAGCGGTTGCAAATTCGCGAAAGCTCATGCGTTGGGCAATGCAATTTACTTCTTCGAAATGTCGATGGAAGAAATATCTTGAGATAAAGCGATCTACCGGATTGCGAACATAGCTGAGCGCAAAAACTTCGGCGTGATCATGCTCGAATGGGAGGTCGAGCGAGAGTTTGTGATCGCTCAGGCATTGAACCCATGGGTGACACCGAACAATTTCACTGACGTCGTCTCGAGTGTATTGCTTTGTTTCCAATAGTGAATTGGAATTGTAAAACCCCTTCCCAAAATTTCGATTCATTAATTGTCTTAATGTCGACCCGCCCGCTTTGGGGACATGAACGTGAAGCCAGCATTGCCTTAGTCGTTCGGTGTCAGTTGAGGAAATGGCATCGGTCATTTCAAAATCCAAAGAGATAACAAGCGGAGAATTGATTCAAATCGAACGAATGACGATGGTCTGAATCGTACGCATTCGGTGGCGCAATTGTCTCACGACTCTTGCTCGTAGACAATATCAACCTGTTGCATCGCGTGGAAGAGATTTTGAGATGCGTTTGCTCTAGTTGCCTACCTGATTGCGGATTTTTAGTTTGGGCTTTTCCATGGTGACGGTTGTTGAAGGGGCGACACTTTCGGTCAGCCAAACACTGGAGCCGACAACAGAATCCCGCCCCACGACAGTATTTCCACCTAAAACCGTCGCGTTCGCATAGATAACGACATTGTCTTCGATGGTGGGATGACGCTTTGAATCACGTACAAGTTGGCCCATTTCGTCCTGCGGGAAACTCAAGGCTCCCAGCGTAACCCCTTGGTAGATTTTGACGTGCTCGCCGATGATGCAGGTTTCACCAATCACAACTCCGGTTCCATGGTCGATGAAGAAGTGATTGCCGATTGTTGCTCCTGGGTGAATGTCGACTCCTGTTTCTCCATGGACCCATTCCGCCATCATCCGGGGGATGAAGGGGACATTTAATTTGTAAAGTTCATGTGCGAGTCGATGGACGGTGATTGCATTTAATCCAGGATAGCAGAGGATAACTTCATCATAATTCTTGCAGGCGGGGTCGCCGACGTAAGCTGCTTTGACGTCTGTTAATAATGAGGCGCGGATGTGCGGCATTTTAAGAATGTATTCTGTCGATATCCGTTGACTAAATTCCATGATGTTCTCAGGCATCGAGAGTTTGCCGGGCGTAATCCCCCCACAATCCTGGAGAGTCATGTCCTCGCACGCTTCAAAATGGCGAGCAATTGCAATCGCGATTTGTCGAGAAATCAGTTGATGAGTTTCGTCAATTTGCGATCTTAATCCGACCAGCACTTTTTCACTGGAGGATTCGTTTGAGCGAAATCCAGGGTAGACGATTGCTTTTAATCGAAGGATTAAGTCAACCAAAGAATCGAATTCAGGAATGGGTGCCGCGTGGGATGACTGCGGAAATATCAGCGATCCGTGGATTTCCGCAGCAACCTTATCAAGAGTCTGCTCAGAGTTATGGTCGTTTGATGGCGATTGCGGTTTCATGTAATTCGAAATGAAAAAAGTTTCCGTAGAAGAGTTTCGATAAGCAGCGGCGATCCTGGTTGGACCTGTCGACGGAGCGGAGAATGTCCCAGGTGAGATTCCGCGGTTAGTTGGGAATGGACTTGGCTTTGCATTCATTGGAGTCTTGGTTCGCACGATTAGTTTAGCGGTTGAGGACTGATTTCAAATACAAGTCTTCCGTAAATATTCCGGTTCATTGCTTTTTCAATTTTATCGTCACTGTCGTCTCTCGGATTTGGTTCGATTCGCGACTAACTCTCCGAAACTCGATAAATCGTTGTTTTTGTTGGATATTGCTCGAACGTACGATCGTTACCAAAGCACTTTCGATCGCACTTGAGGGCTCGCCTTCAGCGATAGCGGTTTCATGCTGGCTGATCTAGGTGATGAAATATATTCCGCTAAGATAAGGTTATGCTTTTAGACTGCTGGATAATTTGGGCGAGACTGGCTCCGTGGCTCCTCTTGGGGATGTTAATTTCTGGACTCATGGGAGGCTTGCTTCCAAGGGATTGGATTCGCCGGCGGTTTCAAGGCTATTCCGGGGTCTTCCGGGCAGTTCTGTTGGGCGTGCCCCTGCCGCTTTGTTCGTGTGGTGTTATTCCGGCTGGCATTGGCTTGCGGCAACAAGGAGCTAGCAAAGGAGCCGCACTTGGTTTTCTCATCAGTACGCCTCAGACCGGTGTCGATTCGGTATTGGTGAGCGTCTCCTTTCTTGGGTGGCCGTTTGCGATTGTTAAAATGCTTGCCGCTGCTACGACTGGTTTGGTCGGTGGTTGTTTGCTGGATCTCGTTGAGCCTGCGAGTCAGAACTCGCCCAAGACGGTCGATAAAGTGGGGGTTCTTCCTCAGATACTTGTTGACCGTCCAACGGAGAATCGCCGATGGTTGGAGCGGTTTAGAGAATCGAGTATCGAAATTCTTCGGTCGATTTGGGTATGGCTAGTCGTGGGTGTTTTGGTTTCAGCCTTGATCAATCAATACCTTCCTACGATTTGGGTGCAAAACCTTGCATCTTTAGGCTGGTTTCCTTCGATTTTGGTCGTCTTGCTGCTATCGATTCCGCTTTATGTTTGTGCAACCGCGTCAGTTCCCATTGCTGCGGCACTGGTGTCGAGTGGTCTTTCTCCGGCGGCAGCGTTAGTTTTTTTGATGGCTGGCCCGGCAACTAATGTATCGACGATTGGTGTTATTTATGGTCAATTTGGATCGAAATCGGTTGTCGTTTATTTGGTTACAATTTTGGTAGGAAGTATTGGAGTGGCGTGGCTATTTGATGGATTTTTGTTATCCGACGTCAGCCAGGGCTTAATTGAGAATCACCACGTTTTGTCGCTCTGGGAGACCGCGAGTGGGATTGTACTTTTGTTATTGGTGGGCAAATTTGTGGGGACAGACCTGCAGAGATTTTTCGCAAAAAACCGACCTGTTGGGGACGATGCCGAGGAGATGATCGTCGATATCACCGGGATGACGTGTGGTGGTTGTGTGCATCGGGTTGAAACCGCATTGCTGCAACTCGAAGGAGTTGAGAGGGTATCAGTTGACTTAAAGGCGGGGACGGCAGCTATTTTTGGGGGGCAAAATCCGAGTGAGGCAATTGATTGTGTTAGAAGATTAGGGTTTCAAGCCGCAAAGCGACTTCAAGGGAAGTGAATTAGAATGGATCAGAGTGAGAGGGATAGGAAACGCATTACTGAACTCGAGAGTTCGATGATGCACCTGCAAAATGATTATGAATCGCTGAACGAGGTGGTGCTTGAAAATGTCCAGCGACTAGAAAAAATGAGATTGATTATTGAGCGTTTGGAGAGTCGTCTTCGTGCTAGTTCGGAGTCTGAACCGGAGCGAAAGGCGGAGGATGAGGTGCCTCCGCATTATTAAGCCTCGTGAATTTGTTTTATCTGATGGCAGTTGTTTTTGATTGATAAAACGTTTTAGATTTTCCGTTCAAGAATAGGGCTTTCGGGAGACGAACAGGTTATAGGAAATCAAGGATTTGCTGCGTTCTTTGATCGCAGGCAAGAGTATTTACGTTGCGAGATTTCCCAGCCTGTTTCCGTTGCAATTTCAAATTTTCTGGACGCTATCTCGAATGAAGCTCGCGATTATTTCACGCCAGCCCAACTGCTACAGTACGCGAAGGTTGGTCGAATCGGCCAAGGCGAGAACCCACGAGGTAGAGGTACTCGACACGCTTAAATTTTCGATTGATCTAGCGGAAGGTAATCCACAGCTGTTTTATCAGTCCCAGTGCTTGGGCGAATTCGATGCGATTATTCCGCGAATTGCAGCATCGATCACTCGATTTGGAACAGCCGTGGTCAGGCAGTTTGAACAGATGGATGTCTTTTGTGCTAACAGTTCTCATGGAATTGCCAACTCGAGGGATAAATTAAGAGCGTTGCAGATTCTAAGCCGGCATCAAATTGGGATGCCACAGACGACCTTTGTAAAAAATCGAACCGATGTGCTACCGGCCATTGAGCGGATCGGCGGAGCTCCCGTGGTCATCAAACTCCTGGAGGGTACTCAGGGAGTCGGAGTGATTCTCGCGGAATCGGAGAAAGTCGCCGAAGCAATTATCGAAACAATGCAGAGCACGCGACAAAACGTCTTGGTTCAAAAATTTGTTGCTGAAAGCCGCGGGCGAGATATTCGGGCATTTGTTGTTGGCGATCGTGTGGTTGCCGCCATGCGTCGAATTGCAATGGGCAATGAGTTTCGGAGCAATATTCATCGTGGTGGGAGAACCGAGGCTGTCGATTTGACTCCGGATCAAGAAAGGACTGCGGTTCGGGCTGCTCAAATAATGGGGCTGCGGGTTGCTGGCGTGGATATGCTCGAATCGTCCCGCGGTCCCCAAATCATGGAGGTGAATTCATCGCCGGGTTTGGAAGGGATTGAGCGCTGCACTCAACTCGACATTGCGGGAGCGATCATTGATTATTTGGCTGCCCAAGTTGATTTTCCTGAAATTGATATTCGGCAACGGTTGACCGTCAGTCAGGGATATGGCGTTACTGAGATACACGTTCCAGAGGGGTCAGAGTTCGTTGGGAAATCAATCGACGAATCAGGTTTGTTGGAGCAGGATATTAACGTGCTCACGCTTTACCGGGGTACGACGGTGATTCCCAACCCGCGACTGAAGCGTCGGCTGGAGGCGGGGGATCGCATGTTGTGTTTTGGGAGACTGGAGTCGATGCGATCGATGATTCCTGCCAAGACTCGGCGTCAACGCAGACCAACTATTCAGGAATTGGCCAGCGATGCGGAGAGTGATTACCCTCGCCGGTTTGCTGCGTAATGAGCAGTAGGTGCTGGGTGTGTAGCAAAGAGTTAGGATTCTACCGAATCTAACCAATTCCATTGATCCTGCGTGGTTCCGTCGAATAAACCAAAAAAGGCGTTTTGAAGTGCCTCTGTGATTGGCCCACGAGAGCCGCAGCCAATTTCCATGCGATCCACACTTCTCACCGGGGTGACTTCGGCAGCGGTTCCGGTCAGGAAAATCTCGTCAGCTATGTAGAGTAATTCACGGGGGATTTCTTGTTCGATCACATCGAAATCGAGGTGCCGTGCCAGCGTGATAACGGCGTCGCGTGTGATTCCGTCAAGGATTGCGGCGGAAAGTGGCGGGGTGAAAATTTTACCATCCCGAACGATAAAGAGATTTTCAGCTGACCCTTCGCTTACGGTTCCCCGGGCGGTCACCGAGATACCTTCCGCAAATCCATTTCTCCTTGCTTCACCGCCAATTAGTTGTGCGTTGAGATAATGTCCACCGGCTTTAGATAGGACTGGGAGGGCGGCACTGGTGGTTCTTGCCCACGAAGAAACGCAGACATCAATTCCATTTTTCAGCCCTTCCTCACCAAGGTAAGTTCCAAATTCCATCGCCGCGATGATGACCTCGGTGGGGACATCTTCGTTCGGGACGACGCCGAGCGAACCGGCGCCAAGAAATGCCAGCGGGCGAATGTAGGCTGCCTCAAGATCATTTTTAGTGATGGAATCCCGGCATCCTGTTTCGATTTCGGAAACGGTAAATGAGAGCGGGTAGCGGTATAATTTTGCTGAATTAAAAAAGCGTTTGATATGGGCATCGAGTCGAAAGATGCATCGTCCATTGGGAGTCGCGTAGCAACGAATTCCTTCAAAGACACTCGAGCCATAATGAAGCGCGTGCGACATGACGTGAACGGTAGCGCTTTCCCACGGAACCATCTCGCCATTCATCCAAATGTATTTGCTGTTTTTCATAGTTTTTACCGAGGTTGCATTTGATTTTTCAGATTGTCGCAATTCCAATCCAGCGGCACAAGTTTCACTTGGGAAAATTCTTAGCACAATCCCATTGAACCACGATGTGGATCGACATTTTTGCGGCGTAACTTTGCTTTTCGTCGGCGTCTGCAGCCTTCGGCTTGCTGCTGTTGCGGAAGTCGGAATTTCTTTATCATGGGTTAAGACAAGCCGATAGATTAGAATCCAATAGATCTCTTGATTTTGAAATGTAAATTTTAGGAAATGCTGTGAGCCTAGAAATGAGACAGTTGCTGGCAACGATGCCGCAAGTGGGAAGAGTCGAGTGGATCGGTGTGCGCCCCGGACGTCGCGAGCGGTTGAAGGTTCTTCCATCCGTGAACGTAAGTTTGGAGGGGCTCGCCGGGGACCGTTATCGGGGAAAGCCGGGTGGGCCGAGGATGGTGACGCTAATTCAACAGGAGCACATTGCAGCGGTTGCGAGTATTCTAAAACTAAAAACCATTGATCCGGGTTTGTTGCGGCGCAATCTTGTGATTTCTGGGATTAATTTGCAGGCGCTCAAGAAAAGGCGAATCCAAATTGGACAGGCGACACTTGAAGTGACGGGGAACTGCCCACCGTGCAGTCGAATGGAAGAAAATCTTGGGAGTGGGGGATATAACGCCATGCGAGGTCATGGCGGGGTGACCGCGACCGTTGTTCACGGGGGCGAAATTGCCTGTGGGGATGCGATCAAGTGCTTAGTTGAGTCAGTCGAATTGGATTAAACCGCAATTGGATTAAACCGCAATTGGATTAAACCGCAATTGGATTAAACCGCAATTCAGCAAGTTCATTTTGCTTTTACGATCATTGCCGGCAGTTCAGTGCCTTCTGGAAAAAATTTCAAAGACACCGAGTTCACGCAATGCCGGATGTTCTTCTCTGTTTTTTGTTCGCCTTCAAAAACATGTCCGAGATGTCCATCGCAATTCTCACACAAAATTTCGACGCGATAGCCATCAGCATCGACCTCTCTTCTAACGGCTCCCGGTATCTCGTCGTCAAAACTTGGCCAACCGCAGTGAGCCTCAAATTTGTCATCTGACCGGTAAAGCTGCGCATTGCACTGGCGGCAGGCGTAGACCCCGGATTCGACGGTGCCGTTGTATTCACCCGTGTTAGGACGCTCAGTTCCTTTGTCAAGAATTACGCTTGCTTCGAAGGCTGTAAGTTTGTTGTACTCGGCAGGCATTTTGTTTTTCTTCTCTTTTTCGAGGACTTCGGTTGGCGCAGTGGAGGTGACTTTAACGGGTTCAACCTCTACTTCTGCCGGTTTTATTTCTTTCGTTCCCAACATTGGAATCACGAAGTACACTCCCAATCCCAATCCCAAGATGACAATTAAGACTCCGTTGCCGATAATTTGTTTTCGGATCATGGTTTTAAACTCTCAACTACTTGGTTCATTCGCTTGCGGTTGACGCCGAGATCTGAGTGACCGACTCTCGAGGCTGAGCGAAATTGGATGACTGAGGCTTTATCATCGACATAGAATTCTACATCGTCAATAAACCGAAAGATTAACGACTTGAATTCGTAATGCAAATAGTGATCCGTTTCACTGATTAGCGTCGCTCTTGGCCAATCTAATTTGATCGTCTTTTTAATTTTTGAGATTGTTTCGGCTGAGGAGCCCTTAAACGCAACTGGCTCCATTTTTTTGCCCGGATCCGCTGCTTGGGTGGACACACAATTAGGTGTGTCAGGACAGGTCGCGAGTTTCCCATTGGTGGCACCTAGATTGTCGGGTTGTTTAGAAGTCATGCTGATGCCCAATAAGCCAATTAAAGAAAGGGTAAACACCGTGAATACGTTGCGAGCAACTTTAGCGACAGAAAAGCGGGGCCGAAACTTGCGTTCGGCTTCAGAATTGGCGGTTGTTGATTTCATCTCGGAGTTGTTTCGATCTAATTACGAATAAAGTCCCACGTGTGTCGGAACCCGTCAATGTATTAGGGAGGCTCCTAAAAGCAACTCACTAGAGCAATGGCGATCGTTAAAACGACAAGAATAAAAAGAACGGTTCCCAAGAGTTCTCCATTTTGCCCTTTTTTACAAACCAAGAGATCAGCAGAGACGGAATCTAGTTTTTCTTGTTGGTCAACTTGATCGTCGAAAAGCCAGACTTGCGTCTTTTGGTTTTGTTTCCTCTCCCGTTCGTCTTCGAGGGCGACGCCAAAAAAATCTTGCCATCCGGGGTGGTTGCCAGATTCAGAGTTTCTCGCTCCGTTTTCGAGCGGTTTATATTTTACCCTTGCGCAAAACTTGAACACTTGGATCCAGCCAGGCCGCTGAATGGCATGAAGCTCTAGTAGATCAAATTTAGCAGTCTTTCCGGAGAATCCGTTTTGGTTTAGCCAGGTGCGAACGTCGGATTCCGTCGATCGGTTGGAAATTGTTAGTGGCATTTATTCTTAGCTTATTTTTATGGACTGAAACAAAGCCTGCTCCGTCAAACCTATTCCTTGCCGTAAGGTGCTGAGTACAAATTAAGGCGGGTCTGAAAAGCCTGTTGAGTTTCGTTGGTTTTTGTATCTTATCTCGCTACCCGTTATTTAATTTGTAGATTCACTGCTGTTTGAGTGTGACGTTACCTTTACAAAAATCGGTTAAACCAATTACGATAGGGACAGGATTTGACGGCGCAGGAAGCATTTAGGTGGGATTATGATTGATGTTTGTTTGTCGGTAGCGTTAATACGCAAAACGTACAATGAAAAACCGAGGTGGCTGGCTCGTCTAGATCCTGCAACTAAACAACTTAACTTCATTATCGGCGAGAGACTTGAAGATGAGTCATTTCGCGAAACGACAATCCGCGAAGTTTCTTGGGCACTCTGGCTGGATCGAAAGCGAGACTTTCTTGTCTCCGATATGGCTCAGATGAATTTGGAGTTTGTCGACCGGGTTCCGGGGCATTTTCAAAAGAGTCGTGTCGCTGTCTCATTCTTTAACGTCGAAGTTTATCGCAAAGATGTGGTTTCAAAAATTGAAACACAAGGTGATAACTTTTGGGTGACCTCGGACGAAATTTGCAATGGTATTAGTCAGTGCGGTCGTCGATTTGATCCGATCGTGCCTTATCTTATAAACCGTTCGAGCGTGATTCAGTATTGGGAATCTTCTCAGTAATTAATTTGGCGTAGGCACTCGCAGGCGATTGCATCCACCGTAATTTTTGGCGTTGGAGTGGTTTTTCGGTAATGAAGTGTGCGCCGATTTATTGAGGCAAACGAAACTACTTCTGTTCTACAGCCTCGTTGGTTAACGCCGCTGCTGGCTCGGAGATGAGTACCGGTGAACTGGTGATTTGATCGAGGTGGGTCATTTCACGTTGGAGAATCTTCAGGAGAGTTTGGAGGAACGCGACCACCATGGGTCCAATGACGATCCCAATCGGTCCAAGGGTTGAGACTCCACCAAGCACGCTCAGGAGTGCGAAAAGCGGGTGGATGTTTGATTGGCCGTGCAGGATGTAGGGTTTAATCACGTTGTCAGCCATCGAAATGATCGCGACTCCATAGATTCCCAATCCGATGGCGGCGGTTATGTTGTTGTCAAAAAACAAGAGGTAGAAGCAGCACGGAATCCAGACGGCAGCAGCACCGACGAAGGGAACCATGGCTAACATTGCAGAGATTACGGTCAGTAGAAAAACCGAATCAAATCCAGTGAAGTAAAAGCCAATCCCAGCCAACAGTCCCTGAGCCAATGCTGAGGCAAGTGTCGCGACGACGACTGCTCGACTGACCGTTCCGAATTCGGCAACAAGTTCCTGTTCGTGTTCGTCATCGATTGGGGAGAGGCCTTTAAAGGCTTCGATCAGCCGCGGTCCGTCTAGGAGGAAAAAGTAGAGCCCAATGACCATGATGGCTGCCCCGACAAGCAGGTTGCCCGCGTAGCTGACACCGGCTCCCGTTAGTTCGAGCAATTTGTTTTGTAAAAATCCAACCACTGAGTTTGCGTAGGATTCTGATTCCTCATCGGATGGATTGACCAATTTAATCAGCCACGCCTTCGCCTTGCCGCCGAGCAGTTCGGATTCAAACAGATTGAAATGGATGACGGTCTGGTTGATTTTCTCGTGGTAATTGACGATTGCCTGGTTGCGGCTTCGGCCAGCCTCTGGCGAGGCTGGTGGAATCGCAGCGTGAAGGGTTCTCGCTGCGGTAAGATCTGCCGCGAATAAATCCCAGGTTGAACGGGATTCGGGTGGTGTATCGTCAGGTTCGCCCGGGGCTGGCCAATTGCGTCCGGTCACCCCGGCTAGTTTTTTTCCAGCCTCCTCAATTTCAAAAAGACTGATTTGAAAGCGGTCTTCTTCGGTGGGGGAAAACGATGTCGACGCCTTTAAAGTTGCGAGTTCTGTGCTGATTGTTCGCAACTCATTCTTGCAGGGCATATCCAGTTTTAAATCGGATCGAATTTGGTAAAAGCCATCGGTGATTTTTGTTGCATTAAAGTCGCTGTAGACTTGCTTTCCCTCGATCGCTGCCATGAAAAATATGACGGTCAAGGGGGCTAGTACCGTGACTAATACACTGAGGGTGGTTAAGGCAGCAGATAGTTTTGCCCGGCCACCTGATTTCTCGAAAATCCAACGATGCAAGGGGCGAAATACGACAACGAGGATGGCTGAGAGAAATAGCGGGATTAGAAAGTGGGCCATCACTTCGTAAAACAGGAGGCCCACGATCGCAATGACACCGATCAATAATCCAAAAGAAATATACCTTGAAACATTGGATTCGGAGCGCTCGGTGGACTTGGCATTCGTCCGCTTGCCGGAGTTCGATTGCGGTTTGGACTTAGCACGCTTGGACTTGGTTTTTTGTGTTTTTTTGCTCATCAGTAATTTACGAAATGCGTGCGTTTTTACAGCGAAGTAGCCGTCGTGTTGCCGAAACACTTTCGCAGCGCTTTGACGAAAAATTGGTGTTCAAAAACCATGCTGAAAACTCATCGGCATCGTTTCGCGTGTGCTGTTTTTTACGAGTGAGCTCATACTCAAGGATTTTTTATTGCCGTGAATTATTGCCGTGAACCGGGGGTGATTTTCAATTCAATTCGTTTGCCGTTTCGGAGAACGATCACGGATGTTTCTTCTCCAATTTTTATGGCATCGATGATTGCGGTATAGTCATAGATGTTTTCAATACTTTTGCCAGCCAATTCTACAATAATATCGCCCCCTTTGATTCCTGCTTTGTCGGCTGGAGCTCCTTTGGTTACATCTGAAAGTTTGACCCCGACGACGTCCTCGCCATAAGCCGGAACACTTCCAAGGTAGGCGCGAAGTCCGCCTTTGGGGGCATCTTGTGATGCCGAAGATTGTTCAATGTAATCGGGCGCTTCATCGGTGGTCGCGAGAGATCTGGTAATCAGTCCCATCAGCCGGGCGATTCTTGCAGTATCGGGATAGTTGAGTTTTTCCGGAGTATCGCGAGGCGTGTGGTAATCGGTGTGAGACCCTGTGAAAGCAGAGAGGATTGGAATGCCACCGCGATAGAAAGAGCTGGCATCCGTGGGGAGGTCTGTTTCATTACTAAGCGTGACGGGAAGTCCGACTACCGCATTTTTGGATTCGATAACCGAAGGCCAAAAGCTACTGCTGCTAACGCCCTGAAGGACAAGTTGGTCTGTTAAGCGTCCCACCATGTCCATGTTGAGGGCAGCGATAATACCGGTGCTTGGCCGTAAAGCTCCCTCCCGGGGATCTTTGTTACTGAGGGTGACCTTTTTGACTCCGAGACTTTTGACCATCTCGGTCAGTTCCTTGACGACTTTTACATTTGCATCCGGATGAGCCTCAACTTGAATTTCAAAATCCGGATAGTTTTTGGAAATGAACTTCAAAGACTCACTGATTTCGTCAGTTTTCGCGGACTCTCCATTGAGTAAGATTTCACCGTTTGAATCAACCCCGAGTACGAAGTCATGTGAGGCATCCTGGGCAGGTTTGCTTTCGATGGGTTGAAGTGATTTGACGTAATTAGCAGACCCATAAAGTCCGAGCTCTTCACCGGACCAGCCAGCAAAAATGACGTCTCGTTTAAGTTTTAATTTTCCGGTCCGCTGTTGTGAGACTAAGTATTCAGCAATTTCAAGCATCGCGGCGACCCCCGACGCGTTGTCATCTGCACCGAAATGAATGTTGTTTTGCTCGTCTTGTTTCGCAAGGCTGCTGCCTGATTTGCCAGCGCCAAGATGGTCAATGTGTGCTCCGACAATGACCGCGTCTTTACTTGGGGAGTCTCCGGCGAGGAGTCGCCCCACGACATTGCGTCCCTTGCCTGTGATTTTTTCAATATCGATTTCTGTTTTGAGCTTGCTACCCTCGAGGTTGAACCCCATCACCGGTGAACCGTCATCTAATCGGTTTTGGAGTGTTTGGATATCTTTGCCGGCCGCTTGGAGGATTTTTTGCCCGACCTCATCAGTAACACTGATCGCTGCAATGCTTGATCCGCTTGGGGAAAAGTCATTTCGCAGAGGTACCAGTTGTTCGCGAACCTGCGAGTTAGGTCCGCTGACTACGATGACACCTTTGGCGCCCTGTTGTCTGGCATGGAAGATCTTTTTGTGAAGTTCGGCGTGAGTTTTGAAGAAGCGACGCCGTTCGGGAGAGACATTTTCAGGAAGAAATCGAAAAACAAAAACCCATTTGTCTTTTACATCGAGATGGACGTAGGAGTCGTATTCTTCTTCTGATCCTTGCTGAGGCGCTACGATCCCGTAGCCGGCAAAGACAATATCGGTCGGATCGATTTGGAGATTCCCTGAAAATGAAAGCGGTCTCCAGTCTTGGTTTACTTGAAGTGATTCGGATTTTTTATCAATGGTAAGTTCCAGTTGGTTCTTGGGCCCCATTTCGACGCCATTGGGGAAGTCAAACTTTTGAAACCATGTGCCGTTATCACCAGCGGGTTTCAGGCCCAAGTGATCGAGATAGGCGGCAACGTAAGCGGTGGCTTTGCGCTCTCCCGTTGACCCAGTCATTCGGCCTCCTAGTTCTTTGCGGCACAGGTAGTCGACATGCCTCATGATATCGCGTGGATCGAAGCCTGCACTCGCTTGCTGTGCTGCGTTGAGTCCTGTATCGAAAGCTGATTTCTCTTCGGGAGACCATTGATTGTGGGAGGTTCGATTAGCCGAAAGTGCTTCGGAGGCAATTTCGTGATTCCAGTTAGCCAGATAAATCTGTGATTCTTTTTTCGGGTTTCGCGTGGAAGTCCAGGTCAGTTGTTTCCCATCGGGTGTAAAACTGGCAAGGCCGTCAAAACCGTCGGTGTCCGTGACGCGTACGGGAGGCGAACTGCCATCTGCGGCCACAAGATATAGCTCGAAATTACCAAAACCATGCCGATTAGTGGTGAAGATTAGGTACTCTCCAGACGGATGGTAAAATGGCGCCCAGCTCATCGCTCCAATGTTGGTGAGCTGTTTTTGGTCGCTACCGTCGATATTCATCGTCATAATTTCGGCGGTCGCACCAGATTCTGAAAATCGTCTCCAGCAGATGCGTTTTCCATCTGGAGAGAAAAATGGTCCACCGTCGTATCCTGGAACATCCGTCAGCTGCCGAACGTCCGTCCCGTCAGAATTCATGATGAAAATATCCATCATGTAGGCTGGGTCTGTTTCAAAGTTTTTCTTTTGTTCCGCGGAAAGCGGTTGGGCATAGCCGTTGCGATTGGACGCAAACGCAATCAATTTTCCGTCCGGAGAGTAGGAGCCCTCGGCGTCGTAGCCAATTTCGTTGGTGAGTTGTTGATATTTTTTTGAATTGCGATCGTAGGAGAATATTTCATAGTTTTCGTCATAATCCCAAGAGTAGCGCCGAGCCTGGCCGGATTCGCGAAATTCGATTTCTTTTTTTTGTTTCGCTTTGGCTTGGGAGTCAGCTTGGGTCGAAGCGTAGAGGACGAGGTTGTTATTGGGATGTACCCATGCACAGGTTGTCTTGCCGTAACCGGGTGAGATTGGTTCCACGTCCCCCGATTCAAAATCGAGTAAATAAATCTGAAAAAATGGATTGTCGAGACGTCGTTCGCTTTGAAAAACGAGCAACGAGCCATCCGGGCTGAAGTATCCTTCACCAGCCCGTTTGCCCTCAAACGTGAGTTGCCTGGCGTTTGAGATAAACTTACTTTCCTGTGAGCCGGTTGTTTGAGAAAGAGCCGGGTCGGGAGTTTGTGCCAACGCGGGTGTGTAAAGTAAAAAACTGAGACTGAGTAATCCGGTCAGGGTGAAAGCGAGAACGGAACGTTGATTCGCAATGGGGCGAATGAAAGTGATCATTTACAGTTTCCGGAAGTAAAGATTATTAGTGCTGGCCGGTGAAGGCTTTGATGCAGCCAGCCAGAAATTTGTGTGTCATGTAAAAAACGCAGATCAAAGGTGTGCCAAATTGTATTTGAGTTTGTTTTCGCCAATAAGACGAAGAGTTGAGAATCTTGGATTAGATTGCAGTTTTGTTGATTATCACACCTTATAAAACGTCCAGATAGAAGGGTTCCCATGGATTTGGCTGGGAATTTGGCGTGAATCGGTTAAACAATTTCACCGAATGTCGGTTTTTCCCCAATACACACCTAAGAACCACCTTTCGTAGCTATCGGAAACCGGAATCAGATGGAATGATTAGTGCTTCTTCACTCAATTCGATAATTGAGCGTAGTTCAGTCTAGTCCCAGCGTTTCTGATGACGATAATTGAATTCGTGGGCTTGGCGTTTTACCAACTGTAAATTGCATTTGGCGAGGGAACTGGATTAGTCTGACCTCTGCCTTTTTGCATCTGCTCGAGAGATGGGATATTTACGATGATTGCGAATCGAAGCTATGACTGCGTTGTGCTTGGCGCCGGACCGGGAGGTTCGTCGGCGGCGACGATCGTAGCAGAGCAAGGGTTATCGGTATTGTTAGTGGAGCGCGACAAAATGCCGCGCTTCCATGTCGGTGAGTCACTAATGCCCGAGACTTATTGGGTTTTTGAGCGGTTGGGAATCGTTAATGAACTCGACCGAATTGGGTTCACCAAGAAATACGGAGTGCAGTTTGTCAGCAGCAATGACCGCGAAACGAAACCTTTCGTCTTTGCCGATCATGACTCTCGACCCTGCAACGAGACTTGGCACGTCGATCGCGCGAAGTTCGATCATTTGCTTTTTGAGACAGCGTTCAATCGTGGTGCGACTTGCGTCGACGGAACCCGTGTCTTAGATATCGACATTCGCAAGAAATCACCGCACTTGGTCAAATTGCAAGGAGAGGACGGCAAGGAGCAAGAGGTTTCGGCCAAAGTGATCATCGATGCCTCAGGGCAGTCTTCTCTGCTCGCCAACCGATTGCAGACCAAAGAGTATTACGACGATTTGCGTAAAGCAGCGATTTGGGGATATTACGACGGGGCGGTTCGGGCCGGTGGAGATAATCCGGAGGTGACCTGTATTCTTCATACGCAAAGCAAAGATGCCTGGTTCTGGTATATTCCATTGAGTGATGGGACGGTTAGTGTCGGGTTGGTTGGCGACAATGATTTTTTACTTAAACGCGGGGGTTCGCCAGCAAAAACATTCGAAACAGAAATTCGGAATTGCCCTGGAGTGAAGCGTCGTCTTCTAGATGCGAAGCTTCGCGGCAAATTTGCGGTCGCCAAAGAATTCTCTTACACCGTCAAAGAACAATCTGGCGATGGATGGGTGCTGGTTGGTGATGCGGGCGGTTTTATAGATCCGTGTTATTCATCAGGCGTTTTCCTCGCCTTGAAGTCCGGGGTGATGGCTGGAGAAGCGGTCGCCGAGGGATTGCATGCCGGTGACACATCGGCAAAGCAACTTGGAAAATGGACGCGGGAATACGAGTCCGGCGTCAAATGGATCCGAAAATTGGTCCGCGCATTCTACACAAAAGAATTTAGCTTTGGAGCTTTCATGAAGGCACACCCAGAGCATGCGGAAAATGTAACCAATCTTTTGATCGGCCGCGTTTTCGAGGGTAATCCCGGTAAGGTTTTTGAGGATATGGATCCGTGGATTGAGAAGGCAAAGCGCGGAGAAGATATGGAGATGGCTGCCAGCAACTAAAGAGAGTCAATGGTCAAGAGCTTTGTTGGTTAAGAGGTTTGTTGGTTGGTTACCCAAGAGTCTAGTGCCAAGCCAGTTAAGGAATTTGGCTGAGGACATTCCATCTGCCATGCGGCATTAGCCACCAGATTCGTTTGCGGCCAGTTCGTAAAAATCTGCTGAACCAACTGCTGAACTGCTCAAAAGCCGTAATGGGGCAATTAAGGTCGGATTATTTGTCATGAAACTACCTCACTTTTGTTAGTTTAGGGGTTTTGGGGCCGGTTTCCGTTTCTCTTGGCGCCGCCTCTCGGAAAAAAAACTACAGTTTTTTGCCGTTTAATGGTTGGGATCGCTTCTTTAAGCCCAGCTCATGCAGGTTATTTTCACTGTGGGAAGAGTTCATCGGTGCCTTAAGCCTCGTTTTCGTGGCCGTTCGGGACACGAAAAACTGGTTTGATTGTTGATTTAGAGTGTTCGATGCTTGACAATCGAAGCCTGCAGACACTATGATGAGAACTTAGAAATTAAGTTTTCTTAGTAACATGAACAATCGGCGCCGTTTAATAAGGTCATTTTTTAACGACGGCATCGTTCAAACATTTGGTAATTTTTCTTTTTTATGTTTTTGGAGTGATTTATGAAAAATCGAAGAAACTCTGGTTTCACATTGGTGGAACTTCTTGTTGTGATTGCCATCATCGGCATTCTCATCGGGATGCTGCTTCCTGCTGTTCAGCAGGTTCGTGAAGCAGCTCGTCGTACAACTTGTATGAACAACTTGCGACAAATTGCGTTGGCAACACTCAACTACGAGTCGGCCTACCAAAGGTTCCCTAAAGCTTGGAACGGTAGCGACGATTACAATGCGAATGTTGACGCTTTGTTCACATCAACTACTGGTCACCAGTGGGGCGGAATGTTGGTAGCTGTGCTTCCTTTCATGGAGCAAAACAACGTTTCA
>JAALLA010000204.1 GCA_011087765.1 Pirellulaceae bacterium
ACTACGACCGTTTCCAATTCCTTGACGGGAAATAAGGTCTTGGCGTCTACCACATGAACCTGCCCTTGTTCATCTTCAAACCGGATAAAAGCCATCGCATTGGGCAATTTGTCTGTCTGGCAGCAATAATCCCAAGGTGTAGGGCAACTGCAGGCTTCGCCTTCCCCCGTCTCATCACTACATGCAATTATCGAATTGTCGACAATCTGGAAGGCAGCCATGGTATCAACAAAAGGTTTTAACCCACCCCCGATGCGACCGACGACCACCACTTCATCATCATTCTCAACAGTTTCTCTCGCCGCAATGACATCGAGAACTCCCTCCGGTTCAGCCGCAAGTAAATAGCGATCTGCAATCTGATCAGAAATACTCACACCCGGTGACTCAGCGGTTCCCGTTGAATCAGAACAGCCCGCAAGGAAAACCGAGGCCATCAAAACCAAAATCAAACCAACATAATTCTTCATTTCTATTTCTCCTTAAACAGCTCGTAGCCCATCCACGATAGGCATTTTTAACGCACGAATTGCAGGTGGGATCGCACCTAAAAACCCGAGTAATAACCCCACACCACAGCCAATCAAAATTGATGTGCTATCAATTTCCAATTGAAAAGCACCCATCGTAAAACGAACGGCAGAGCCGTTAACCAACAACAATGCAATAAAAGAAGCACTCAAACTTGCCGCTAACGAAAGTAAGACTGCTTCTTGAATTAGACTTACGATCACAGCTCGACGAACAAACCCAATGGTTCGCAACATCGATAATTCCGCAATTCTACCGACCACGGAACCGTACATTGTGTTTAATCCAGCAAACACTCCAGCACCAGCAACTAGCAAAACCACTAGCCAGGCCAGCCAACGAATAGGCTCATAGTCCCGCTGCAACCCAGCGTAATACTCCTTCTCCGGCATCGTCTGAAGTTCCAAATCCAAACGCTGTTTGCAAAACAGATCCAATTCAGAAAAATTAGCATCCTTCTCCAATGTCAAAGCAACAATACTAAGGTCCTGACGTTTCATCGCCTGTTGTAATTCATCTAGCCGACACCAAACCTCTGATTCAAATGCGGCACCGCCACACGAAAAAACACCAACAATTTTCCAATCCCGACTCTCCAACTGAAGGGTGTCGCCGATGGAAATATCGTCTGAGGTTGCGCCCAGTTTGGTCGCAGCAAGTCTTCCGATAATTATTTCACCCGCTTCAGGCCACCGGCCCTGATCTAATTGAAATTGTTGACGCACCAAGCACGCATTCGGGGTTACCCCGCGAACCAAACCAAGGGTTTCCTGATATTCGTCCTTGCTGTTTCCTTGAATGCCTACCTGAGTTCCAAGGTAAAGTTCGGGAGAAACATATTTAGATCCGTATCTTTCCTGAATCCCTTGAATACTTGAAGGAACCAAATCATTGGTCCGCATCGGTATCGATGAATACTCGAGGTTCTCTCCCATTCCCAATGAGAAAATGAGCGCAGTTTGACTGTTCCCACTGACGGATAAAGATTTTTCAAGCCCACGAATAAATCCAACCACCACAAGGACAAGCAATACAACTGTCGTCAATCCGAGGAAGGTTAAAAAAGTTCGCAACGGTCGCCGAAATAGATTTCGAACACCGTATTCCCATGGCAAGGGTCGAAAAAACATGTTTGCCGATCACTCTAAAGAACATCAAAGTAGCAGCATCCAACAAATGCTGAAAAACAACGTCGTCGCATTAGAAATGCAGATTCCGACGCTAAATGATGAAAGAGCTATAGAGGCGGCGCAGCTGTCGCCCATGATTACGCGCGCACGACGGCAAATCCGCAGAGAAACGATCACGAGAATCAAATCCCCACTGATCTTTCAGAGTGTCAGTCAACGGATTTGGAATATGTTCAAATTCAAACTGAACCGAAGTTTGAATAAACAAATCGGTTGCATCAGGCATCGTAGCTCCGCTACATATGCAACCGCACTTTTCCTCACTGTCATCCCCGGGCCAGACCGGTGTTTCAAGTCCAGTGTCTCCGCAACAACATTCAGCTTGTGAAGATGGAACCATCTCACCGCAGCAATTACTCAACCCCAACTGGCACCGAATCGGGCAGCTGAAAACAATGATTGCGAGTAGGATTTTAAAAAATCTATGCATGCTCGATACAATGGAAAATAAAAATGGCCTGCAGGAATAGTACACTTGATCAACTTATTCTTCAAGCAAGATATCTCAGGCGTTCTAAACGCTATCAAATTTATTGCAAATCACGGCGTTTTTTGCAGGAATTACCGTATAAACCGAAAAAACCACGCATTCTAAAACTGACAATTCGCTCTAAATCAACTAGGTCGCACCTACTATCCTTGTTAACCTAAATCAAAGTTTTTAATCCATCCGCTTTTAAAAAAGCATTGCAAGCAACGTTTTTCCTGATTCGACTTGGCGAATTCGTTGCCTCGGTAACCCGTTTTAAATAGTTCTATTTACAGGACGTCCATTTATGCAGAACAAGACTAATCACCGCCGGGACTTTCTGAAGAAGACCGCGGCAGCTGGCGCTAGTATTACACTTCCTTGCGTTTACTCACCGACCAATACACTCGGGGCAGTCACCCGCGAAAAAAATGACCGCATTCCTATCGGCCTCATCGGAGCGGGCGGAATGGGAAATGGAAATATGCGAGCAGCCAAAGCCTGGGTCGATGTGGTAGCCATTGCCGACGTAGACCAATCACGTTGCGATTCAACCAATCAATCTCTTAGTAACGGAAAAGCAAATACCTATCAGAACTATCAACAAATTCTGGATCGCGACGACATTAAAGTAGTTCACATTGCTACCCCGGATCATTGGCATACTAAACCACTCATTGAAGCGATGTATGCCGGGAAAGATGTCTATTGCGAGAAACCACTCACCCTGACCATCGACGAGGGCAAACTGATTCGAAAGGTACAGAAAGAGACAGGGCGGATTGTCCAAGTTGGAACTCAGCAGCGAAGTTCGTTTAATCTATTTACCAAAGCGATTGCGCTCGTTGCGGAAGGCCGACTGGGGAAGATCAAGCGATTGGAATGTTGTATCGGCGGCGCTCCTCAATGTGAAGCCATTCCGTCCGCAGATATCCCTTCAGGGCTGGACTGGGATCGCTGGCTTGGACCTGCCCCCAAGGTCGAGTATTTGCAACGCCCCGACCCCACCGGAAAAAAACGACGCGGCAACACCAATTGTCATTATGAATTCCGTTGGTGGTATGAATATTCTGGTGGAAAACTAACCGACTGGGGTGCACACCACGTCGACATCGCCAACTGGGCGCTCAAATCTAATGGTCAAACAGAGGGGCCAATTTCAATTTCCGGCGAAGCGACTCACCCGGTAGAGTTTAAAGCTGGGTATCCCGTTCAGCGAGATCGTTACAACACGGCAACCAATTTCGCCTTCACCGTAAAATACCCGGGTGACGTGGAAATGATTATCAAAAGCGAAGGACGGAATGGAGTCTTGATCGAGGGTGAGAAGGGACGTATTTTTGTCAGTCGACGCACCTTAGACGGTTCACCCGTCAAAGCACTTGAACAAAATCCGCTGCCCGAAGACGCAATTCAAAACGCCTATAAAGGGCTGCCGATGGAGCAGAATGAACGTCGAGCTCATTGGGCAAACTTCTTATATTGCCATCGCGAACAAAAAGAGCCTATTTCTGACGTTCACTCACACATGCAAATGCTCAATGTATGCCACCTCGCTGGGATCTCTGCCCGGTTAGGACGCAGCTTGAAATGGGATGACAAAAACGAACAAGTCGTTGGCGATGATCTCGCAAATTCTTTCCTTGCGAGACCTTATCGAAAAGGGTTTGAGATCAACATGTAGCATTGAACTCGCCACGAACAACCCATTCAAAAAACGCGTTTTTAACATCTGTTAAAAACGCGTTCTTTTCTTGTTCCAGACAAAACAGATTAATCTCGCTACTCGGTCGCTTGATCACCATTCTTAATAGTTCCCATCGCCTTAAACACACGAGGGTCAATGTCATCGCTAATGAACCGCACGGAACCGTCGACAAATCCAAATGTTGTTACGCCGCCCCCGTGCATACTGTTGAACTGTGCGAAGCCATGAAAATGAATCTCCAGGATTTCTTCGCTGCCGTCATCGTTAATAATCACAACAGGGTCTCGGCGCGGAGGATTATTTGGCGGCTCGCCCGTCCACCCTACCACTCGCCATCCAGTGTGTGCAGAACCATCAATAATCCCCGGCCACTGAGAATCAAACACTTTAGCGCTCCGCTCCCCCATTAAAATAGTATTCGAAAGACCATCGCGAACATCTCGAAGCGGTGTCGTACTATTTTCATAGAACATACCGTCAATGTAGCCGATCGAATTTAGCAAATCTGCCGAAGGGCATGTTTGGCCGTCTCCCATGTCCTCTTGTCTGACAGACGAACCGATACACCCGACATAGTGGGTGCGGCCAACGTCAACCATTCGTTCGATACCCTGAAGTTCAAATGTACTGGAATTGTTGCCAGAACTAGGGCAGAACAAAAGTGGAAGTCGCTGGGTAATCAAAGACTCATTTTCGAGAGCGTCCGTGAAGGTAGAAAAGTCGATTTGCGAATACAAATTACCCTGCTCGATAAAGGGAAGTAGGTAA
Organism: Pirellulaceae bacterium; assembly: GCA_011087765.1. Classification (GTDB taxonomy): domain Bacteria; phylum Planctomycetota; class Planctomycetia; order Pirellulales; family Pirellulaceae; genus Mariniblastus. Next base: position 4,667 of record JAALLA010000204.1, read on the forward strand.
CTGATTGTTCCCCAGCCAGTATCCCCCGTCCAACCATTCGGAAAATGACTGTTTGCTGTGTTGAACCCTTGATTCGCCAAACTAAGTTGCACCATATTGGAACTACATTTAGTTCGCCTAGCCGCTTCTCGCACGTTTTGAACCGCCGGCAAGAACATCGCAATTAGTATCGCAATAATTGCAATCACCACCAACAATTCCACAAGGGAAAAACCACGTTTTTGTTTATTCATAAATATACCGATTCCAACGGACTACAATGCAAACTGTATAGGGAGTGCTCGCAGCGGTCAAACAATCCAAGTCAACAATAACTACCGAGAACTGCTGCCACGTTCAAACTCAGCTCTATTTCAATTTCGTCAATCTGAGCTGAGGTGTGTTCGATTTTGGTCACGAACAGTGATTATTTTTAAAAATTGAGTTGTCTAAGCAAAGAATTTTCCTGCATTTTTGGGTGTTTTCACAAAATATGAAGTGACAATGCCCCATGGTGTGTTTTCGCCAGAAATTTCCCCAGTACAATCTCAACATGGATGCACGCAAAATATTAGGTGTTAGCAAAGACGCTACGCCGCAGGAAATTCGCAAAGCGTATCGAGAGAAAGCTAAAAAACACCACCCTGATCAGGGTGGGGACAGTTGGGCGTTTCAGCAAGTGCAAGATGCATTCGAAGAGCTTTCGACTACCCAAGAACGTTCAATCCCTTTCCAATCACCTCCCCAGAGCCAGCCACCTCAGTCAGCGGCGGACAATCCATTAAACGATTCCACCAGCGAAACCGATTCACAAAACACCAACAAACACGCTGAGGGTCACCCAAACCACGGCTGGAAAAATTTGTTCACCGGCCAACTCCCACTTCAAAACCAAACTACTGTCTTCATTTTGATCAATTGTTTGGATATTTTTATGACACACCGACTGCTTTTTAAAGTAGAAGGCGCAGTCGAAACCAATCCAATTGCGGATTTCTTTATCGATAAATTTGATTTCAATGGTGCCATCGGATTCAAATTACTGGTCGTTACCGTGGTCTGCATCATTGCTCAAATTGTGGCAATTAAAAAAGTAAAAACAGCAAAGTTCCTGCTCAACGCGGGTTCCTGTATCGTCGGAATCGTCGTGTTATACAGCTTTCTTCTCTACTTAAAGCATACCAATCCCGGACTCTGATGTTTGGCGAAGCGGACTTAATGAGTCGGTAATGGTCTCGCTTGAGTTCGCTAGTTGGCCATGGGTGTGACAGTTTGCATCATCCAGGCACACAACATCGCGCCATAAGTCCCCAACGCATAACCCAACACGGCTAGTAAAACCCCCACGGGTGCCAATGCAGGATGGAAAGCGGCAGCAACCACTGGAGCACTCGCCGCTCCACCAATGTTAGCCTTACTGCCGACAGCTAAAAAGAAATAAGGTGCGCGAATTAACCACCCCACAAAGAACATCAAACCGACGTGAAATGCCATCCAGATCCCACCAATTAAAAAGAACCCCGGGTGATCCGCCAACGCACGAATGTCCATTCCCATGCCAATGACTGCTACGAGAATAAAAATAAAGACCGTCCCTAGTTTGGACGCGCCTGCACCCTCGTAATTTCGGAAGGGAGTAAACGAAAGCCCAATCCCGATCGCAGTCGCGAGAACAATCAGCCAAAAGAAGGAACTTGCTAAACCAAGATCTTTAAGGAAGCCATAAGGGTTCTCGGCCAATATTTGATTCCCATCCGGACCCGTGATCATCACTTGAGCACTCGTAATGGTGGACTGTACACTTTCAGCAATATAGGCTCCTGTAAAATGGGCAAACGCGGTCGCACCGAATCCGATCGCACCAATCACCATGATGTCTGTGGTGGTTGGAATTCGCGTGACACGTTCGCTGAAACTTTCCATCTTCGTTTTCAAGCGTTCGATACTGGATGCGTCTGCTTTAAATATACGATCAATATCTTTGGAAAACCCGACACCCATTAGCAAGAAGAACATCCAGACTTCAGCAACAATTACATCAACAGCAACCATCACACTGTACAGGTCCTCCAACTTCCCGGATACTTCCGCCCCCGCATCCGCTTCTGGAGTCATGAACACCACTTGCATTGCCGCCTGGTTAGCGCCGCCGCCTATCCAGCTGCCCGCGACGGTACTCAGACCTCGCCAAACCGCAGCCGGCCCATCAACACCAACAATCTCGGGAGAAATCCAGGCAACGGCCAAAACGGCCAGAGGCCCACCCAAAACCACGCCGACCGTTCCCGTTAGAAACATAATCAAGGCTTTCGGGCCAAGCGCGTAGATCTCTTTCAAATCGATACTGAGCGTAAGCAAGACAAGCGTAGCAGGTAATAAAAATCGTGTCGCCACATAATAGAGCTTGGAGTCATGATGATCGACCAGGTTAAAGAAAGTTAAAAGTGATGGAAGGAAATAACAAACCAACAACATTGGAATGACTTTATAAAATAGCTTCACAGCCCTAATCTCTAGGCTTGAAGTCCAAAAGATTAAGCCCAGCATGACCATTAGGATGCCAAAGATTACGGCATCGTTTTTGAAAAATGGTTCAGATTCATGCAAATCCAAATCGACAGCGTTGGATTCTTTACCCGCGTCGATTCGACTTTCGCCGACGACCTCCGCTAATTCCACAACCTCGATTCCAGCCGCAGTTTCGCCGGTCGACTGATCTTGAATTAAACCCGCGCTGCAATTTGAGATACCAGAGAACAAACAAATTACGATGATCGAAATTTGGGCCATTTTTTTCTCTCTAATATTGAAACAATGCAAGTGATCTCTCGCTTAAACCAGACCAGCTTGAACTAATTGACTAATAGCTTTGGCGAATTCTAACAGGGTTTTACCAGAGAGGGGATAAGAGACCCGGAGAAAACTTGATTGGATTCAAGGGCTGTTTCACCAGTTGAATTGAAAGCATTTAGCTCGATAGACACCAATGCGAGATGTGTTTGAGCCACTGAGGGGAGGCCGCCCGTGACTTTTAAGCAAGCATCAACTGAATAAGACGGACAATCCCAGAGGCCAGAAACGGCACGTCAGAGATTTTATGGTCGGGATTTAGATTGCGATTTTGCGATTTTCGCCTTCGTTTTACTCTTAGTCTTTTTAGGTGATTTCTGGGAAGAGCCATTTTGCGAATCGACGGACTTTTTCTGAGTTCTAGACCGCAGAGTTCGCTCGATCTTGGATCGGTCAACCGTTTCCAATTCCCTCGCGA
>JAALLA010000205.1 GCA_011087765.1 Pirellulaceae bacterium
CGCTTGGCAAAACCAATTTCATGGGACAGGTTGCTCGGGTGCACCTGCAACTACGCCAAAAAGAAAAAAAATAAACTTCGTCGTCAAGCATTAGGCTCTGGAAAAGCAAGTTGAACTAGCTTTCTGACGCTGTCCTGTGTCGCCCTGTTACTATTTTCAGTTTTTCAAATTCGAAGCAATAGACCGACACTGACCCGCGAGATTGTAAAAGCAAGCGGACAGAGACATTAAATCCTTGCCCCTTTTTCACGCCACGGACGAAACCCGACCCTTTAACCCTGCAATTCACAAGCAGTCACTTGTGAGAAAAAAGTAATGCGGGGCTGCTCCCTGCCTCGTGGCCTGCCGAAATTACTCTTCTTTTAATGCCTCATACACGAGCCGCCTGAAATCACCCGACAGATCATGGTCAATCAATGGAAAGACCTGCACCATGTAAATCATGGCTGTACCCGATTCAGGATTAACCCAAAACCGAGTGCCGGCGATTCCCCCCCATTCATAGTCTGTGCCATATTTTGGCTCGTTAATAGCGAAGCCCAAGCCAAACCGAAAATTCTCGACACCCCAAGGAGTTCCCGCATGGCGCCCTCCGGTCGGAGGCTTCTCAATTCCATCCAGCTGATCAGAGAACATCTCTTTTAAGGTCGCTGGTTTGATGATGCAACGGCCTGAACTGGTTTCACCGTTGTTCATCAACATCTTCATAAAGCTTAAGTAATCATCAATCGTCGAACACAGCCCACCGCCACCAGAAAAAAACTTGTTTCGATTATCAACGAATTTACGCGATTCAGCCGGACCCGTTGGCACCAGCCCGCCAGATCCATCATCAGAATACATCGTTACCAAACGACTCTGTTTTTCTTCGGGCACAACAAAATGCGTATCGCTCATGTGAAGTGGGTTGAAAATATTCTCTTGCAGATAGTTATCAAACGATTCTCCTGAAACTACCTCGACAAGCCGCGCCAACACGTCGGTAGACGCGCTATATTCAAAATAAGTACCCGGTGCGTATTTTAACGGGATCCTGCTTAATTTTTGCACTGTCTCAGCCAACGTCTTATCCGTTGCCAACACACCCGCCAACAGATACTTTTGATCAACCGGATGCAGAACATCAAAAAAACCATAACTCAGGCCAGACGTGTGGCGCAACAGGTCCCGTACGGTCATATTTCTTGACTCTTTGCCGGCTGCCTGACCTGGCTTCTTCGTTACGAAAACCTGCAAATTTTCAAACTCTGGCAGGTACTTGAAGATCGCGTCATCCAGTTTCATCTTACCCTGCTCTACCAATTGCATCGCAGCAACGCTCGTTATCGGCTTGGTCATGGAGTAGATTCGAAAGATGGCATCGCGACTCATCGGCCTTTTGTTTGCACGATCATGATAACCCCACGTATTGAAAAACGCTTCTTTGCCGTCTTGAAAAATTAACGCGCTTGATCCAACGATGACCCCATCTTCAACCGCCTTGTTCATAAAAGTATTGATTGCGTTTAGACGCTCAACATCAAAACGATCGGCTGACTTTACGCCTTTGACCTGATCGACCAAAGGCAAGGCCTGAGCGTTAGCCTGGCTACAAAAACCAGAAACGAAAACGGCCGCAACAAACAGACTGCGAGCGCAGCTCTGGGACAAAAGAGGCGAAGCAAAACGGAGTAATATCATTGGAAATTGTGTCGCAGAGGTTTGGATTGAATCAAGTCAAAGGCCGAAATCAATAACAGCTTTAATTGCCAAATTATAGATTCAACAGATTGCCCTAACCAAGGCCAAAGCAAAGCGGACTGCTAGACGGACCGAAAAAGAAGGTTCTTAAGGAATGAGTTTGTATCATTCGGTAAAAACAATAAGAACCACCCGCCAGCGGTGCAACTGAGCGGGTGTTCTCATCTAGAAACGCTGTCTAGTTCAATTGTCAGCCAACGCAGTAGAGGTTAGACCTTGCTGACTGAACGCCTATAGAACGCTTCTTTAAAACAAAACCAACATCCGAAATCCCAATTGAAAGCTCCACAACGGGACTCGGACGATTGAATTCGCGACCGGTCGCTCGCTCTCAACAACTTGTTTTGAAAGCTGATTCTGACCGTGAATCTTGAACTCGCATAAACATATCACCCAACTCTTGCGAAGTGAGAAATAAGTTAAATATCAGAACCGAGGAACTGGAATAACTTTTGAAAATATTGCCTGGCAACGGTCATGGAAACTTTCAGCTTTTTACATGTTAGGAAAGCCGCGGTGCCGTTGGCTCTGAAAACCAACCTTAACGCGCTGGTTTCCGCATTCGAAGGGATAATCTCACGCAATGCCCCAACTCACAGGTGACGTCAACTCGACGACACTTGTCTCATTTTCAAACTTTCTTAAATCAGCCTGTCGGAAGCGATTACGGCTATTCACTTCGAAAATCGCTGAATACAATCGATTTCTTCAGCACGAAGAGATTGGCACGCCGTTTGTATAGATACCCTTTGAAAACAAAATTCAAAGGAGAATAAAATGAGAACTGTCGCAGCACGCTTTAATTCGCTTGATCGCACTCTAGTCCAACGATATACGTTGATGCTCTTTTCATTGATGCTAGGCCTTTTAGCCTGCACACTGATTAGCTAGAGATCACGTGACTCGAAAACGTGCGTTCTGAAATCTAAACGACGACGTTTTCTAAACGACGACGTTTTCTAAACGACGACGTTCGCTTCGGGGAAACTCCAAACGAATTTCGAGCCGCCCGGATTAAATCGATTCGAATTTCCCGAATACCATTCTTCCAGCACTCGTCTGTAGCATACTGGTCACAGTAATGTTCACGTCTTCTCCAATGTGGTCCTTACCCTCTTCGATCACGATCATCGTACCGTCGTCTAGATAACCGACTCCCTGCCCCATTCCTTCGCCAGCTTTGACGACGCGAATATTAATTTCTTCACCGGGCAAGAAAACGGGTTTGAGGGAATTTGCAATTTCGTTCAAATTGATGACCGGAACATTTTGCAGCTTCGCAACCTTATTCAAATTGAAGTCACCGGTGACGACTTTCCCTTCAAGGTGACGAGCAAGCAATAAGAGCTTCATATCGACAGGTTGCCCCTGCATTTCAGGCAACTCGCGATCATAAATCTTAAAATCAATGTTCTGGTTGTTGCGCAAACGATCCAATACATCGAGGCCGCGGCGGCCGCGAGAGCGTCGCATTTTATCACTGCTGTCAGCAATCCCTTGAAGCTCCGCAAGCACAAAACGGGGCATGATCAGCTGGTTGTCGACCACGCCGGTTTCAATCACATCTGCAATCCGCCCGTCGATGACAACACTGGTGTCTAAGACATAGGGCTTGGAACCTTTTACGTCTTTACTGAATTCAACGTAGGGAATCACAAACCGGAAGTCATCACGTGTCTGCCACAACAGACTAATACAGGAATAACACAGCGAAATACCAGCAAAGGACACGATGATCAACTGAAGCAAGTCGCGGTCAAGCGTCGTTCCAAAAATCTTGGTATCAAAACCCAATCCAAACAATGGCTTCAACGCCAGGTCAACCACATAAGTCAAAAACAAACCAACGACCAAGCCGAAATAAACACTCGAAATCATATCGATTCGCTTGCTTCTTACGCAAATATCGAGCACCACGATTCCAACCGAACTGAGAATAAAGATGACGAAGACCGCCCATCTCGCCAATTCACCATTCGACTCACCCGCGGTACTGCCAATGTCATGTCCAACGGTCAACGAAAGGCCCATTCCAATTGCGATCAACAGGAATAGACCGCGTAATATCCAAAGTGCCATGATCCACTAATCCTTCTTATTGATAGTCGCGACGAAGAAATAAAAATTGCAACGCGACTAATAAAAATTATTCGATAAAGCCTCGGAAAACTTTAGGTGAAAGAACGGGTATTCGAAGTGAATCCACTCCAAAAACCAAATAAAAAACCTTCATTCGCCTTGTGCGCCGATTATCCTAATCCCTAGGTGAACGTATTTTAGGTGTCCGTGGAGCGAAAAGGTAGTCTGCACACGGATTCCATCGCAGCAAACAGCAGAAAATTTGCTAAGTATGCGTGTTTTTATATGTTTGCTCAAAAAAGTGGTCTGTCATTCCGGCAATATATTCGACTGCCATTCGCCTTACCCCCACCTCTTCAGCTCGCGGTTGGTACTTTGGGGGGAACAGGCTGGGATTCTCGCAGTAAGTAACATACATCTCTTTAACCCTCGCCTGGGCCTGCTCACGGATCTTAATCAGACTCGGGTGACGATAAACATTTTCATAGAGGTAAGCCTCAAGCTGCTGTTTCTGTTGAGCAATGTCAGCGGGCAGGCCAATCACAAATTCGCTCGACCGCGCCTCTTCAACACTTTGGAAATCGTATTTCCGGAGCTCTTTTTGGCAATGACTTAACAAACACGTGACCTGCTTTTCAATTAATCGATGCACCAGTGCCTTACGCAATAATTCCGGATTCAAAGAAGCGTAGTTGCGTTTTACAAAATGCAGGCACTCCTCCACCAGCTCCAGGTGTTTCATATCTTCAATGGAGACTAAGCCCAATTTAATCGCATCGTCCGCATCATGTGCGTCGTAAGTTGTACTATCGGCCGCATCGACAAGTTGCACCTCTAACAGCGGTTTTTGCCCCTTCAACGCTTTGTCCACCCGGCAGGTCTGCCCCATCAAGGATTCATAAGTCAAATTTAGACCGGGAAAATCATGAAATCGGATTTCGATTTCCTGCACAATCGTTAACCCAAATTGGTTATGTGAAAAACCGCCGGCATCGGCCACGCACTCGTCCAATGCGTCTTCACCGGCATGTCCATAGGGAGGATGACCGATGTCATGCATCAGCGCGAGCGCTTCGATCAAATCTTCATTCAATCGCAAAACGCGGCCGAGTGTTCGGGCGATGGTCGCAACCTCGTGTGTGTGTGTCAGCCGCGTCCGATGATAGTCCCCCATCTCCCCGGTGAAGACTTGCATTTTTCCGCTCAAACGGCGATACGCGGAGCTATGCAAAATTCGGTCACGGTCACGTTGAAAAGGCCCACGATAGGCGTGATCTGGTTCCTGATGAACGCGGCCCCGGGAATTTGAACTAAACATCGCGTAGGGAGCCAACAAGAGCCGCTCGCGTTCATCAAACCACGCAGGCGATTCGCCCCCGCCTTCCGAATCCGTCATATTCATGGTTAATTCCCAAGCTCTGTAAAATTTAAAGGGAGCTGCACAAAAAAAGAGTCGTGCCAACACGACACGACTCCAGTAATTATCAACTATCAGAGATTAAAGCAAACGCCGATGGCTATGCTTTTGAGGTTTCTCGTAGTTTAGACGCATTTCCAGCCTGTCCGAATTCGGTCATTCGAGCAACGCAGACGTCTTTCATAGCCGCACGTGCTGGCTTCAAGTAATCTCGAGGATCGAATTTTTCTGGGGTTTGCTGCAAGACTTTACGAATTGCACCGGTAATCGCCAGTCGATTGTCGGTGTCGACATTGATCTTTCGAACACCGTGTTTAATTCCACGCTGAATTTCTTCGACAGGAACTCCCCAGGTCTGACGGATATTTCCACCAAACTCATTGATAATATCCTGCAACTCTTGCGGCACACTGCTGCTGCCGTGCATGACGAGATGGCAATTCGGTAAACGTTTGTGAATTTCGACAATGCGGTCCATCGCCAACACTTCGCCATCTGGCTTGCGGGTAAACTTATAAGCACCGTGGCTCGTTCCAATTGCAACCGCCAGTGCATCACACCCGGTCTCAGCAACGAATCGTTCCGCTTCCTCGGGATCGGTCAACAGCTGCTCTTTGGTCAGCGTTCCCACAGCGCCGTGTCCGTCTTCCTGCTCTCCTTCTCCTGACTCAAGAGATCCGAGGCAACCCAACTCACCTTCGACGGAAACACCCTTAGCGTGAGCCTGCTTGACGACCTCTGCCGTCACGCGAACGTTGTAATCATAATCTGCCGGTGTCTTACCATCTTCCTCGAGCGATCCATCCATCATGACCGATGTAAAACCGTTCTCGATAGCGCTCATGCAAGTCTCGACGCTGTTGCCATGATCCTGGTGCATCACGATTGGAATGTGAGGATAAAGCTCGGCGGCAGCGAGCATCAGGTGACGCAAATAGTTATCTTGTGAATAAGATCTCGCTCCTCGCGATGCCTGAACGATCACAGGCGAATCTGTTTCATTCGCAGCTTCCATGATCGCCTGGATCTGCTCCATGTTGTTGACGTTAAACGCGGCAACGCCGTAATCGTTCTCCGCTGCATGATCAAGGATGACTCTTAGTGGTACCAATGGCATGAATTGTTCTCCGCTTTTTCTTGTTGAAACGTTAACTTCGCCCTGTGAAGCCAAAACATGACGCCCATGGAATGGTGAGAAGCCAACTCGTTTTCTTTTAACTCTCGCATTATCGGGCTCAATTGGATCAAACTCAATGGCTGCCTACCTTCTAACCAAGACTTTTCACTAGGTTGTTCGGAATGTATGACCTGCGCAAAACGGCCACTGAAACATTGCAAGATTGGCAAGCGGAGAATTAAAAACATCAAGCCCGATTAAAGGTGCGATAGAATTCGTAAGCAAAAAAACACCACCTTAAACCCCAATTACGGCTCCCAGGGCCACTCCATATTCGCTGGCCCATGACCTGAGAATTATCTTAAAAAATCCTCAATCTAAGCCTGAATAATAAGCTTGGATAAAATCGCGCCCAGAAAGATTCGTGGTCAAATCAAAACGAATCAGACGCCACACCCGAGACAACCGTTTCTAACGCAGTCTTGCTGAAATCCGTTAACTGAAATCCGTTAACTGAAATCCGTTAACTGAAATCCGTTAACTGAAATCCGTTAACTGAAATCAATCACTCTGAAATCAATCACTCCGCAAAGGCCGTCGTTAACTTCTCCACAAAGCGGGAGTCATTGAACAAGTCATCCATTTGCGTTTGGACGATTCGAACCAAAAGCAATCGATGTGAGGCGGTCGGCGAATAGCTGGGCAGGGAATCGAGCTGACTAGCTTCCGACTGCGCTGCTCCAAAAAACAGCTTTCCCAAGTCCGCAACGTCTGCTGTGGGCGCCAGAACGAGCGACTCTCCCGCCATCAGAATGGTTTCAAATTTCAATTCTTCGATTCGATGAATCGCTTGACGATTCTCTTTAAAAAACGAACGTTCTGCGATTTGCGGACGAGATTTTCCATGATGAATTTCAAATTCAATTAACAGTTTGACCGTCCCGTCACCCTGTGGAAAGGTTGTAATGTTAACTCCACCTCGAACGGCCGCCCCCGCTCCTGGAGTCTCCAGGTCACCATTGCGGATGCTCCAACTGAATTGTGGGTGGATGTCAGAAACTGGAACCGAGTACAACTCACCTTCCCGATTGGAAATTCGATCATGGGTGATCATCCGCTGCTTTTTTCTTAACAGACCTTTTAAATAAAGCTGTTTTTCCAAACTATTCAAGTTGTCGGGCAGAATCGGGGGAGGATCGATCAACTGATGGAGTATCGCCGGCGCAGCAGAAGCCATTACCGCAGCACGTAGCCCGTTCTGGTCCAATCGTTTTCGCAACCCTAACGGCAAAGCCTGTTGGTCTAGTTGATTCCAAAACAACTCGAAATCGTCTTTTTGCTGGGTATCTAACTGCGCCAGTGCGACTTCCATTCCAACCGCATCGGGGGCGATTCTGGATTCCGGGAAAATCGATCGCGCAGGAATCTCGGGAGTCTCCCACTCAACGCAACCGCTCATGCAAACCACAAGCGGCAGAATCAAAAAGTAAACACGCAAACTCATTTCGCTCCAGTTTCGTACGGCTGTTCTCGCAAAT
>JAALLA010000206.1 GCA_011087765.1 Pirellulaceae bacterium
CGCGGTGTCAACGCCAAAGGTGCGGCACCCAAGTATTCGAGAAAACGGATCGACGAATTGACCAACATGGTCAAAGATGACTTTGGCGCGAAAGGCCTGGCCTGGTTCCGGTGTGAAGAAGATGGTTCACTATTTTCACCGATTGCCAAATTCTTCACCGAAGAAGAATTGGCTGATCTAAAAGTAAGATTCGATGCCGAACCGGGTGACCTCTTACTATTGATTGCCGATACGTGGGACATCAGCTGCAAAGGACTTTACTCCATTCGAAAACGAATGGGAGTTGAACTAGAGCTTTACGACCCCAAAGAAATGCACTTCTCCTGGATCGTGGAATTTCCAATGTTCGAACGGGGCGATGAAACCGAACGCTGGACGGCAATGCACCATCCGTTTACCGCCCCTCGCGACCAAGACCTCGACCAACTTGACAGCGACGCCGGAAAAACTCGGGCAAAAGCCTATGACCTTGTTATTAACGGCTATGAAGCGGGCGGTGGAACCATTCGAATTCACGATAGTGGCATTCAACAAAAAGTCTTCGGCCTGCTCGGACTGGACGAGGAATCAGCTCAAGAACGATTTGGATTTTTACTCGATGCATTAAAATACGGTGCTCCTCCCCACGGAGGCATCGCTCTGGGAATCGATCGCGTCGTCATGCTATTTGCTGGACTCGATAATATTCGTGACTGCATCGCGTTCCCCAAGACGCAAAAAGCTTACGACATGATGACCGAAGCCCCCAATGTCGTTGAACTACTACAGCTGGAAGATCTCGGGATTGAAATTTCAAAAGACGAGAATTCAGATTCTTCAGAGAGCGGCAGCCAAGATTAAACCGGGACTCCCTTTGGCCAAACTTGCTCGTCAATTACTAGCTATTGCAACAGCTAGTAATTGCAACGGGGATTCACTGCAACTTAAGATTGAAACGCCTGCTGATTCGGTGCGGTTGCCTATCGAAGAATGAGTCTTGCGAGACTGTTGAACATTACCAACAGGGGAGCCAGGGCAGCAAGAAAAAACGTAATTGCGACACCCCAAAAAGACCCGGCCTGCCACGCGATTCCACACTGCACACAGCCCCAGACAAGCGCTAAACCCGCCAGGCATCCCTGGATAATCCAAGGCCATTGGTACAGCTTCGATTTTCCTAACTCGAAGAGGGCAGCAACGCCCGTAAACAGAAGACTCATCCCCAAAATTGTGGTCACGCAGGTGTCTAACATCACCGACCAAGCAAAAAGTCCCATTACGGCTTCCACCTCAGCTTCGGCTCCCTCGACACGCATACTGGAAACCCCATACAACGCAATTGCATTGAAAATGAATTTCACAAAGTATGCTATCCCGAAGATTACCGAAAGTCCCAAGCCGATGCACGACCACAACACTGACCCTGAACCATCGGCTGTCTTGCCTTTTTTGCTGTTCTTGCGGATTGGCTCATGACGCCCTTTAACGACTTTAGAGGGTTGGCGAATAACACCGTTTGCCGAGGGAAGCTCCGGTTGGACCTCAACTTGATCTGCTTCGAGGTCAGCAAGTAAATCGTCAGGAATTGCCCGAGCCGCTCCTGTATTTCCAGAGATTGAAATATCTTGCTGCTCAAAACCAACGGCAACGGCCTGGCCAATTTGCGTGGCTGCTGGTTCCGAAAAATCATCCTTGGGCTCAACCGCAGCAGCCCTCTGATTGGGCTCTATTAAATGACTCAATTCGCTTGGAATCGGAGGAGGAAGGGGGAAATCGTCCAGTTCCATACTTCCCGAGTCGTCCAATGGTGATTCAGGCTCTGAAACTACCGGAGACTGAATCTCATTAGACGGAGAAGCAACGTCTTCGCGATTTGGATCGGACGGATCAAATTTAGGCAGCAGATCAAAGGTGGGAGTCCCAATTTTCGCCCGAGCCGATGCCGCAGCTTCTGCCGCCCTCCGCTTCATCGCCTTTTTCTTCCGAATCACCTCGCCAAAATCTTCGTTCTTGTCAGCCTTGGAACCGAGGCGAAATACGAATCCGCACTTACACTTCACCTTGAATCCAACCATGCCGCTATTAACGCGTTCATGGAGTTTGCCACACTTGGGACATGAAAAGGATAGGGTAGCCATGCTGCATCGCCCTTTAAGAGCACCCATCTCGGTCAAGGATTCTAAAATTGAATTCATAAACTGCAAGCACCGAGTATATCTGAAGAAACTCCAAAATACACAGACGGGTTACCCAATTTTAAACATAACCCTCTCCTGGGTTGAAGCATTGGCACCTCAAATTCCAAGGATTCACTCCGCCTAAGACGGCTGAACTTCAATAAATCCGTCAACATCGGCAAACTTCAGTATCGCAGATGTCAAAATCGCTAGCGAAGATTTTCCCGCAAGCGGATAAAATTGACCTGTTTTCAGGCCGAAAAAAAGCCTATTAACGGCAACGTTTCCAACGTGTGACGAGTTTTTGCAACGAGAAAATAATGACAAATATCGCCAGGTGTAGCCTGCTGTTGACGGCCTGTTTCGCCATAATCTTGCTTCCGCCAGTAATCGGGAACGGTGACGACTTTCTCCCAGAGTCATTTACTAATGCTCAATTCGTGGAATACGAACGCAAGCTCAATGCGCTATTAAAAACCCGCGCTGATGAAGAAAAGAAATTTGTAAATCAGATCGTAATGCAGGTGAAACTTGGAAAAATTCCATCTCGACTGGTAAGCACCAGCTACCAGTGGGGACGAACTAAACGCCCAAACACCAACTACCCTTTCATCTATTTCGAAAAAGTGATTCGCATTCAGGCCAAAGCGATGAAACTCGAAAAAGAAATCCCGCCCTTCGACTACTCAATCTATAAATCTGATGGTCAGTCAAATGGCGTTGCACAATCTGCCGCCTCTCAGGAAGCGACGACCAAGCGTTCGTTGTTCAAACTTCGCTCAAGCAATCGCTAGAAGTCGGATAATGTTTGCCCGCTAGCCCAGGGAATGAGGACATGGGAAGCCTGGGAAGCCCTGGCAAGACAAGCTGTTCTTTCGGGCAGTGATAATCGTACTTATTATTCCTTAGGTTCAGGCCGATCCAATTTTGCAGACACCGTAACTGCGCCGGAATAGGTTTGGAGGCTCCCGTGAGGAAGTTAACGTTTTTTGCATCGCTCGTCGTTTTTTTAGCGAACGCCACTTTTGTACTTCAGGCGAATGCACAATCGCCCATGAGTGTGGCGAAGGATTCGCGTTGGACAGTAGAGTTCGGTGCGAAGGCATACGATCGCCCGGGAGATGATTTGGCTTTGCCATTGATCACCGACGAGATCACGCTCGCACCTCTGTTCGATTCAACACAGGCATCTGATTTGGGTAATACCGTCGGTGCCGAAGTTAAATTTGCATTCGTCACCCCCCTCGGCAAGGAATTGGAAATTCGTTCCATTCTCGCCAGCTGGGATGAGGCCTATGAATTTGAAGGCGACAATTTCCAGTCACCGTTTTTCCCGTCCCCTGACTTAGCTCCGACGACAGTCAACTACGATTACGAGTCTGATTATTTCAGTATCGAAGTCATGAAACGGCGAAACATCTCACCCGGCGTTACTTTGATGTTCGGGCCTCGCTTTGTTTCCACGCGAGATCGCGTCAAACTTGGCGGATCGATTTCTATTGATCCCGGTGATGGAACCACAGTCGATTTCACTCAAACTCAAACCACAGAAGCAACCAATGCGTTGATTGGACTTCAGACTGGTCTTGAGTTAAACATCCCGATGAACCGTTACTTTTATGTAAACAGCTTTATCCGGGCCGGTGGCTACATGAATCCAACCGAAGTTACGACTTCTGTATCGGATACAGTTTCCACAGTCGAAACACAAACAAGCCAAACGAAATCAACGGGATCTTTCCTTGGCGAAGTTGGCGGTCGACTCTATGTAGACATCGTTCCCAACTGCGTTTCATCTTACGTTGGTTACGAAGCCACCTGGATCGACGGGATTGCCCTGGCTCCAGCACAACTGATCACAACGGGAGCGACCGGAATTGAAACTGGCAACACGCCATTCTTCCACGCAATTTCGTTCGGCTTGAATTTCAACTATTAATCACGACTTGCGGGGCATCCAACGACGCCTCGGCAAGCGAAAGATAAACCAAAAAGGGAACCCAATCGGGTTCCCTTTTTTTATGCCAGGCTATTTATGCCAACCTATCGCGGAAAGTACTATTCAATAAAAAAACCGGCCACGTGTCTGAACACGTGGCCGGCAATCAGTTTTAAATTGTTCAATGACTAAACAATTACTTACTTAGCACTGATGAAGTACTGCGCGTCCAACCATTTCTGCACCCGTGTTTGGGCGTCAACCAGGTGAGCTTTGGTGTACGCATCATAGTTATCGCTCTTAAGAGCTTTCTGCAACTTCCCATTGAGCTCAGTTAGCTGCAGTGAAGCGAGATTAGCAATCGGCTTCATCGCCGCACTGCCACCACGCTTCTCAGCACCAAGGTCCATCAGGCGTTGCATGTGCTCAGTTTGAAGGTTTCTGCGAAGGCTCGAAATCGCAGGATTCCGCTCAGTGAACTTTCCTTTCGGAGCTTCATTGATTTCCGACCAGATAGCGACTGAAACCTTATTCAGAATTTCATTGAGTGTGACCGCATCTTGATCAGAAGGAACGCGAAATTCATTGTCGTAAACCCGACGCAAAGTAGTAGGGTTCATTAACTGAGACAACACAGCAGCTTGAACACCCATCACGCGATCGTGAACAGGCCACGCCGGCTCGTTGGTCATGCGTGAAAGGAAGCCGCCAAAATAGTCGGTTGTCATGTGAGCCAACAACTCAGGCGTCAATCCGTAACATTCATCAAAGAATGTGTTGGAAATGACAAAATCTAAAGCCGCTCGTTGTCGCTCAACTTCGACCACAACGATTGGCTTACGCCCATTGGGATCGCCTTTTTTATCGCGGTTCACATAAGTACCGCCAAGCCAGTTAGACATCATAGAATTTGCTTTTGTTTGCAAACCAAGAGTCATCAAGTAACCCTTACGCGCCTTGGCCCAGGCATCTCCATCTTTGACAAAATTCTCAAGAATTTTCTCTCGATGCATTTTCGCCAACGCGACCTGATCCTGAGCAAACTTCAAAGGATCTTTCGCAAAATCATAGCGACGAGCAAGTGGATCTGGACCATAAGTATCTTCGTCCGTGCAAAACGCAAGTTCCGGTTCCGCCACTCTGGAAAGAATCTTCTTCAGCTTCTTGTCGTCGAGTGTGTAACCGTACTCAATTGCCCACATATCGTAGGGACCGACGCCAATCATCGCATAGTCTCCCTGAACCGAACCATTTTCAACGCGGAAGTTGGTCGGCAGGTAATCCATCACGCTTCCAGCAAGCGGCTTTTTCCCTTTGAAATCTTCACTATTCATTTGCTCCAGTTCATAAACACTGGACGCTTTGAAGTTGTGACGCAAACCTAACGTGTGCCCAACTTCGTGCGAAACAAGGTCGGCAAGCAAGGGACCGATAAAAGACTCGGGCATGCCGTCAAGCATTTGCTCTTTGTCTTCATCAGATTCTTCTTTTGAATCCTCTTCGCCATCTTTTTTCTTCTCGTCCTTTTCTTCATCGAGTCTAGCTCGCATCATGGCCATCGTCATGCGCATCAACCCAACATCAAAACCACGGCCCTCGGCTGCCATGCAGGCACCATTGACTTGGCTTTGACGTCCAGCAATGCCATCCATCGGCTCGTCGCCCATCAGCCGTGTCTTCAGTTCCCACTGAGTTCCCGACTGAGGTGCCAGTTTCGCCTGGTGCGCTAGCTGTTGACGAATGAAATCACGCTCGGAAGGATCCGCCATACGGATTCTTGGATCCCATTCAGGATGCTTTTCGAACCAAGCCAAAGTTTCGGGAGTCATTCCGTCCATCACAATTTTTGGCATCAATTCAGAAAATTGATCTTCAAACACACGGATCCAACCGTCCGTCAAAACGATATCAGCATCAAGAATTTCACCGGTTAGCGGATTCGCTCGGCTTGGTCCGATCGCTGTGCTGACGTTGTTGTTAAGCCAGCGAACGAAGTTGTAACGAACGTCTTCTGGATCAAGATCAATATGCTGTTTAGTAGTTTTATCCTGCTGTCGAACTTCAATGGCATCAATAATGCCAATTTGCTCGAACGCTTTATTCCAATTCAAAATCCCTTTGCGAACCCAGCGGCGGTAGCGAACTGGAGTTGTGTGCTCGATGTAAAATACGATCGGCTGCTTCGGAGGACTGAGTTTTAGCTTCGGATCTCGTTTTTCGAGATGCCAACGGTTGACGTAACGGACATCGGTGTCATCTCCCTCGTACTTGCCGTAATCGCTGTAGGAGGTAGTGAAATAACCGATCCGTTGGTCAGCCATTCTCGGTTTGAACGTTGGCGTTCCCTGAATTTTACTAATCGAATAATGAAGAGTTTTCAAGTTACCGTTAGACATCGGAACTTCGAAAGCTACTTCGATATTGCTTGGAAACGACTTTGCTTTTTTAATCGTCAAAAGAGATGACTGCGGGGAAACACCGGAACCAAAAAACACCCGGGCGTTGCCAACGAGAAGCGCGTCGAGATCAATGACCGGTCCGCCACCTTTCGCCATTGTCAAAATTGGAAGACTAAGAAGCACCTTATCGGTAAACAAGCGATCAACCGAAGATTTAGACTCTTCGTCCGATCCTTTGATAGAAAGATTTTCCTGAAGTAAGGCAATCTTCTTTCCATACTGCTTCCAGTAAACGTAAAACGCATCGGACTGCAAACCCGCGAAAACCTCACCGCCCGCGACGGTCGGGGCAATAAAGTGCCGAGTTTTAGAGCTGGCAAAATCCTTGGGTAGCTGCGCCAGCATATTCCCATTCTTGGAATTTTTCCAAAGCTTAAAAAACGGGGTCGTCCCATCCTGTACCTTAACTTCGGTATACCCCTCGGTGATTTTTTCGAGTGGGGGATATTCAGGTTTCGCCGGCGGCTTAGTTACAGGCTTGGGCTGGGTGGTAGGAACCTGAGCTGTTGCATTCTCACTAACCGCAATGTTTGCGATAAAGAGAGCGCATAGCGCGAGGCTCCATAAGCGGAAGCGTTCCATGAAGTTACTCCTGATGACTGGATCTGTTGTTTGTAGGTAATAGTAAATTTGAAGGGTCAGCAAAAAAGCTGGTCGCACGTTTTTTACCGCGCTCGCTCATTGTATTCGACCAGTGCGTTTCTTGAATGCCAGCGGCAATCTCAATTGCGAACCCGCTCACGGAGTGAACGAATTTTCAACGCTTGGTCAGCAGCACCAACTAATACGACCATACGCGTTGAGCAACGAATATGGTTCGTTTCTAATAAGATAGGTCAGAAATCAACGAGTGCTGTATCAACTGTCGAGTTGCGGCGACTTATCGTTTCCAATGGACGCCATATTAGCTCAATACAAATCGCGTGCACGACTAATAAAGTGGGAAATACCGTTAAAAATGGCACCTCGCCAATGTGCTGCCGGCTACCTAACCACCTCACTGGCGGCAGTTCAATCAAGTTTCAGGAACGAACCGTAATTGCAACTAGAAAAAATGTTACACGGCGCGACTGGGGTACCTTCTTGAACCTCGTCGATTAATTCACGAACTGTTATAATGCGTGCAGGTCGTATTACGGATTCAATTCCCCAATCAACCACGATGTGGGCAGTGGAGAAAGATCAAAAAGTTGTTAACTATCTTACGTTCTTTTGAAACAAGACCAACGGTTGGTGTGTACCTTTCAAGGGGATTTACCTTTTGCTGAAAACACAACATCCCATCGTTTGGTATCCTATGGCAGAGGCCACCGGGCGTTTAAACATTTAGTCT
>JAALLA010000207.1 GCA_011087765.1 Pirellulaceae bacterium
ACTGCGATATGGGAATAGACGACGCAGTAGCGCTGTGCATGACGCTATTTGATTCCCGTTTGGATGTTCTCGCTGTGACCGCGACAGAGGGTTGCGTGAGTGCTGAGCAAGCCAATAGCAATTTGCAGGCAATCGTGACGGAATTGGATCCAGCGCGTTACCCTCGTTTGGGAATGGCGAGAAGTACTGAAGATGCTCCGCCGGTAGACACTCGGTTTTTGTATGGTGATGACGGACTGGGAAACGCCGGTTTTGAATCGTCCCACCGTCAGCGTGCTGTCGCAGCGGATAAACTGATGGCTGAGCTGATTCGTGCGAATCCTGAAGAGGTGACCATTTTATGTTTGGGGCCGATTACTAATTTAGCCAGGGCCATTCGTCGAGATCCGACTTTACTGCCGTTGATCGATCAAATCATTATGACTGGCGGCAGTCTAACCGGCCGCGGGAACATTACGCCTTGTGCTGAATTCAATTTTTACTTCGATCCTTCGAGTACCCGTGAAGTAATTAAATCTCGCTCAACAAAGACGCTCATTCCGCTGGACGTTACACGGGAAGTTCAATTTGGTTACAGTTGCATGGAGGAGTTGCCTGCTTCAACTTCGCGGGTTGGCTATTTTCTAAGACAAATCCTGCCTTACACATTCCGATCGCATCGTCAGCAACTCGGAGAAGAAGCAATCACCCTTAATGATGCGGTTGGTGCGTTAGCTTTGTTGGAACCGGAGTTGTTTAATTACCGGCCGCTGGCATGCGATGTTGAAACCGAGGGCGAGCTGACGCGAGGCATGTTGGTGATCGATGATCGAAACCAGCCAGAATGGCGATCTGCTTTGACCGTTGCTGATAATTTGCCATCAGAGCGGGCACGGCAGTTCATTCTTGATCAGCTTGCTGTCGCTGGAAATCAGTCGGGCTGATCGTTGTCTTTGACGCAACCAGGGGATCTTTATTGGTTGAAAGAAAACGATTCTCGATTGTTGATGTTGATGTCGATCAAGCTAATTTCTCCACGCCGAAATATTTTTATTGGCACGATGGAATTGATCGGCATCAGGCTAACATTGGTGACAAGTAGTGAGTCGTTTTTGACCTTCTCGCCATTGAATTCAAGAATTACATCACCGACTCGTAAATCGGCTTCGGCGGCTGGTGACCGGGCGGTTACCCTTGTCACCATTGCTCCATAAGCAACGTTCAGTCCCATACTGGAGGCTTTTTCGTAGGTGTAGTTGGAGTCCAGTGAGACGCCAAGGAATCCGCGTTGAACTTTGCCAAGCTCAATGAGATCGGTGACGATTCGCATGACCATGTCCATTGGAATGGAAAATCCGATTCCGTCATTTCCGCCGCTGTTGCTTGCGATCGCGGTGTTGATTCCGATGATTTCACCTCGCAGGTTAATCAACGGACCTCCGCTGTTTCCAGGGTTGATCGCCGCATCGGTCTGCATGAAGTCCTGGTAGTTTACTCCTTGCGGGCCAAGGTCGAGATCGTGTCGATTGAGGGCGCTGATGATGCCGTAGCTAACCGAATGGCTGAGGCCGAAGGGGCTGCCAACCGCCACTACAAATTCTCCGATCTCAACATTTTTGCTTTTTCCAATGCGGCACGGAATTAGGTCTTTGCTGCTTAACGACATGACCGAGAGATCGGTTTGACGGTCGTGAACAAGACGGCTGGGTGCGTAAATTCTTCCGTCAACTTCGATGCGGATATCGCTGATTCCAGCGCTTTCGATGACGTGATAGTTGGTGATCACATAGAAATTTCCATTGTGCTCGATGACGACCCCTGAACCTGCTTCTTCAACGACGACAGGACGTCGCGCGTTGGTAGAATTGCCGTTGGTAGCGGTTGACTTTTGTCTTTTCTTAGCTTCGATATGAGCAACACTGGGGCCGACTATTTTGACGAGTTTTTTTAGCAGCGAATTTTGTTTGGTCAATTCGGAAGAATTAGCGGCAAGATCTTGATAAAGAAGATCCCGCGGGTTTGCTGCGACGGGTTTACTTGTGACTCGAGCCGTCGTCGACGCGGTGGATGCGATTTGTCCCTGAACGCTGTGGTTCGTTGCCACATTAAAGGTGACGAACAAAAGGAACACCATAACCACTTTTAGTTGAAACCGACTGTGGCTAGCCAGGTTGGGTAGATAATTGTCGTGAAATGTATGTTTCATGATTAACCAGTTTTGGCGGGGTGAGCGACTCGAGCGTATCGAATTCTTGAGAGGTTTAATATTAAATTTAAGCTTTGGATTTTGGGAATGCGGTATTTTTGTCCAGCTGTAGCGATTACGAAAAGTTGAAGTCCACCGAATCACTTGAAATGTCTTGGTTAAGGATCACGGACCAATCGACTTCGACTCCCGGTTTGACACCCGCTTTCTCTGCTGCCCGCTTGCAAGTAATGCAATAGGCGGCGTACGGCAGAGCCTGGAGTCGAGTCAAAGGAATGTTGGATTGGCATGCGTCGCATTTTCCAAAAGTCCCGGATTTCATTTTTTTCAAAGCAACTTCAAGGTGTTGCAATTCGCGATTTTCAACTTCGGCAAGCTGAGAACTCAGTTCTCCCATCGCACTGTCGCTGGCAAAGTCGACGACGTCACCGCCTGAACTCTGGCTGAAATTTTTCAACAGACTATCGTCTCCGGACATTGCCTGAACGATTGCATCGCGACGTTTAATAAGAACTTGCCGCATGGCTTCGAGTGTCGATTTGCGTGTCATTGAATAGTCCGGGTAAAAAGTGTTTTCCTGTGGGGTTGAGCGTCGGCTTTGTGCTTTCGATTCCCCAATGTTGCCGAGGTGCAACGAACTATAGGACGCATTTTGCGACGACCTTTAAAAAACAGAAGAATATTGCATTTTTGATGATGTAAAAATGCAACATTGCCGGGGCTTCCCTACGGTTTTTCCCGAATAACTGTTGCAGGGAGACCGTTGCATCCTTGCGACACCTGGTCTTAAAGCAACAGGCGGGAAAAGCGGAGTCCGGCTTGATGTCCTCTCGGTGAACGCATTTAACAAACATGCAAGACAGAGCTGGAAGTTGTGGCACGACGAAGAACTGTCTTGGTTCGGATTGGGGAGGTTGTTCGTGTTGGTCATTCGAACAAGTTTTTTTTGTTTGATTTGAAGGAGGCTTGTTTGACCCTTTGCTGACCGAAAGCTACATGTTTGTAGCCAATTTAGATTGACCACCGTAACACCCGTGCCGGATGCGTTGGTCGAGCCCATTCAAATTTTTGCAAAGATGACCTATGGCCACCTCAACCCCAAACTCGCCGAGCGATCTTGTGCTTCGTCTTGCAGGAGGTGAACGTGATGGTGAATTGGTCACAGTGACAACACCCAAGTGTTTAATCTCAACCGGGCCAAGCCTCGGAAGCGTCCCTCAATGCGCGATCTTCCGCGGACCACGCGGTGCCGCTGTTCGTGCTTTTGATTCACGAGTTGCCTTCAATGGAGAAGTTGAATCGGTTCATTGGCTCAAATCCGGTGACCGGATTGAATTTGCTAACGCGATTGCCATGGAGGTTACTCAGTTGGGGAACCTTCAGTTTGAACGTTCAGACTCGAGCAATCTTACGACCGATGTCGGCATTGGTTCAAGGGGAGAAGGGCTTGAGGCAAATGAATTCGAAGACCACTGTTTGAATCAAATACGAATTCAGGTCTCTAAGATACAGACTCAAAATGATGCGAATTCTGAAAAATTTGCACAGTTGGATGAGAAGTTAAACCTCCTGACTGACCACTTAAGTGAATTGATCTTTGTCGCTAAGGAGGGTCACCTCCCTGGGACAGATTCTTCGACGAATTTTTATGGCCAAACCAAATTTGATTCGATTACCAAAGTCGACCCTTTGACAGACTTCGATGAAGAGAAAATCTTTTCATCACTCGACTGGGAAGCTGACGAACAGGTAGCACCACAAGCAGCGAATACCAGCCAGCAAATAATCAATGCAGGCAACAGCGATCAATTAACTGCGGACGAGCAGACAAACCAAACCTTTGACCCATTGACCCACAGCGAAGTCGAAGGTTCTGACTCGTCCGCAGTTGAATCCACCACTGCTCCGAATGAATTTGTTAATTCTAATTCGCTCGCCCAGCAGTTATTGAAGGATATTGCTCTGGAAGAACAGGAAGATCTTGCTGGGAATCAGGCCGATATTGGCAATGCGATGGAATCGGATTCTGAAGCTTCAAAGGGAGGGGAAGATCTCCAGGAGAAATATCGGTCGGAGGAGTATTGGCAGCAAAACGCTGACTTAACAAATTCAGCCCGGGCTTCTGTTTCATTGAATGAAACCGAGTTGGAGGCTCCATTGGATTCTGCAGATGCAGAATTAGCCGATGGTCCGGAACAGGCTTCTGTTGATGTGCACGGATATGTTGCCGATTTAATCAATCGGATGCGGATTCCGGGTCAGCAATTGTTTTCTGATTTAAGGGCAGTTGATTCCAAGAAATCAGCGAATGGCGGAACGGACTTGGTAACGGAGGAAGTTCCCAAGGTGGACATGACTCCGTTTAATGAAGGGGAGTTTAAACCGGCTAAGAAAGCACAGGAAATTAAATTGTCAGCGATGCGTGAGATCGCCAACACCAACACCCGGCGCAATATTCAAGTGAGTGAAGAAAGTCGCCGAAAGGAACTTGGGAAAATCCGAATTCTAGTTGCGATCTTCAGTTTTTTCCTTGCCGTTTACTATTTTCTGTTTGTATCAGTCGGTCAGCTCAATCTTGGGTTCATTACGGGGTTCTGTTGCGTGAGCATTACGGGGTTTCTAACTTATAAGCTCTACGAAACGATGAGATATAATGAAATGCTGGAGCTCGAGAAGATGACGGTTTCGATGAGTGGAGCCAAAGAGTCGGATGAAAGTAAGCAGGAAGCTAAACTAGAAAAACTTGCAAAGGGTGAAAGCAAGTAGTTTTCTTCTGTCAAAATCCACGACTGTCCTGAATGTCGGCAAAATTTCTCAACTGGTAATTGATGCCGGCCTTGTCACACACGCGACACAGTGCCCGTAAGGCGACACCAAATCCATCGGGTCCACTGAAGCCACCGAATTGACCGCCCCCTTTGACGTGTGGCTCGAGGTCAAGGAAAACCCCGGGAACGCCGCGTGCGGCCATCCGCGATTCAAGTTCCGGCAGAAATGTGGCAAGGTCTGCGAAAATCTCCCGATGTCCCGAGTCTCCAATGTCAGCCGGGACAAAATGTTTTAAGGCGTCTTCGTCGACATGCTCACCTTTCACGGTCGTCGGCTTTAAGAAGTCCTTGATATGCAACCAACCGAGTCCCGGCTTCATGAGTTTGTATTGTTCAAAAACTTCTTGCGAAGAGTAGCCCATGGTAACCAGATTGCCACCATCGAAAATCAAAACGAGTGCCTCGTGGTTGATATCCCGGTGCATTGCCGCCAGCAATTCTCCATTCTGGCCGACTAAATTTGCTTCTACTTCCAAACCGTAGGTGAGGCCGTGCTGGTCACAGATCTCTGCAATCTGCCCCACTTGTTCGGTTGCTTGATTGCGGTGGTCTTCTAAATTGGACCCCTTCGGATGGTAAAAGGAAAACCCCCGAATTAACTTGCAATTGAAGAAGTTGGCAAGTTCGCATGAGCGGGGGACTTCTTTTCCGATGTAACTGCCAAAGGGGCGATAAGGAGTTTTCGTTCCATCCTCAACATCGCAGAGTTTTACTTTTCCAATTGGTGATCCAATTGAAGAAACGAGCAGACCGTACTCGTCTATTTTTGCCTTCACGATTTCCAGTTCGGAATCACTCAGTGTCATGACATTCTTTATGCCCGATCCTGCATCGACGAAGCGAATCGAAAAATAACGCATGCCCAATGCGGCGAACGCAGAGAACTGTTGGTCGAGTGTTTTTTGATTGGCCGCTTCATCGGCAAACCCGGAAAGCAAGATGGAAGGCTGGTTCATTTTGATCCTAGCGATGCTGCGCAAAAACAGGTGAGAACAATTCGTTGATAGGCGATGATGGAATTCCCATGGACCGCAATCGTTTCAAAGAAATTAAGACTGCTCGATGGTGTATTCGACTTTTATCACGGAAGAGATTCCACCGCGAGGGGTAAATTCGGCGGTCAAAATTGCGCGTCGTGGTTTCGAAACTGCAACAAAATCGTCAAGGATTCGATTGGTGACCTTTTCGTAAAAAATCCCTTCATTTCTGAATTGTTGCAAATACAGCTTCAGACTCTTCAGTTCAACGCAAACTTGGTCGGGAATGTACTCGAAAGTGAGCAAACCAAAATCGGGCTGTCCCGTTTTTGGGCAAACCGATGTAAATTCGGGGCAGGTAATTTCGATCATGTAATCACGATCGGGGTAAGAGTTTTCGAATGTTTCAAGTGTGTCGCGGAAATTAGCTGTCATCGGTACAATCTTAGGTAGTTAAAAATGATTAGGAAACTGATTCTGTTTTCAGTGGGCGTCGATTCGTGAATTGGCTGGACAAACGATCCAGAACCATAACGCCAAGATAATCAATCACAACCGCCAGCACAGTAGGTAGACGACTGGGTTATGCTGATTTCTGAAATTTATTGCTCCCGCCAAGGGGAAGGGATACTAACGGGAACGCCAAGCGTTTTCCTCCGAACGTCCGGTTGTAATTTGCGATGTGGTTTTTGCGATACCCCTTTTGCTTCATGGAATCCGCAAGGAGATCCTATGCAAATTGAGAAAATCGTTCACCGAATACATGAGGTGGCCGATGGGGCGAAGCATGTCGTAATTACCGGTGGCGAGCCCATGATCGCAAAAGACCTGACGGAGTTGTGTCAAAAAATACGTTCAGGTGGGTTTCACATTACGATCGAAACAGCTGGGACCGTATTTCAGGAGGTTGATTGTCAGCTAATGTCGGTCAGCCCTAAATTCGGGAACTCCGACCCTTCATTGGCTAGGGCAGGGGAGTGGCGACAACGTCACGTTGCAACTCGATACCAGCCGGAGGTCGTGTCTCGCCTGATTCGCGAGTATGATTTCCAGCTCAAATTCGTTCTGGATGTCCCGGAGGACATCGACGAAATACTCGACTATCTCGACGTATTGGGGCAGCCCGCGAGTAATCGCATACTTTTGATGCCCGAGGGTGTGGAGCAGGATGCTCTGAATCAGCGCCGACGCTGGTTAGAACCGCTTTGCAAAAAAATGGGGTTTGTGTTTTGCCCGAGGATGCATATTGAGTGGTACGGGAACCGGCGGGGAACTTAATAATCAGAGGTTCGGTTGGCGACAGCAGGATTTCCGAGTCCATCCGGCTTATATTTTTCGAATTCTGGTTAATTTGAGTTATCAGCGTGGCCACGTTCCGGAGTTTTCCATTCGGACATCGTGGGTTAAACTGACGCTTTCTAAAATCGATCCCAAACGAAGTAACGTTATGAAAAGTCTTAGCTTTCTGATTTTTGTTGTACTTACCATTTGTTGCTGGGGGATCTATGGCCCGGTGTTACATATCGGGCAAGAGCAAATGGCAGGTGGTGAAGGAAAAGCGAGCCTGCGTCCATTTATGTGCGTTGGAATTGCCTATTTTCTGATCGCGGTTGTTTATCCAATAGTGATTCTCAAAACCAAGGGTGAAAAAGGCCAGTGGTCGATGGGTGGAATCTTTTGGTCTTTTACCGCTGGTGCTGTTGGTGCAATCGGTGCTCTTGGAATTGTGTTGGCGTTTAAGTTTCAAGGGAAACCTGTTTACGTCATGCCGCTCGTTTTTGGTTTGGCTCCCATTGTCAACACATT
>JAALLA010000208.1 GCA_011087765.1 Pirellulaceae bacterium
TGGTTGTCGTTTTAGAAGTTATTCAGCCGCCAGAAATTGCTGCCATTCCAGACACGCTGGAGCTGGCGGCAGTGGAGCAGGACTTAGGCAGGGCTGGAGACAATGAGAACGTTAAGTCAGATGGTAGTCCCGATGTGGTTGTCCGAGCGATCTATGCCAACCGCATTGCCATCGGTAGTGCCAAGTTAGTGGCGAAATTTGATGGAAAACAGAAACGATCTCTGATCGCAACCGAATTGGATGCGATGGATTCCAGCAGTGACATTCAGGGAATCGTGGATATCACGGCGTATCGAAGCATGTTTGAAATGGTGACCGGGATGGCTGGTGCGTTTGGTGCACCGGACCTTGGTCCGATAGCCCGCTTGCCGGAGGAGCTCCGGAAAATTGAGTTGTCTGCTTCCATCTCCGAGGATGAAATGTTGGAGCTTACAGCCACTTTTGAGGACGAGGAGTTTGTCCAGGAAATTGCGGTGATACTTAATGATCAATTAGAGCAGATGCTTTCGGCAAATCAGGGCGGTAGTTTTGGGGCGGATGCGGCCATGGGGCGAATGGGGAGCTTTTCCAACGGAGCTGGCGAGCCGATGCTCGTACCGACAATGATGAAGCCTTTGGCTACCGTCGGCAGTGAATTCAGCGATGCTGAATTGGTGTCGTTGACGATGGAATCAAGCCAGTTGACTTTAAAAGTGAAGCGGCCAAAAAGTTTAAATCGGCTGATAGCGGCTATTGTCGAAGACGGAGTGAATCAATCAAAGCTGATTAAACGTGAGGAGAGTCTTCAGGAAATTGCTGAAGCCCTAAAGACTTATCATTCTGAAAACGGTTTTCTACCGCCTGCAGGTTGGGTTTCGGATCCCGAAAGCAAGGCGAGGCAGCAGTTTAATTGGCGGGTCGGTTTGCTTCCGGAATTGGGGGAGCAAGACCTGTACGATCAGTTCGATTTTACGTTGCCGTGGGATGCTCCGGAAAACCAAAAGGTTGCGCGGGAAATGCCGGCTGTTTTTGGAGAGGTCTCTTCGCTTGATGGTGACGGCGGAGAGAGGGCGGCGATGACCAACCTGAGAGTCGTTGGTGGAAAGGTTGGCGTTTACAAAGGGGGACAGGCTATTGCTTTGGAAGATGTCTCCGACAAAGCAATCTGGACATCGGTTGTGATTGAATGTGCCGCGGGCGATGCTGTGCCATGGACCAAGCCTGGCGCGTTAACGATGGATGAAGTTGCCGCCGAACGATTCGGTCGGTCTGGTGAAAATGGCGTTATGTTTATTGACGGCCGTTTCTCGGTAAGGGTCGTAAGGAAAGAAGACGACTTGATTTCATCAGTGATCACAACCGGCGGTGGAGAGAAAATGAAATCGAAAGACTTTATCAGGCTTCGGTAAATCGAAAGAAGAGCCCGGTCTTTGTGGATCTGAGCCGTGAGACAGCCTGAGTTTCATGACAAGCCCAAGACAGTCAGATCTATACTTAGTCATTTTTGATTTGCATCGGTTGAAAACACGGGGGTTGTCTTGAGTAATATCCGTGGTTTACTGTGGCTGGAATATACTTGATTTGACGCATGTTTTATTCCATTCAACGCCGAGCATCATGCAATTGATGCCTGAGCCAATGCCAAGCATCGCGACGCGTTGTCCGGGCATTATGAACTCTTTCTCACAGGCAACCGCCATTGTAATCGGCAGTGCTGCAGCGCCGGTATTGCCAAGCCAGGGGAAGGTGGAGTAATCGAGGTCTGGGTTAATACCGAGCGATTGGAGCATTAGTTTTTGATGAGCCACGCCAACTTGATGGCAAATGACGCGGTCGATGTCTGGAATGCTCCATTGACACTGCTCCAGGAAATCAGGGAGCGTCGCAACGCCGGTTTCTACACCGTGGTGCATTAATTTTTCAGAATCAGTTTTCATCAATGGTTGCATTTCGACACCCGCTTGATCGTTATGACTTTGGCAAAGGTCGTGAAATTGAGTATTTGCATTTACTGCTGCCGCTACAAGGCGATTTTGGGTTTGGCTAATCGATGCGTGGGTTAATAGCACAGCGCAGCTTGCCGAGCCAATGGTGAGGCTGGCTACAGCTGATTTAATCGACTTACGTGTTAGCGAGGTGTCTCGATTCAACGTGTTGATCGTGGTTTCGACCAACTGGCGTCCACCCTCAGAGCCGACGACGATGGCGGCTTGAATCTGCCCGAGCTGGATCATATTGGCCGCTTGGACTAAGCCGGTCAGGATTCCAAGGCACGCGTTGGAAACGTCAAAAATCAAGCATTTGCGAGGAAGTCCGAGTTGGTTGTGGACAGTACAAGCGGTAGCCGGTTCGAGAAAATCACGGCAAACGGATCCGTGAATGAGGCTACCTACCCGTAAAGGGTCAAAATCAGCCGCCTCAAGAGCCAGCCGGGCGCTATTTTGACTCAATTCACTTGGTTTCGTCTCGCGGGGCCAGAACCGCCTTTCCTGGATCCCAGTCATTAATTCTAACCGTCCTTCGGGAAGCCTAAGGCGTTTGTAGATGGGCTCGAGTTTCGACTCTAACGTCGCCGAATCCCAAATTTCATCGGGAATTGTATAGCCAAATGACTCAATGCAGACGTCGGTGTATTGCATAGTTTTCGCGGTGTTGAATTGAAACGGTGGAAAAACAGGGTTTTATCGGGTGAATTCACAATTTTTGCATCTGAATTCTCGTTGTCGAGCGGTTCGTTAGTCAGTTGTGGTAAATCATACGCAATACCAGTTGTGCTAGCAAAGCTTGGTTGCTTGCACAATATCTTGGCGGGGGCGGGTGGGCAATCCCAAAATCCGGCGACTTGCTTGACCATTTTTATGACCACCTCAGAATAGCACCCATGTCGCAGACGACCTGCGGCAGTTGGTTAAAACGGAAAGGAACTTCCGACGCAAGCTTAGGATGGGCAAGTCGTCGGTGAAAACAGATCTGGGAAATTAACAGTTGTTGACCCAGATTCATTTCGCCTCTTTTGATGGTGCTCGACCCAGAACGGAACGCAAATTGGTCATTCTTGAACCATCATTTTGATTTCTATCTCTTAAGCTAGTTTCGAAGTCTGACTCGCTGACGCTAACAGTTTCTGCTTAACCGGATTCAGTTGATCCAAAAATTGGCTAGATCTGACCAGACCGAACTCATGACGAGTTCTTTACCTAACTTCAGGAGATAACAGGATGCAAGCAAAACCGTTAATTGGGATCAACGCGGACTTCAGAGCCGCTCAAGGTAACCAGCCATCGTTTTCAGTAGTAACCGCAGGTTATTACGACAGTATTTTGCGGGCTGGAGGGGTTCCGGTAATCATCCCACCCATGGAAGAAGAAGATGATATTAATGCGGTTTTGGACAGTTTAGATGGATTTGTTTTCATTGGAGGGGCTGATTTAGATCCGCGACGAGATGGATTTATGTTGCATCCTACGGTTCGACCAATGGATCGACGGCGAGAAGCGTTTGATCGTAAACTAATGCAGTTGATTGCTGATCGACGCATGCCTGTTTTTGGAATTGGCGTTGGAATGCAGTTAATCAACGTCACTATGGGCGGCAATCTATTCCTTCATATTCCAGAGGATCTGCCAACGGCGATCCCTCACCGGGACCCACAGGACCCTGGTCACCGCCATAGCCTCGAAATTCAGCCAGGTTCCCTCATGGAGCGTGTTTATGGTGATGGGGAAATTCGAGTCAGCAGCCGCCATCATATGGCAGTTGATGAAGTGGCTCCAGGGTTTCAGGTTACCGCAAGATGCCCAGATGGCGTAATTGAAGCAATTGAAAGTGAAAGAGAAGATTGGATTGCGATTGGAACTCAGTTCCACCCCGAAAATGAAGCGGCATCCGCGCTTGACGTCCGGGTCTTTGAAGAATTCTTAGATTTGGTGCGAGAGCCAGTTCCGCAGATGCTACGATTGGTTGCTTGAGCCTGATAGCAAGCCTCAGGAGAGCGATTGAAAAGCAAAGGGTTGCTAGCGTTTTTTCCGATGGTTCGTTGAAACTGGATATCCAAGCG
Organism: Pirellulaceae bacterium; assembly: GCA_011087765.1. Classification (GTDB taxonomy): domain Bacteria; phylum Planctomycetota; class Planctomycetia; order Pirellulales; family Pirellulaceae; genus Mariniblastus. Next base: position 4,037 of record JAALLA010000208.1, read on the forward strand.
AGATCATTAAGGGTGGTATGCCGATAACAAGGCTACCCCCTTTTTTTTTTGACTGACGTAAATGCTCGAGTTTTTAACTTTGGTTGCGAGGTAGTCAAAAATCTTGGTGTTGGTTTACCCGTGATGTCATCAAAGTCTTGCTGGTGCAGTTACGAATGAAATTCCCAATTTTCCAAAATCGATCTCCGCAAGATCCGGAGGATGCGCTGGGAAGAATGGATCGTGCAGTCGATGACCGGCATCATCGGTTGTCAGCCGGATTGTCTGTGTCTGAGGAGTTTAAAAGCGTTCAAGGTGCTTTGGTTTTAACTCAGGGCAATGGAAAATTTTTGCGAATCAAACACGTGGTTGAATCATCGCTCCCGATTCCCGAAAGTGTGGCGATCGGATGTCGAGAGGTCGTCGAAGGCAGCATCAAAGATGTTGGAACGGTTTCCCAGTTAGCGTCCGATCTTGCAGAAATTCAAGCGAATGTAATCGAACATTTGAAATGTCAGGCTGGACGTTATGTTGATCGCGTACTTGCAGTCTCGCTGTCGGACCCGGGAGTTTGGGATCGTGATTTTGATGGAAAGATCAGTTACTCGTCTTTCAGTGACGCGGCTAAGTTAGCTGAGATTTGCGGGGTTAGCGTGATTGATTCCTATCCTTCCCGTGATCTTGCAGTCGGCGGTACTGGCAAGACACTGGAGTCGCTTCCGTACTGGATGATGCTGGCCGATCGAAATTCAAAAATTGCCTCTCAGTCGCGGTTTTTAGTTTCCATTGGCAGTCTCTGTCACAGTTATTATTTACCAGCGTCTGATGGACTTGACGCCGACGTTCCCTTGGTTCAACGTTATCCAACGGTGGGCGTTTCTTTTCTAGAGTTGTGTTTTGAGCAGCAATTTCCCAATATCGATTGGAATACTCGCTGGAATCAAATGTATGTCGATGGTTTACTGGTCGATGAATTGTTGCGACAGTGGCAGCAGGCCGTCGGAACAGGTCCGGATGATCCTGTAGAACTAAGCACTTACTTGGCCGAAATGACTGGAAGTTATCTCCAGGAATATCCTGATCAAATTTCCAATGTGGTTAGGACGGGGATCCGATTTATATCGGAGCAGTGCGTCGGTAAACTGGTACCGACCGAAGATCAACAGGACGCCCCTGAGTCTCCTGCTCAGGCTGTTAGCCAATTTCGAATTCACGACCAAAATGATCCGCCAGCGATGCTCAGTCGTTTTTTAGTCGATGCTCCCAATCGATTTGAGGCGGCATTTTTAAATCAATTTTCGCAACTGCTTGGCGATCCTCAAGTCGCGCCAGCGAACGAAGTTATTGATGGAATGGGTGATTTACAACCCGTGGTTGCTGCCGTGTTGGGGTTGCTTCATATTGATCAAATGCCGGCTAACGTTCCTTGGCTTTCCGGCGCGGATTGTCAAAGAATACTTGGAAGAGTGAATCCGGGGCGCCCCTCCAGTTGGCGGCAGTTGATTCGAGCAATGGCAGACTTTCAACCTGCGCCAATGAAATTAAAGGATGCCATTTAATCAATCGTTCTGCATTCAAACTAATCCGGTAGTGGCGGATTTTGAATTAGCTTTATTTGAACAAACGCCTGTTCTCTTGTTTGAAAAATTGGATGGTTTCATTCATCTGATTTAGGTTGATCTCATTTGGAATATTTTGTTTGGCATTGCAACTGAGTGCTCATAACTTAACGCGTTTTCATTTTTGGTAATTTTAGTGGGGCATGAAACTATCTGCCTGGGGAAGATAGTTCTCTCGATGCCCAAAATTATGCGCGCAAGGGTGGATAGTTTTGTGCTAATTGATTGAGCCGAACGAACGCGCGGGTGTGTTGGGGACAGGAAGGTTTCCCTAGATTTACATTGGTGCTAATTGAACTAGTCTGACGTTGATGCGTGATCTGCTATGAGGTTTTTCGCATGTTCCAAACAGATTCGTCAAAGAGGTTTCCAATGCTAGAAGCGATCAACGGCCAGCTGTATAACATCGCGGGCATTTGCGCTGCTGTTTGTGCCGTGTACTATTTTGGTAAGTATTTATCAAATCTTGAGACGAGTTTTGTTGGTAGGAAACTAACTGAATATTCTACTCGTGAAGAAACGGGTTGGTTAGAAATGGCCCATCAAAAATATTCAGTCGCCCTTGCTGATTACGCAGCATCACCCACTGACAAGCGTGCGTTTGAGCGGGCGCTAAAATGTGGTAGGCATTACTCTCAAATCTGTTTAGAGCAAGGTAATGATCGACTTTTCAATGAGTCTAAACTGCATCATGATTTGGCAGAAGTGAAGGAATCGGTTAACCTCACTGAACGCCTTCATTCAGTCTGACAATCGAACAGACTAAAGTTTTCCGTAACAGGTTTCCTTAACAGTCAAGATTGCGGGAGTGGAGTTCACTTTCTCGATTTAGTTGATACTAGTTAGGCCTCTTTGAGCCTAAATTATAGAGCGGGAGCGGAGGTTGTTTAATCCAACCGGCACCGTAGGCGTGAAGGTGTGTTGGGAAAAGCCGCTCCGAGGGTATGTCGGGGTTAGCGAGAGTGAAATACCAGCCGATCGAACGGGAGGCTGTATTATTATCTATTGGGTCGGATGAATTAAAAATTCGACCTTTTGCAACCAGTTCGAATTCATCGAATCGTTGCTTCAAAGAGTTGAAACTGAATGAGCCGAGAATTTCGATATTAATTTGTTTTGCGGGCGGCAGGCCACGGTACTCTTTTCGCTTTGACAAAGAACGGCAGTCCCCAGTAATTTCAATTTTCAATGATCCCGGTTGCACATCGATGACTTTCCCCTGGAATGCTCCATCGACTTCGCCACGGTGAAAAATGCCGCTTTCACCGTGTGCCGTTTCAATGAGATGGAAGCACGCGAAGCGGTCAAACAGTGTTTCGGGAAGGTCGAATTTCATACCTATTTCTGGTTGGCGGGGTATGAACATTAATGCCTCATTTGGATTGAACCAAACAAAATCAAAATTGAATCGCTTGTCCCGCTCCAGCAGCGGTTGTTTCGAGTCGGATAGATAACGCGCGGTTTGCTTTAGCACCAGACCGCGTTCCGGATAGCTCCATTCCCAGCGATGGCTGGGAGTTGGTGTCGAGGCGGGAACCGCAATCGATCCTGAAAATTCGCTTTCCCATTTGGCGAGACCGCGTTCAAGCGTATCGGCGACTGCTTTTCCAGACAGGGAGTTAATGGATGTTAGAAATTTCCCATCGGGCGTGCAAACATAGATTCCCTGTTTGGTACCGCCACCTGCGCCGTAATGGCCCTGAGAGGCCATCTCTTGAAAGCAGATGCACTCGGGATCACTGCCTCCGGATTTCTGATATTCATTGAAATCACTTCCCCCCTGAAGTCGCCATACTTCATCCGTAGCTAATACAAACTTATCCGTCAGCTCGAGCACTTTCGGATTCGACCAGACAGACTGTCGGCCAACATTTCCATTGCCTCAGGTACATCCGAGCGGATGACCGTTCATGGCCCAGAGGAGGATTGGTTTATTCAGTTTAGCGGCCTCTTTTAAACCTTCATGAAAACTCATCTTCCACGGTAATTTTTGCCATTCAAGTTCTGTGTCGCTGGCTTTGATGTAATTCCGCCAGAAATCAAAATTAACGTCCGAAAGAGAAGATTTCGTCGTTATCCTGGCGTCTTGTGCAGACGCTGAGTTT